>CAJTRT010000007.1 GCA_910579105.1 uncultured Muribaculaceae bacterium | reverse complement strand
CACTTGGCTCCTCGGAGCCGTTAACAAATTCTCAAAAAATAACCGAAGTATTGTTCCGTTTATATAGAATAATATTCCAACGATAGATGAAAAAGGCCGAAAAACAGCATACGAACGCTCCCGGCGGCGCGGAAGGCATGATCGAGATCCGCGGTGCGAGGGTCAACAATCTGAAAAACGTGAGCCTGGAGATTCCGCGCGGGAAACTGGTTGTCGTGACCGGGCTTTCCGGCTCCGGCAAGTCGTCGCTCGCCTTCGACACGATTTATGCCGAGGGGCAGCGGCGCTATGTCGAGAGCCTCTCGGCCTACGCCCGGCAGTTCCTTGGGAAGATGCGCAAGCCGGAGTGCGACTTTATCAGGGGGCTTCCGCCGGCAATCGCCATCGAGCAGAAGGTGAACACCCGCAACCCGCGGAGCACCGTGGGGACTTCGACCGAGATTTACGACTATATGCGGCTGCTGTTCGGCAGGGTGGGGCATACCTATTCTCCGGTGTCGGGAGCGGAGGTGCGCAAGCACTCGGTGGCCGACATCGTTGACACGGCCGGCACCTATCCCGAGGGCACGCGCCTGGCGGTTACCGCTCCCCTCCGGGTGCCACAAGGGCGCTCGTTCGCCAGCCACCTCGAGATTCTGCGCAAGGGGGGATATTCGCGCCTGTTCCGCGACGGGCGCTTCGTGCCGTTCGAGGATATTACCGGCGCTCCGAACCCTCCTGAAACCAATCCTGGCTACGAGCTGCTGGTTGACCGCCTCGCCGTCAGCCGGGAGGCCGACGAGGTGTCGCGCCTGGCGGATTCCGCCGAGACGGCTTTCTTCGAGGGGGGCGACGAGGCATCGCTGATAGTGTGGACGGAGGGGGGCGACGTGCGCCGGCATGATTTCTCGAAGCGTTTCGAGGCCGACGGCATAAAGTTCGTCGAGCCGAGCGACCTGTTGTTCAACTTCAACAACCCTTACGGCGCGTGCCCACGGTGCGAGGGGTTCGGCCGCTGTGTGGGAATCGACGAGAGGCTCGTCGTTCCAAACCCGGCGCTGTCGGTCTACGACGACGCGGTCGCCTGCTGGAAGGGGGACAAGATGGGCGAGTGGAAGCGCGCGTTCATCCGTATGGCGGCGCAGACGGGATTTCCGATTCACCGGCCGTATGCCGATCTTTCCCGTTCCGAGAAAGACCTCCTCTGGCACGGCGGGGCCGGGTTCGAGGGCATCGACGGCTTCTTCCGCATGCTTGAGGCCAACCAGTATAAGATACAGTACCGCGTGATGCTCGCGCGCTACCGCGGCAAGACGCTATGCCCCGACTGCCGCGGGACGCGCCTGCGCCCCGAAGCGTCGTATGTGAAGGTCGGAGGACGCACGATTACGGAGCTGGTAACGATGCCGGTTTCCGAGCTTCGGGCGTGGTTTGACAATCTCGTCCTCTCGGAGCATGACGCGGCGGTGGCCGCCCGGCTGCTCACAGAGATACGCCACCGCCTGGCGTTCCTTTCGGATGTAGGGCTGGACTATCTGACGCTCGACCGCCTCAGCTCGTCGCTCTCCGGGGGCGAGAGCCAGCGCATAAACCTCGCTACCTCTCTCGGATCCGCGCTCATAGGCTCGCTCTACATACTCGACGAGCCGAGCATCGGCCTCCATTCCCGCGACACGGAGCGGCTTATAGGGGTGCTCCGCTCGCTCCAGCGGCTCGGCAACACGGTGATAGTGGTTGAGCACGACCCGGAGATCATGGAGGCCGCCGACTGGATTGTCGATGTCGGGCCCGATGCCGGCCGTCTTGGTGGCGAGATTGTGTTCCAGGGACCGATTTCTGCCCTCCCGGAGGCGGACAGGAGCTATACGGCCAAGTACCTTACCGGGCGTATGTCGATACCGGTGCCCGCGGCGCGCCGCAAATGGCGCGACTGCATTGAGGTGGTCGGGGCGCGCGAGCACAACCTTAAGGACATCGATGTGAAGTTCCCGCTCGGGGTGTTGACGGTGGTGACCGGTGTCAGCGGTTCCGGCAAGTCGACGCTTGTGCGCGACATACTCTACCGCGGGCTTCTGCGCCATCTCGGCGAGAGCTCCGACGCTCCGGGCGCTTCCCGCGGCCTGCGGGGCGACCTCGCGAGGGTGAAAGGTGTGGAGTTTGTCGACCAGAACCCCATAGGGCGCTCCACGCGCTCCAATCCAGCTACCTACCTCAAAGCCTACGACGAGATCCGCCAGCTTTTCGCCGCCCAGCAGGGAGCGAAGCAGATGGGGTTCACCCCGGCTTACTTCTCGTTCAACGCCGAGGGTGGACGCTGCGAGGAGTGCAAGGGGGAGGGCACGATTACGATAGAGATGCAGTTCATGGCCGACATAACCATTCCCTGCGAGGCTTGCGGCGGCAAGAGGTTCAAGCGCGAGGTGCTCGACATACACTATCGCGGCCAGTCGGTCTCCGACATCCTCGACATGACCGTCAACCAGGCCATCGAGTTCTTCTCGGAGGGGGAAGGGGCCGCGGAGGCCCGCGTTGTGAAGCGCCTCAAGCCGTTGCGCGACGTGGGGCTTGGATACATAAAGCTCGGGCAGTCCTCCTCGACGCTCTCCGGTGGCGAGAACCAGCGCGTCAAGCTGGCCTACTTCCTGGGCATGGAGAAGCCTGAGCCGACGATGTTCATTTTCGACGAGCCGACGACCGGCCTCCACCTCCATGACATAAACCTGCTGATGGATTCGTTCAACAGGCTTATAGCCCAGGGTCACACCGTGGTCATTATAGAGCATAATCTCGATGTCATAAAGATGGCTGACCACGTTATCGACCTCGGCCCGGAGGGTGGGGCGGCCGGAGGGGGCCTCGTGGCCGCCGGTACCCCCGAGCAGGTGGCCGCCACTCCGGAATCCCATACGGGCCGTTACCTCGCGCCCAAACTACGCAGGGTCGAGTGAATTTAAGCCCTCCGCGGTTGGGCGTGCCGGGGAAATATCGTATATTCGCGCAATACAATTACACTAATCGCATAATTAAAGCTTTTCCCTATGGATTTCAAGCAAGCAGTCACAACCGTGCTAAACAAGTACGTTTGCTTCAAAGGACGCGCCGGACGTGCCGAATTCTGGTACTTCGCGCTCTTCCAGTTTATAATCATGGCTGTCCTCAGCGGCCTCGGCGTGATTTTCGGCAGCAACGGCCAGGCACCCGCGTTCATCACCATCGTGCAGGGACTCGTGAGCCTCGCGCTCCTGCTACCCGGACTGGGTGTGTCGGTTCGCCGCATGCACGACCTCGGCAAGGGAGGCGGCTGGATATTCATCAACCTCGTGCCCCTCGTAGGCTGGATATGGTTCATCGTCCTGGCGGCCACCGCCGGCGAGCCCGCCGCCAACCGCTTCGGCGAGCCCGCCTGAGCGGTTCCTGTACCACATTAACAACAGGCATCTTTGGTTGAGAATCAACCAAAGATGCCTGTTGTTTTAATGCGCCGGATATTTATTTGATTCATACCGAGATAGCATATGGCTTAATGACAGGCGTGTGGCTCTCATTCCTCAAATATTATAAAATTTGCGGAATCCATTCCTTATTTATTATAAAATTTGCGGAATGGAATCCGCAAATTTCATTAACTTTGCGGAAATTAAATCTGAATCGATGATTAAACGACAATTGAAACCGGCTGTTGAGGCACTTGTCGGTTCTGGGAAAGCGATAATAATAATGGGCGCCAGGCAGGTTGGAAAGTCAACCATGCTTCACGAGATGTTTTCTGATCGTGACGATGCTTTGTGGCTCAATGGCGATGATCCCGACGTAAGGGAGCTGTTCAACAATATGACTTCCGACCGTATGCGCTTGTTCCTGGCGAATAAAAAATTGCTCATCGTTGACGAGGCCCAGAGAATTGCCGACATAGGACTGAAATTAAAGTTGGTTACAGACCAGATTCCCGGAGTGCAGGTCATAGCAACCGGGAGTTCCTCATTCCAGCTCGCATCCAAGGTTAACGAGTCGCTGACAGGGCGGAAAAGAGAGTTCCAGATGTTCCCGCTGTCGTTCAAAGAGATGGCTCGTCATACTAATCCGTTGACTGAGACCCGGCTGATTCCTCACAGGATGGTTTACGGCTACTATCCCGAGGTCGTTACTTCTCCGGGAGAGGAAAGGGAGGTACTGCGAGAACTCTCTTCGAGCTACCTGTATAAGGATATCCTCCAGCTCGACGGACTTTCAAAACCCGACAGACTTGTGGCTTTGCTTCAAGCTCTTGCCAGACAGATTGGCGATCAGATTTCCTACCGTGAGATCGGAATGCTTGTCGGCCTCGACCCCAAGACTGTCGAGCGCTATATCGACTTGCTGGAAAAAAGTTTCGTCGTGTTTCGGCTTGGCAGTTACGCGAGAAACCTGCGCAATGAGTTAAAGGCGAGCAAGAAAATATACTTTTATGACCTGGGAATAAGGAACGCGGTTATAGCGGATTTCCGTGAGGTCGAGAACCGCGACGATGTTGGAGCGCTGTGGGAGAACTTTGTGGTTTCCGAGCGTTTGAAGCAGATTAGTTATGACAGGTCGTTTGTGAATTTGTGGTTTTGGCGGACGCAGCAGCAGAAGGAAATCGATCTGATAGAGGAGGCCGACGGAATGTTGACGGCGGTGGAATGTAAATGGAATCCGGGGAAGGCAAATGTGAAAGCCCCGAAGATGTTCACTGAGACGTATCGCCCGGCTACTTTCAAAGTGGTTACACCAGCCAATGCGGCGGAATATCTGCTTGGCCCGTTATGATGGTCAGAAGGGGTAGCCGACGGAGAAGTGGAAGGTGGCGTTGCGCACTCCTACTGGATGTGTCGGTACGCCGCATGCACGACCTCGGCAAGGGAGGCGGCTGGATATTCAGCCCACCTGAGCGACGCATGCGCAAAATTAAAACAACAGGCATCTTTGGTTGAGATTCAATCATCCAAAGATGCCTGTTTTGTTTGTGTGTCGGATATTTGTATTATTCATACATAGATATAGTAATGGCGCAACGCCGAGCGTGTGGCTCTCATTCCTCAAATTTGCGGATATTTCCTATTTGCCTGGTCACAGCTCGTATATTCCCTGTTTGACGGTCGTAGTGTTTATTTGTCCGGCAGTACGATTTTTGCTGGGACGAAAGGCTTGACTTTCCACACTTGGTTCCAGGTTATTCCTCCGTCACCTGAAAGCATAGGGAAGTTAATCGTAATGGTGCGGGAGTTCTTGTCGTAGGTATCTGATCCGTTGAGGCCGCAGCCGGCGGCGTTGGCGATTATCTGTTCGTTACCTACCAAGAACCCGGTTCGTTGGGGTCTGATAACGACCATGTCGCGCCTGGTGCAGTCCACGTCAATGTGCCACGGGCCTTCTCCCGGCGCGTCTGTCGAAGAGTCCGCCAGAGGATATCCAAAGCCGAAGCGATACGGATTGATCAGGCGGAATAATTGATCGTTATCCTTGTGTTTCATTATGTATGTCTGGTGGGTTGTGGGTTGTTCTCCCCAATATTGCGTGACAAATCCCTCGGTGAATGTGCCAATGCCGAGTTTTTCCCAGCCGGCAGAGAGGTTGTTCCCTGATTCGTCGTAAACATTGAATAAGTCACCCCATTCGCTGAAGATATAATGATAATAGGAAGATTTGCTAACGTGCAGCTTTGCAGGATGTTTTGACCCGTCTGTGATGTCGAATGACTGGTCTATGGCCGGCGGAGTGGCGTTTTTCATTCTTATTGCGCTAAGGCTGCCGCAGCCGGTGAAGGCGTGGGGTCTGATTTGTCCTGCCTCGAGAGTGACGGATGATAAATCGGCGCAATCGTTAAAAGCGTAGGGAGGAATGGATGGTGAGTTGACCTCGACAGATTTAAGGCCGCTTTGCGTGAAAGCCGAATCTCCAAGGATTATATTGGCGGGGAGCTTTACATCCTTGAGATTTGCGCAATAGGCGAAAGCCTGGCTGCCTATGGCGTGTACGGATGCCGGAATCTCGATGTCTGTCAGTGCGCTGTTGGCGAAGCAGCTGCTTTCAATCGTGTTTATTCCTTCTGGCAGAACCAGTTTGGTGATTCCGCTTTTTTCAAAAGCGTGAGGCTCGATATTGCGAAGCGACGATGGGAGTTTGCACCTTGTGAAACCGGCATTCATAAGAGCGCCTTTCCTTATCGCCAGGGTGGGATAGGATATTCCTTTTATATTGACTTCCCCGAATATTGTCACTGAGTCGGCTATTGTCTGGCTGTCATATCCTGTCACGTCGATGTGAGTGTCGGTAATCAGATACCTTATCCCATCAATAAGGAATGACGATTCGTCAATTTTTTTGTAAGACTGGATTGTGGATGAGCTTCCGTCTATTGTGACGATTAGATCTCCCCAGGTGTCAGATGCGCCCGGTTCGTTGCCATCTCCGTTGTTTTCGCTTCCGTTTCCGGAGTTGTCGTTGCCTTCTGTCGCGCCTGTATTCTCGTTGTCAGGTTCGTCAGTGGCGCATCCGTAACATCCTACGGAGAGAAGTGCCCATAGTAGATACTTTGATAACTTTTTCATTGTGTGTTTGTGATGAGTTTATATATTACCGCGAAATTACGATTATATAAGAGAATTACCCCCCCAATTGTTAAAATGGGTTAACGGATGGTGATGCTGGATATTTGTTTGTATGCAATAGTTTCAGAAGGGGTAGCCGACGGAGAAGTGGAAGGTGGCGTCGCGGCGCCAGGAGGGGTGGAGCAGGGGCCATGGCTCCTGGCCGCGGGCGGGGTTGTGGGCTTTCATGCCGAGGTCGAAGCGGAGTAGGAAGTAGGTGAAGTCCATTCGGATGCCTATGCCGTAGGCCGCTGCGATCTGCTTGTAGAATTTCTTGAAACGGAAGGCGCCGCCGGGCTGGTTGGGGTACTCCTTGATGGTCCAGATGTTGCCGGCGTCGATGAAGAGCGCTCCCTCGAACACCCAGAATAGCTTGTTGCGGTATTCGAGGTTGAGGATTACCGATATGTCGCCGCACTGGTTTATGAAGTCTGTAACGGAGTTGCGGCTGTCGTAGGCTCCGGGGCCGAGGGTGCGCACGCCCCATCCGCGCACGTTGTTGGCTCCTCCGGCGAAGAAGCGTTTCTCGAATGGCACCATCGTCGAGTTGCCGTAGGGGATCGCCAGTCCGGCGCCGGCATGGAAGGAGATGGAGTTCCGGGTGGTTATGGCGTGGTTGATCGTGTAGTCGAACTCTCCCTTGACGTATTGGGCGTACTGTATGCCGAAAACACGGTAAACACCCCCCTCGCGCTTCTGCCCGACGAGGTTCGAGATGCCGTAGAGCAGGTTGCCGGCGATCTCTCCGGAGGCGCGCAGGGTGTAGGTGTTTATCTGGAAGCGTTTGCGGGCGTTGTCAAGCCCGGAGGCGGCCGGGCGCCTGTTGGTGATGTATACGGCGTAGCCCATACGCATTATGAAATGATCCTCGTAGGAGTAGCGTAGCAGTGGGTTCGAGGGGGCTATGTGGTCAATGAAGTCGGCGGTTGACTTCGGGAGGTTCACTATGTTTATGTCCACCAGGTCGAGGGTGCGCCGGGCGGTGTTCGAGCGGTTCGCCCATTTGTATTTCCAGGCTCCGCCGAACATCAGACGGGTGTATTCCGGGCGCTCCTGGCGCATGAACGTCAGGGCGAACTCGGTGGAAGCCCTCATCTTGGCCTTGAAGTCAGAGGCGATGAACGGGGCCTTGAATTTCGGGAAAGTCAGCGATGCCTCGGCCGCCAGCTCGGTGTAGCGGTCGTTTATGAGGTTGTCGAGTTTCCCGGAGAGGCTTTCGTAAGCTCCGCGGACCTTTATGTTGAGAATTTCGCCGGCGTGGGCGAGGTTGCGGTTGGTGTATGTGAGGGCGCCCCCTATGCCGAGGTCGCCCTGCGAGTTTGTCCCTTCGAGCTCGGCGGTTATTCCCTGTTTGCGCGTGCGCGACAGAAGGATGAACACGTCGAGCCCCTCCGACTCGCCGTCGAATCCGGCGGGACGCGTTATGATGTTGACGTAGCGCAGCACGGCCAGGCGGTTGAAGCCCTCGTAGGTGCGGTCAATCGCCTGCGAGGAGAACAGTCTGCCTGGTTTTATGAAGCATTGGTCGTCGATGGCCCGCGGTTTCAGGAATCTGTCGGGGCCGTAGAGAATCTTCAGGCCGCCGCAGCATACGGTGTCGCGCCCGGGAAAGTGGAAGTCGTTGGTGTTGTCGCCAGGCGAGAAGTCTGTCACGACGTAGATGTCCCTGAACCGGTAGCGCGAATAACCGCGGTCACGGCCGTCAGGGGCCGCGAGCTGGCCCGAAGGGTCGCCGATGCGGTGTGGCCGGAGCGTCATGGTAAGGTCGACCTCCTTGCTCCCGGCCGCGGTGTCGGCGGTAAACGATATGTATTCCTTTGAGAAAGCGAAGAAGCCGCGGTCGCGCAGGTTTTCCGCGATCATGGCGCGCTGGGCGTCGAGGCGGTCCCGGTCGAGGCGGTCGCCCGGGGCGACGGGGAACCGCGCCGAGTCGGCCATGATGGTCTCTCTCAACGCCGGATTGCCGATTTCATACCTGATGGAGCGGATTCTGTGCGGGGCGCCGGGATAGAGGTCGTAGCGGAGGGAAATCTTCTTCTCTTCCAGGCGCGTGGTGTCGACACTCACGCGGGCCTCGTTGTAGCCCCGGTTCACGAGTGCCAGGCGCAGCTGCCGGGCGCTCTGGTCGGTCAGTGAGGAGTCGGCGATTACCGGCGGCTCCCCGATTTTGCGCAGCCAGCGGTTGAAACCTTTGGTTGAGTCGGCCCCGGAGAGGTTGTATACCCCGAGCTGCATCTTTGCCAGGCCGAGCACCCTGTGGTTGGGTGTCTGTCGCAGGTAGTTGTTGAAGTCCTTTGCCGCTACCCGCGAGGTGTCGGCCACTCTGATTTCCACCTTGTCGAGAAGCCTCTGCCCGCTCGGCACATGCCTTGTTGAGGAACACGCGGCCAGCAGCATCCCGGCCAGCAGCGCGACCGGTATGTGGCGAAGGAAGCGGGTCAGTCCCATAGGGTGTCGCGGATGGCGTATCTCGGGCGGTGCTTTACCTCGTTGAAGATCTTGCCGATGTATTCGCCCACTATGCCGATGGCGATCAGTATCATGGAACCGAGAATCCACACCGACAGCATCAGTGACGCCCACCCGGCGCTTATATGGTCGCTGAAAAAGTATGAGACGAAGACGTAGACCGTCACCAGCAGGGCCACCGCCAGCAGCACCAGCCCGGTCATGAAAATCCAGCGCATCGGGCGCGCCGAGAACGAGGTGATACCGTCGATGGAGAAGCTCAGCATCTTTTTCAGGGGATACTTCGATTCGCCGGCCACGCGTTCGGCGCGCGGATATGTCACCACGGCTGTGTCGAGGCCTATCTGCGGTATTATCCCCCTCAGGAAGAGGTTGCTCTCGCCGTACTGGCTCAGCAGGTCGAGGGCGCGGTTGCTCATGAGGCGGTAGTCGGCGTGGTCGTAGACCGTCTCCAGCCCCATGTTTTTCTGGAAGGAGTAGAAGGCGTGGGCCGAGGTGCGCTTGAACCAGGTGTCGCTGTCGCGCGAGGAACGCACGCCGTAGACAATCTCCTTACCATTGTGGAATTCCCGTACCATCCTGACGATGGCCTCAGGATCGTCCTGGAGGTCCGCGTCAATCGACACCGCGGCGTCGCAGCGCCCGCGGGCGGTCATCAGGCCCGCCAGCAGAGCGTTCTGGTGCCCCCGGTTATGTGCGAGGCTGATTCCCCTGACGCGCTTGTCGCGTAGGTGCAGCTCCTCGATCACCTGCCATGTGCGGTCGCGGCTGCCGTCGTCGCAGCATAAGAGGTAGCTGTCAGGCGCCGTCAGCCCCTCGGCCGCCATGCGGTCGAGGAGCCGAAGGAGCTTTTCAGCGGTTATCGGAAGCGCCTGCTCTTCGTTGTAGCAGGGTATTACGATTGCGAGAACCATTCAAGAGAGGTTGGTTGGAGTTGTCGCGAGTGTGCCGGCGGATTCTCGCGTTAATAGTTGCGGGCTATTACCACGCGGCGGTGGGAGGGGAGGCCGGTCAGCATGTCCTTGCCTTCCTCTTCGGGAGCGTCCACGGGTATGCAGCGAATGGTGGCCTTTGTCTCGGCCTTGATGCGCTCCTCGGTCTCGGGGGTGCCGTCCCAGTGGCACATCAGGAAGCCGCCTTTCTCGATTTCCTCCTTGAACTGGTCCCAGGTGTCCACCTTGCGTGTCATCTCCTCGCGGCGCGCGAGGGCTTTGTCGTAGATGTTCTGCTGGATTTCCTCGAGGAGGTTCTTGACGAATTCCGCGATTCCTTCCAGCGGCTCGACCTGCTTTTCGAGGGTGTCGCGGCGCATCAGTTCGACGGTGCCGTTCTCGAGGTCGCGGGCTCCGATGGCGAGGCGCACGGGCACCCCTTTAAGCTCGTAGTCGGCGAACTTGAAGCCGGGTCGGCGGTTGTCGGCGTCGTCGTATTTGACGCGTATTCCTAGCGCTTTGAGCTGCTCGATCAGCGGCTTGACCTTTTCGGAAATCATCGCGAGCTGCTCGTTGTTCTTGTAGATTGGCACGATCACAACGTGGATCGGGGCTATGTGCGGGGGGAGCACCAGGCCGTTGTCGTCGCTGTGGGCCATGATCATGGCGCCCATCAGGCGGGTCGAAACGCCCCAGGAAGTCGCCCAGACGTATTCGGGCTTGTTGTCCTTGTTGATGAATGTCACATCGAACGCCTTGGCGAAGTTCTGGCCGAGGAAGTGGCTGGTGCCCGACTGCAATGCCTTGCCGTCCTGCATCATGGCCTCGATGGTGTAGGTGTCGATGGCTCCGGCGAAGCGCTCGTTGGCGCTCTTGACGCCGCGGATTACCGGCAGCCCGAGGTATTTCTCCGCGAACGAGGCGTAGACCTCGAGCATCTCCTTGGCCTTGGCCTCGGCCTCCTCGCGGGTGGCGTGGGCGGTGTGCCCCTCCTGCCAAAGGAACTCGCTGGTGCGCAGGAACATACGTGTGCGCATCTCCCAGCGCATCACGTTGGCCCACTGGTTGCAGAGTATGGGGAGGTCACGGTAGGACGTGATCCAGTTGCGGTAGGTGTTCCAGATGATAGTCTCCGAAGTGGGGCGGATGATAAGTTCCTCTTCGAGTTTCGCCTCGGGGTCGACCACCACGCCGTTGCCGGCCGGGTCGTTTTTCAGGCGGTAGTGGGTCACTACGGCGCACTCTTTCGCGAAGCCCTCGACATGCTCGGCCTCCTTGCAGAGGAACGATTTGGGGATGAGCAGGGGGAAGTACGCGTTCTGCACGCCGGTTTCCTTGAACATCGCGTCGAGGGTCTGCTGCATGCGTTCCCAGATGGCGTAGCCGTAGGGCTTGATGATCATGCAGCCGCGCACGGGCGACTGCTCGGCCAGGTCGGCCTTGACAACCAGGTCGTTATACCACTGCGAGTAATTGTCGGCCCGCTTGGTGAGGTCTTTGAGTTCTTTTGCCATGGCAAAGAGATGTGAAATATCTTGTTTCGTCGTTATATAGACCGCAAAATTACAAAAATCTCCGCAATTCCCGAAACGAAACCTGGGATGGGCGTGTTTTTACCAGGAATTATGTTCGTACCTATATGCGATTTCTATTCAATGAAGGTTTATTGGTTGGAATTTTTGGGAAATTGGTAAGGTCGAATTGTCGTGGAAAAGCTAATTTCGCAACTGTTAGAACTGAATTACAATGTTATAAGTATATTTTTGAGTTATGGAAATAGACCTCAGGGAGATACATTCGCCGGCGGATATCAAGGGAATGTCGATGGAGCGGCTGGAGCTGCTCAGTGCGGAACTGCGCGCGGCGCTGACGCGGAAGCTGGCCGCGCGGGGCGGGCATGTCGGGCCGAACCTCGGAGTTGTCGAGGCTACGGTGGCGCTCCATTATGTGTTTGACGCGCCGAAGGATAAGATTGTGTTCGACGTGTCGCACCAGAGCTATGCGCACAAGATGCTGACGGGGCGCATGGAGGCGTTCCTTGACCCCTCGCGTTATGGCGACGTCACGGGCTACACATGCCCCCGCGAGAGCGAGTACGACCTTTTCGAGGTGGGGCACACCTCTACCTCCATCGCGCTGGCGACCGGCCTGGCGAAGGCCCGCGACCTGGCCGGGGGCAAGGAGAATGTTGTGGCTTTCATCGGCGACGCGTCGCTTGGTGGCGGCATGGCGCTCGAGGCGCTGAACTACGCGCCTGAGCTGGGTTCAAACATCATAGTGATTCTCAACGACAACCAGATGTCGATCGCGGAGAACCACGGCGAGCTTTACAACCATCTTGCCGAACTGCGCAAGACTAATGGGACGGCGGAGAACAATATTTTCCGCGCCCTGGGCTACGAGTACATCTATGTGGAGGAGGGGAACGACCTCCGGTCGCTCATAAGGGCTTACAGCGAGGCCAGGGGGCAGAACCGCGCCGTGCTCGTCCACATCAATACGATGAAGGGTATGGGGCTGCCATGCGCCGAAGCCCACAAGGAGCAGTTCCACTACAACGCTCCGTTCGATCCAAAAACAGGGGCTAACCTCGTTATGGCACAAGGCGAGAGCTACCAGGAAATTTTCGCGCACCACCTATTGTCGAAAATGCGCGACAACGGCAGCGTGGTCGGGCTTACAGCCGGAACTCCTGGCGCGATAGGCTGGGGACCGGAGATGCGCGAGGCCGCCGGGAAGCAGTTCGTCGATGTCGGCATTGCCGAGCAGGACTGCGTGACAATGGCCGCCGGGCTTGCCCGTGGAGGCGCGCGGCCCGTCGTTGGCGTTGTTTCCACATTCCTGCAAAGGGCCTACGACCAGTTGTCGCACGATGTGGCTATCAACAACCTCCCGGCGACCTTCGTGGTGTTCTACGGCGGCATGTTCGGGATGAACGATATGACGCATCTCGGGTTCTTCGACATAGCCATGGTGTCGAATATCCCCAACATCACATACCTGGCACCCGCTTCGGCTGAGGAATATCTCGCGATGCTCGACTATGCGGTTGATTCTGCCGCCGGGCCTGTCGTGGTCCGCACTCCGGGGGGTGCCGTGCGTCATCAGTCAACGCCGGTGAATACCGACTTTTCAAAATATGAAGTAGTGGAGCAGGGCGCGGAAGTCGCCATTATCGCCGAGGGATCGTTCCTGCCGACCGCGCTTAAAGCGGCGGAGATTCTCCGCGGCAAGGGAGTCGCACCCGCGGTGATAAATCCGCGCGTACTGTCAAGTGTGGATGCCGGGTGTCTCGACGCGCTGAAAGGATACCGCCATGTGATAACCATTGAGGACGGCATCGTTGACGGCGGTTTCGGCCAGAAAGTAGCCGCCTATCTTGGCGACGCGCCGGTGAAGGTCACCTGCCTCGGCCTGAAAAAGGAGTTCCTCGACCGCTTCATAGTCGCCGACGTTCTCATAGCCAACGGTTTGACTCCCGAGCAAATCGCGGAGATAGCGTAACACCCCGCCGGGACGTAACACCCGCCGGGACGCGGAAACATCCGTAGGGACGCGGCGTGCCGCGTAAGAGAGGCTTATCGGTTTTCCGTATGGGCCAATCTTACGCGGCACGCCGTGTCCCTACGTCATATGTCGCGTTCCAACGTTATATGCCACTTTCCAATGGCGGGGCGGTCAGACGCGTTTCGATTTGGATTCGGCGATGAGTACCGGGCCGGGGACGATGTAGATTTCCAGGCGGCGGTTGTCCTCGCGGCGCTGCCGCGAATCGTTTGGCGCCAACGGCTCGGAGGGCCCCATCGGATAGCCCATCAGTAATTCGGTCTGGCGGGCGTGTTCGTCAAAGTAGTCATAGAGGGATACGATCCGGCGCTCGGTGAGGTCGAAGAGGTATGGTTCGGAACCGGTGTCGTCGGAATGCATGGCGAGAATCACCTTGAAGCGTCCCGGCACCCGGAAGTACGGCAGGAAGTTTTTCAGCAGGGTGTCAGCGCCCGGCAGCAACGCGGAGTCGTTGGCAGCGAACAGCTTTGACGCGGGAATGGAGGCGATGACCACCTCTCCCCGGCGCATCGTCTCGATCTTGTAGCCCATCTTCTGCAACGAGCGGGCCTCGCGGAGCATATACTCTTTGATGTAGGGCTGCTGCTTCTTCGGGACTTCGGGCAGATGCAGGTTCTCATGGAGAGAATATTCCGACAGGTCGACAGCTTGTCCGGATGTCTCCGGCGGGGTCGCGGCGTTGCCGGCCGGAGATGCCGCGACGACGAATAACGCGGCTGCCGCTCCCGCGAGGAAGCGGCAGAGCGCCGTGCGCGCGGAGCCGGTGTCAGAGCACGGAATCCTCATAGTCGATTTCCGCGTGAACCATCAGGGGCACGTCCTGGGGGTCGACACTGGCATCCCGGTCTTTGCGGAGCATGCGGGTCACATAGTCGATGAGGTCAGGTTCGATATCCTCGTCGTCGTCATCGTCGCTGAGGTCGACGTCGAGCATGCCGTTTTCCTGGTAGAAGTCCCATATCATGTCTATGACGTTGAGAACTTCGTCGTCGGGATATGTCGGCCGGCTTGCTTCCGCGAGCCTGGCGTTGATAAACTCTATCGCTTTTTGTTCGTCAAATTCCATAACGGTTGGTGTGGCTGTTTATTTAAAGACAACCGGCGGCGGTCAATTGTTTATGTCGAGCAGTCCCTGCGGGAGGGATAGCAGGAGGTGGTGGCGTTCCTGGTCGATTTCCTCGATCATGGAGCCGTCGGCCACCGGGAGCATAAGCCTGCGTCCCTGCCGGTCGCGCACGATGAACAGGTAGTTGTCCGTGGAGTCGTCAAGCTCGATGATTTCTCCATGTAAGAGTCCGTCGTCGCTTTCGACGGTGTAGCCGACGAGGTCTTCGGCGTAGAAGCCTTCTTCTTCCACCTCGGCGGAATCCTCGTCACATTCAGCCGCATGGCTGTTGGCGGAGCTATGCTCGGCTTCCAGACGGCTGATGTCGTCGCGGAGGGCAAACAGGGTGGCGGGGCAGAGGCTGGCGGCCTCGACTTCCGAGGCGACGCCGTCAATTGTCAGCAGGACGGTCTGCGAGCTTTTGGGGCGGACGGCGCGGATGAAGAACGGCACGAAAATCCCGTCGATTTCAAGCACGATGCAGCGTAGCGCCGAGAACTCGCCGGAATCAAGGGGGCTGGATGCCGTGATTTCGCCGTTGATACCGTGGGGTTTCTGGAGCCGCCCGATTTCCTTCAACTCGGTCCGTAGAATCATTTCTTTTTCTTCTTCTTGCCTTTGGCGGGTGGGAGCTCTATGTTGAACTCGCACAGGTGCGTGGTTTCGGGACTGAGAAGCACGCGTCCCGCCGACAGCTCGGCGAGGTCGGCGAAGATTTTCGCGTCTTCCACTCCGTCGGGGTTCACGGCGAGCATCTGCTTCTTCATGTTGTTGGCCAGGAGCATGACGGCCTCGTCGCGTTCGGGGCCTTCGGGCATTTCGGCGGCCTCGTCGATCATGCGGCGCGTCAGAATTCCGTATTGGCGCATGTTGAAGCGGTTCTGGGGGTACGGAACCACGTCGGGCCCGGTCTTGAGGTCGGCGGCCTGTATCACCTCGCAAGGGAAATCAATGTCGAGATTGAAGTCGGCCATGATCATCAGGTGGTCCCAGAGTTTGTGGCGGTTCTCCTCCTGGCGCAGCTCGGGGAATAGGTTGCCCATCGCGCGCACTATGGTGTGCGCGCAACGGGTGCGTTCGTCTCTGTCCTCGATTGCCAGGCAATGGTCGACCATCCGCTGGATGTTGCGCCCGTATTCCGGCAGGATCAGCTGTTTCTGGTTCGTGTTGTAGTTGAGCATCAGCCTTTGATGAGGTTATGGCCGGTCATTTCGGCAGGTTGTGGGAGGCCCATTATGTGCAGTATAGTGGGTGCCACGTCGGCCAGGATGCCGTTCTCTATGGTTGCGTTCTTGTCGTCGGTCACATAGACACACGGCACGGGGTTGAGCGAGTGGGCGGTGTTGGGGGTTCCGTCGGGGTTCACCGCGTTGTCGGCGTTGCCGTGGTCGGCGATGATTATCACCTCGTAACCGGCCTTGCGGGCGGCGGGAACGACCTCTTTCAGGCAGTTGTCGACAGTCTCCACGGCTTTCTGTATGGCGGAGTACACGCCTGTGTGTCCCACCATGTCGCCGTTGGCGAAGTTGACGACCGCGAAGTCGTATTTCTCCGTGAGGAGGGCGTCGCGGAGCTTGTCGGCCACTTCGGGGGCGCTCATCTCGGGCTGGAGGTCGTAGGTGGCCACTTTCGGGGAGTTCACCAGTATGCGGTCCTCACCATCGTAGGGGGTCTCGCGTCCGCCGTTGAAGAAGAAGGTGACGTGGGCGTATTTCTCGGTCTCGGCTATGTGGAGCTGTTTGAGACCCTTAGACGATATGTATTCTCCCAGCGTGTTGTCGACGTTCTCTTTGGGGAAGAGTATGTGCAGCCCGGTGAAAGAAGCGTCGTAAGGGGTCATGCAGTAGTATTGCAGGCCGGGGATGGTCTTCATCCCCTGTTCGGGCATGTCGTGCTGGGTGAGGGCGATCGTAATCTCCTTGGCGCGGTCGTTGCGGTAGTTGAAGAATATCACGCAGTCGCCGGGCTTGATGGTGCCGTCGACGGTGGAGTTGTTTATTGGCTTTACGAACTCGTCGGTGACCCCCTCGTCGTAGCTCTCCTGCATGGCCTTGACCATGTCGGTGGCCTGTTTCCCCTCGCCGTTCACGAGCAGGTCGTAGGCGACCTTGACGCGGTCCCAGCGTTTGTCGCGGTCCATGGCGTAGTAGCGGCCTATGATGGAGGCGATCACGCCGGTCGATTTCTCGCAATGCTCGGTGAGCTGCTCTATGAAGCCCTTGCCCGAACGGGGGTCGGTGTCGCGGCCGTCCATGAAGCAGTGGATGAAGGTTTTCTCCAGGCCGTACTTCTTGGCGATGTCGCAGAGGGCGAAAAGGTGGTCAAACGAGGAGTGCACGCCCCCTGTGGAGGTCAGGCCCATGAAGTGTATGGCCTTGCCGTTCTCCTTGGCATAGGAAAAGGCGCTTTTGATTTCCGGGTTGTCGAGTATGGAGCCGCTGGCGATGGCCTTGTTGATTTTCACGAGGTCCTGGTAGAGCACACGGCCGGCGCCGATGTTGAGGTGTCCTACTTCGGAGTTGCCCATCTGCCCGTCGGGGAGCCCGACGTTCTCGCCGGAGGCCTGGAGCTGTGAGTGGGGATAGGTTGCCAGGAGGCTGTCCCAGTATGGTGTCGGAGTGGAGTATATCGCGTCGCTCTTTGAGTGGTTGCCTATGCCCCACCCGTCGAGGATCATCAGTAATGCCTTCATTAGGAATTTGTTGTGTATGGTTTGTGGTTTTACGGTTTAGGCGTTTGAGCCTGTTTTATTTAGCGATGGGGCAGGCGGCGCACTTGGCCTGGATTTCCTTGAAGAAGTCGTTCCCCTTGTTGTCAACAAGTATGAAGGCGGGGAAGTTCTCCACTTCAATTTTCCAGATGGCCTCCATGCCGAGTTCGGGGTATTCGAGCAGCTCTACTTTCTTGATGGAGTTGCTTGCCAGCACCGCGGCGGGGCCGCCGATCGAGCCGAGGTAGAAGCCGCCGTTGTTCTTGCACGCGTCGGTCACCTGCTGCGAGCGGTTCCCCTTGGCGATCATGATCATCGAGCCGCCGGCTTTCTGGAACTGGTCGACGTAGGGGTCCATGCGTCCCGCGGTGGTCGGGCCGAACGAGCCGGAGGGCATCCCCTTGGGGGTCTTGGCGGGGCCCGCGTAGTAGATGGGGTGGTCTTTGAGATACTGCGGCATCGGCTCTCCGGCGTCGAGGCGCTCCTTGATTTTGGCGTGGGCGATGTCGCGGCCCACGATGATTGTGCCGCGGAGGTTGAGGCGGGTGGCCACGGGGTACTTGTCGAGCTCGGCGAGCACTTCGGCCATGGGGCGGTTGAGGTCGATCTCAACGGCGTTCGACTCGCCGGCCTGGCGCATCTCTTCGGGAATAAGCTCGCCGGGGTTGGAGTCGAGCTTCTCGATCCAGAGGCCGTCGCGGTTGATTTTCGCCTTGACGTTGCGGTCGGCCGAGCAGCTGACGCCCATGCCGATGGGGCAGGAGGCGCCGTGGCGCGGCAGACGGATCACGCGGATGTCGTGGGCGTAGTATTTGCCGCCGAACTGCGCTCCGAGGCCGATTTCCTCCGAAGCCTTTTTGAGTTCCTTTTCCAGCTCCACGTCGCGGAAGGCTCGGCCGTATTCGTTGCCGGTTGAGGGGAGGTTGTCGTAGTATTTGATAGAGGCTTTCTTCACCGTTTCGAGGTTCTTCTCAGCCGATGTGCCGCCGATCACGAAGGCGATATGGTAAGGAGGGCATGCCGCCGTGCCGAGGGTCTTCATCTTCTCGACCAGGAAGGGAACCAGGGTCTTGGGGTTGATGATGGCTTTGGTCTCCTGGTAGAGGTATGTCTTGTTGGCCGAGCCGCCACCCTTTGCCACGAACACGAAGTGGTACTCGTCTCCTTCGGAGGCGTGGATGTCGATTTGCGCGGGGAGGTTGCACCCGGTGTTCACCTCGTCGTACATGTTCAGCGGGGCGTTCTGCGAGTAGCGGAGGTTGTCGGTGGTGTATGTGTCGTAAACGCCGTGGGAGAGCATCTCCTCGTCGTCGCAACCGGTGTAGACGAGTTGTCCTTTCTCGCCGTGGACGATCGCGGTGCCGGTGTCCTGGCAGAACGGGAGCTGGCCTTTTGCTGCGATTTCGGCGTTGCGCAGCATGGTGAGAGCTACGAACTTGTCGTTGTCGGAAGCCTCGGGGTCGTTGAGGATCTTGGCCACCATCAGGTTGTGCTCCCGGCGGAGCATGAACGCGTTGTCGTGGGTGGCCTGGCGCGCCAGCACGCGGAGCGCCTCGGGGTCTACGACAAGGAATTCGTGGCCTCCCCAGTTCTCTACTTTAACGTAGTCCGAGGTAAGATGGTAGTACTCAGTAGTGTCAGGTCCCAGGGGGAACATCTTCTGGTAGTGAAACGGTTTGGTAGCCATAGCTTTCTTTGTAATTTGATATATCTAACCGCGAATGTACGAAAAAATTTTGTAACTTTGCTTGATGAAAACTTACCTTGTGACGGGGGGCGCCGGCTTTATCGGCTCCAACTTCGTGAAATACATATTCAAAGTCCATGGGGCGGGAGCGCGTGTCGTTGTGCTTGACGCTCTGACCTATGCCGGCAACGAGGCCAACCTCGCCGCAGAGGCGGGGCTGCCGAATTTCAGGTTCGTCAAGGGGGACATAGGGGACAAGGCCCTGGTATCGTCCCTGCTTGGTGAGGAGGATCCCGACTTCGTGGTGAATTTCGCTGCCGAAAGTCACGTCGACCGCTCGATAGAGAACCCTGAGGTGTTTCTGGAAACCAATGTGCTGGGCACATTCAACCTGCTTGAATGTTGCCGGAGGGCATGGGCTGACGGCAAAGACGCTGACGGACGCCCCTGCTACCGCGAGGGCAAGAGGTTCCTGCAAATATCGACCGACGAGGTGTATGGCTCGCTCCCCCGCGACCCGGGAGAACCGGGGCCGCTCGAGCTCTCAGCGGCAGTCGAGGCCGTTGCCAAGGGGCGCTCTGACCTGAAGACGTTCGGCTCGGGTCTTTTCACAGAAGCTACCCCTCTGAGCCCGCGCTCGCCGTATTCCGCGTCGAAGACCTCGGCTGACCTTATGACCCTCGCCTACCGCGAGACTTACGGGCTGCCGGTCAACATAACGCGGTGCAGCAACAACTACGGCCCTTACCAGTTTCCGGAAAAGCTGATTCCCCTGGCGCTGACGAGAATCGCGCGGGGGGAGAGAATCCCGGTCTACGCCCGTGGCGAGAATGTGCGCGACTGGCTTTATGTCGAGGACCACTGCAAGGCCGTCGACATGGTGCTCCGCGAAGGCGCCGAGGGCGAGGTCTACAATATCGGCGGCTTCAACGAGGAGCAGAACATATCCATCGTGAGGCGGATGTTGGAGATCGTCAGGGAACTGGCTCTCGGCGAGCCGCGCTACCGGGCGCTCCTCGCTGTCGATCCGGAAAAAATAGGGGAGGACATGATTGAATACGTCGCCGACCGACCGGGCCACGACATGCGCTATGCCATTGATCCCGAGAAAATCGCCACCACCCTCGGGTGGTATCCCGAGACCCCTTTCAGCGAGGGGATCCGTGAGACTGTCAAATGGTATCTCGATAACCCGGAGTGGGCCCCGGCAGCGCTCCGCAACGCTGCCGGACGATGAAGGGAATAGTTCTTGCCGGCGGAGCCGGCACGCGTCTCCATCCTATGACGCTCGGGGTGTCGAAGCAGCTTCTGCCGGTCTACGACAAGCCGATGATATATTATCCCGTCTCGGTGCTTATGCTTGCCGGCATCAGCGACATACTGATAATTTCGACCCCCGACGACCTCCCCGCGTTCAGGCGGCTTTTCGGCAGCGGCGAGCGCCTTGGGGTGCGTTTCGAGTATGCCGAGCAACCACGCCCCGAAGGGCTCGCGCAGGCGTTCATCATAGGCCGCGACTTCCTTGCCGGCGACGACGCGTGCCTTGTGCTTGGCGACAACATCTTCTACGGCCAGGGTTTTTCAGCGATGCTTGCCGACGCCAAACGGCGTGTCGCCGAAGAGCGTAAGGCTGTTGTTTTCGCCTATCCGGTAGCCGATCCCGAGCGCTACGGGGTGGTGAGCCTTGATTCCGATGCCAACCCTGTCGCGATTGTGGAAAAGCCATCAAAGCCCGACTCCAACCTGGCTGTCACGGGGCTGTATTTCTATCCGGCGGATGTGGCGGATGTGGCCGCGGCGGTGCGTCCGTCGGCCCGCGGCGAGCTGGAGATCACTTCCGTCAACGGTTATTACCTGAAAGCCGGCCGTCTGGCTGTCGAGCGGTTCGGCCGCGGTTTCGCGTGGCTCGACACCGGCACTGTCGACTCGCTGATGGAGGCCTCGAGCTTTATCCAGGCAATCGAGAGACGGCAGGCGTTGCAGGTGGCTGCCCTTGAGGAGGTGGCTTTCCGCAAGGGTTTCATAACCCGGGAACAGCTCCGTTCCATGGCCGACGGGATGGCGAATACCGCCTACGGCCAGTATCTGTCGAACCTCGCGTCAAACTATTGAATCGCTATGGCACAAATCCGTTATCCGTTTCTTGATCTCGCCGATGTCAATGCTCCGTATATGGGAGAGCTTCAGGCGGCCGCGGCCAGAGTGGTTGTTTCCGGACGGTATGTCGGAGGCTCGGAGTGCGAGGCTTTCGAGGCGGAACTCGCCGCGATGACCGGCACCCGGTTCGCCGTCGGCGTGAGCAACGGCCTCGACGCTTTGCGGCTGATTCTAAGGGCCTATGTCGGGATGGGGGAAATGGTTCCCGGCGACGAAATTCTCGTCCCGGCCAATACCTATGTGGCCTCGGTGCTCGCCATATCCGACGCGGGGCTGAGGCCGGTACTTGTCGATGCCGACTTATCCACGCTGAACATGGACACCTCGCTGCTCCGCGGCGCGGTCACTCCTCGCACCCGTGGAATCATGGCGGTGCACCTCTATGGACGCGTCGTCTGGAATGAAGAGCTTGAAGCCGTGGCGCGGGAGTTCGGTCTGAAGGTGATCGAGGATAACGCCCAGGCGATCGGCGCCAAATGGCGCGGCCGGATGACGGGATCTCTGGGTGACGCCGCGGCGTTCAGTTTCTACCCCACGAAAAATGTAGGGGCGCTTGGTGACGCCGGTGCCGTGACGACCTCCGACGAGCGTCTCGCCCGGGCTGTCAGGGCCTTGGCCAACTACGGCTCGGACCGCCGCTATCACAACATCTACCGCGGCTTCAACTGCCGCCTCGATCCTTTGCAGGCCGCTTTCCTGCGTGTGAAGCTGCCGCATACCGCCGAGGAGAACGAGCGCCGCCGCCAGCTCGCCCGGATATACCTCGGAGCGGTGCTATCGTCTGACGCGTTGATGCTGCCGGAACTCCCCGCCGACCCGGAGGAACACGTATTCCACCAGTTTGTCGTGCTGGCCGCCGACCGTCAGTCGCTTGAAACCCATCTGCGCGACAACGGTGTAGGGTATGACATCCATTACGCCACCCCTCCCCATCGCCAGCCATGCTATGAGGCGGATTTCCGCGGCTGTTCGTTCCCCGTCACCGAGCGCGTCGCCTCCGGCTGCCTCTCCCTTCCGATAACCCGCACCACCACCCCGGCCGATGCCGCCGAAATCGCCTCCATCCTCGCCGCATACAACGGTTAGTTTTTGCCGGCGTTGGTGATGTCGTTGAGGGTGTCGACGGTCTGGGTTTTCTCTTCGGGGGGAACGTCGGGGCGGTTGATGACGTACTGCTGGTAGTAGGAGAGCAGGAGGGTGGTGACCGGCAGGGCTATGATCATGCCGATGAGTCCCAGCAGGGTCCCCCACACGGAGAGGGATAGGAGTATTATGGCGGGATTCAGCCCCATGGTCTTACCCATGATTTTCGGGGTAAGGATATAGTCGCAGATTCCCTGGCTGACGACGTAGACCAGCAGGCATTTGCCGAATTCCGACCAGAAGCCGACGTCGCCTGACATCGAGGAGATGAAGCAAACGGCGGCTACCGGGATGAGGGTGACATACTGGAAATAAGGAATCAGGTACAGTACCCCGACGAGCAGGCCGAGCACGACTGCCATAGGTATGCCGACGATTGAGAATCCGATGCAGTAGAACACCGCGGCGCAGAGGGCTATTAGCGCCTGTCCGCGGAAATAGCGGTTCATGCTGTCCTTTATGTCGTCGCCGACCTTGTAGGCCATAGGGCGGTATTTGGGAGGCACCAACAGCCGGAATCCTTTCATCAGGTGCTGGTAGTCGAGAAGTATGAAGACCACGTAGATGAATGTCAGGAGCCATTCGATAGTGTGGAGCAGGAAGTCGAGAGCCGCCGACAGGAATGAGCCGCCTGTGGAGAGCAGAGTGCGAAGATGGCTGTCTTCAAGTATCTGTGTCAGATTGATAGAGGCGAGGTAGTCGGTGATGGTGCGCACGATGTCGTCGGGGATGAACGGTGTGCTTCCCCTGGCGTGCGGGTCGGACCTAACCATCGCTTCGAGCTGTTGCAGCTCCCGGACGGCTGACGGAACCACGAGGTAGCCCAACCCGACCAACACGGCGGTTACGACCGCCAGGGTCAGGAAAATCGGTATTACCCGCCCTTTTATGTGTAGCAGCCGTTGCGCGAAGTCGACCACAGGTTCGAGTATGTAGGCGATCAGGCACGCGAGACAGAACGGGAGCAGCACGTTGGCGAGAACGTTTATCAGCCAGACCGCTGCGGCGATCATGGCGATTGTGGCGAGAATCCTCACCACCCTGTCGAACGTGTATGGCCGCGGCGTACGCATATCATCCCTTGTCGTTGAAACATCGTCGTAAGTATAACACCCGGAGATGGAAAAAGGGTCGGATACCGAATTCGGTATCCGACCCTTGGGGTTATTTTAACACACAATATCCTTATTAATTTCCTTATGCCGTGGAACTCAATGTCGAATTATCATTTTATTGAGGCCCAGTCGGCGGCGGGAAGGCCGTTGTTTACCCGGCGCAGGCGCAGCAGGGCCTCGAGATAGTAGTAGTCGGCGTAGCTCAGGGGGGTGTCTATTTCCGAACCGTGGGGGAGGGAGCCAGTTGAGTGCATCAGCACGAAGCCGCCGTTCTCCCCGAGTTTGGCTGTGTAGGCGGGGGTGGCGAGGGCGCGGAGAATCTTCTCGGCATATTTGCGGTAGGGCTTTCCTTCCTTTTCGGGCACGAGTGTGCTCAGTTCGATCAGGGCGGAGGCGTAGAGCGCTCCGGCCGATGCGTCGCGCGGGGAGTCGGCCGCGTCGCGGGCGTCGAAGTCCCAGTAGGGCACGAGGTCGGGAGCGACGTTGCGCTTCATGATCATGGCGGCGACGGCTCGTGCCTGGTCGAGGTATTCCTTCTTGCCGCTCTCGCGGAAGCACTCGGTGTAGCCGTATAGCGCCCAGGCCTGTCCGCGGGCCCATGCCGAGTCGTCAGACTTCCCTTGGAAGGTGCCGCGGCTCTCGATCTGTCCGTCGGGAGTGTAGCTCACGACGTGGTAGCAGGTGTAGTCGGGGCGGAAGTGGCATTTGAGCGTCTTGTCGGCGTGGGTCAGGGCGATGTCGCGGTACTTGCTGTCGCCGGTCAGGCGCGAGGCGTTGAAGAGAAGCTGCAGGTTCATCATGTTGTCGATGATCACCGGGTAGTTCCATGGGCCGAAGTCCCAGGAGCGTATGCATCCGACTTTGGGATCGAAGCGGCTGATGAGGTTGTCGGCGGTGCGTACGATCACCTCTTTGATTGAGTCGTTGGGCGCCAGGCGCAGGGCGTTTCCGTAGGAACAATTGACCATGAAGCCGAGGTCATGCGTGGTGGTCATGTGCGACACCGGGAGGAGCTGGTTGGTGACCTTCGCGGCCCTGTCCTTGATGTCGTTGCGGCCGGTCAGTTCGTAGGCGAGCCAGAGCGAGCCGGGGAAGAAGCCCGAAGTCCAGTCGGAGTAGTCGCCATAGCGTACCGTCATGTAGTTCGACAGGTCGGGGTGCTTGCGCAGCTCGATCTGGGGGTAGAAATCCTTGGGTTCGCGTTCGAGATGGTATGCCACCTGCGGTATGGAGTAGTCGGTGAACAGCGCCCGTGGAAATTTGCCGGGTTCCGTTATCTGGTCGGCCTGGAAGGCGAGCTGGTCGGCGGCCGCGGCGGCGGGAGCGGCGGTCCAGTCGGCGGCGGCCGCCGGGATTGCCGCCGCGAAAAGACTGATCGCGATGGGGAGAAGTTTTTTCATGCTATTTCGTGGTTGCGGTTTCGTGTAGTTTAACTATCGCGAATTTACGTCGAAACTGCCGCCGTCACTGCCTTATATGTCGCGGGGAGTAGCAACAGGGGCGCGGCGGCTTGCGATATTGGCTAAAAAGAGGCTAAAAATGTGCAGTCGTTTCTTTTCAGGTGGGCCGTATGGCTTCCAGGGCGGTATCCGGGGGGTGGAATCAGTCGTTTTTAAGGAAGGCCGAAGGGAGTTCGCCGAAGAACTTCTTGAAAGAGGTGGCGAAATACGACGGGGTTCCGTAGCCCACCATCGCGCTTACCTGTGAGATGTTGTAGCGGCCGGTTTTGAGCAGCTCCATGGCGCGGCGCAGTCGGAAGCGTCGTATGAACTCGTTGGTCGACTCGCCGGTGAGGGCTTTCATTTTCAGGTGGAGGTTGGAGCGGCTCATGCACATCTCTCCGGCGAAGGCGTCGGTCGAGAATTCCGAGTCGTCGAGGTGTTTTTCCATAACGGCCATTGCCTTTTTGAGGAATTCCTCGTCGAGCGGGTTCAGGGCCACGCTCTCCGGCTTGATTTCGGCGGAGTCGGTGAAGTGGCGTATGGCCTGGCGCCGCGTGCGCAGCTGGTTGCGTATTTTCGACGCGAGCACCTCCATTGAGAATGGTTTGGCGATATAGTCGTCGGCTCCGACCTTGAAGCCTCCGAGCTGGTCTGAGACGTCGCTCTTGGCCGAGAGCATTATGACCGGTATGTGGGATGTGCGCAGGTTTCGTTTCACGGTGCGGCATAGCTGCACGCCGTCGATGTCGGGCATCATGATGTCGGTGATGATCAGGTCGACGTTCTGGTTGGTCAGAATCTGTATCGCCTTTGCGCCGTCAGCCGCCGGCACCACGTTGTAGCGTTCCGCGAGGCTTTCGCAGATATATTTCAGGATGTCGGGGTTGTCGTCGACCACCAGGACCGTCTCGCGCTCGCTGTCGGCCGACGCGGGTACGGCAGTGCCGTCGGCGTCAGTGTCGCCTCCTTCGGAATCGGCCGGGAGGTCGGGGATGTCGAGCGGTGCGGGAAGTTGAGCGGCGAGCTGGGTTTCCCGCGCTGTTTCCCCGGCGAGTTCTTCCGGGCTGTACTCGCTGGCGCCCACGGGTATCGTGACGGTGAATTTCGTGCCGGCTCCGAGTTCGCTTTCTACTGAAATAGAGCCGTGGTGCAGTTCCGCGAGGCGCTTGACGAGCGACAGCCCGATTCCGCTTCCGCCGGCGCGGTCGTTCACCTTGTAGAAGCGTGTGAATATGTCGGGCAGCTTGTCGGGGGGGATGCCGCAGCCGGTATCGGCCACGGTCAGTATCAGCTCAGGCCTGGCGGCATCGCCACCGGCGGCGAGGGCCACGGAGATAGACTGCCCTTTCGGGGTGTACTTGAAAGCGTTTGAAATCAGGTTGTTGCAAATCAGTTCGATATACTGCGGGTCGCATAGCGCGGGGGTGTCGGGGAGGGTGGAATCGAGTGTATAGTTTATCCCCCGGCGGTCGGCCTGGTACTCGTAGTTGTTGAAGATCTTGCGCAGAAGGTCGTTGACGACGACCGGCTCAGCCTTGAGCTTGAACATTCCCATCTCTGCCCGCCGGTAGTCGAGCAGCTGGTTGACGATGCGCAGTATGCGCTCGGCGTTGTTCTTCACGATTGTGAGTTTCTGGGCCGTCTTGCGGTCAGTGGCGCGCTGCAACAGCTCCTGTATGGGCAGCAGGATGAGGGTCAGGGGAGTGCGCAGCTCGTGTGACATGTTTATGAAGAACCGCACCTTCATCTCGTTCAGTTCTTTCTGACGCTCGCTGTCGAGCCGGGCCAGGCGTTCGCGTTCGCGGCGTGCCTTGCGCCGCCAGAACAGTGCGAAAACGGCGGTGACAGCTCCGGCCGCGAGCAGGATGAAAAGCAGCCGCGCCCACCAGCGGTTGTACCACTTCGGCATTATTGTTATGTCGAGGCCGGTAATCTCCTCGCACCACACGCCGTCGTTGTTGGCCGCCCTTAGGAGGAAGCGGTAGTCGCCGGCCGGGAGGTTTGAGTAGGTGACGGATCCGGGGCCGTCGATGGTGGTCCACTGGTTGTCGAGGCCTTCGAGTTTGTAGGAGAACGAGTTGTGGCTCCCGGCGACATAGTTGAGCACGGTGAAGTCTATCGAGAATACCGTCTGGTCGGATCCGAAAGTGATTTTCTCGGTCTCCGCCACCGAGCGTTCCAGCAGCCCGGTGCCGTCGCCCGGCGTCACAGGATGGTTGAAGAGGCGGAGGCCCGAGATTATGGGCGCTGGCGAATAGGGGTTTGATTCGAGAACGGACGGGTTGAAGAACGTCAGGCCGTTTATGCCGCCGAAATACAGGTATCCCGAAGAGCTCCGCAGGAAGCTCTTGCGGTTGAACTGGTTGCTCTGGAGGCCGTCGCGGTCGGAATACGCGCGGATGGAGCCTGTCGAGGGGTTAAGGAAGGCCAGGCCGAAGTTTGTGGCGCACCACAGGTTGCCGTTGGCATCCTCGAGAACGCCGTAGACGATGTCGTTGGGCATCCCCTGGGATGTGGCGTAACGGGTGACGGAGTCTTGAGCGGCATTGTAGCGGAGGAGGCCGTCGTTGGTGGAGATGTAGAAATTCTCCCCGTCGCGGCTGAGGTAGACGTTGTTGACCCCTCCGCGGTAGCCGGTGATTTCCGGCGGCAGGTTTTTCAGCGGTGTCAGACGGCTTTCGGCATCCTCGTCAAACGCCGTCACGCCGTCCTCGCCTGAAACCCAGAGCACTCCGTCGCGGTCGCGGTATAGGTCGGTAATCCGCCTCAATCCGTTTGTCGGCATGGACACCGACGCGCCCCCAGCGGTGTCGTAGAGGACCAGGCGGTCGAGCGTAGCGAACCACAGGTGGCCGGCCTTGCGCGCCGGCAGTATGGCGTAGATGTTCGTGGGTACGTCCGTAGGACTGGATACGCATCCTGTGCGTTTGTCGATTACGTTAAGACCGCCGAGATGGGAGCCGACGTATACTTTTCCGGCTTTCTCGTCGATGTATATGGCCTTTACGTCGTTTGATCCGAGGCCGTCGGCCATCGTGATATGGCGGTAGCTGTCGTCGGCCGGGTTGTACAGGTTTATGCCGCCGTTGTTGGTGGCTATCCAGAGCGTGTGGCCGGCATCCTCGGTTATAGCGCCTATCACGTTGTCGTTCAGCGACGGGCGTACCGGGGAGTGACGCAGTGTCTGGAACTGGTTTTTGAGCGGGTGGTAGTAGTTGAGGCCGCCGAAGAAGGTCCCGAGCCACATTCCCCCCTGGCGGTCGGCGAAGATACGCCTTACCGACGTGTGCGACAGGTTTTCAGAGCTTTGCGAGGTTGCGTCGTAATGGGAGAAACGCTTGCGCTCTGTGTCGAGGATGTCGAGGCCGTTGAACGTGCCTACCCACACGCGTCCCTGGTTGTCGTGGGCTATCGAACGCACATAGTCGGACCGCAGCCCTTCCGGGCCGCCGGAACGGTACGACGCTGTGACCCGTCCGCTCGCCGGATCGATGCGGAGCAGTCCGCTTCCCTCTGTCGCCACCAACAGCGAGTTGCCGTCGGGCAGGGTCTGGGCCACCTGCGGATTCCCGGGCAACAGTATGGGACTTAGTGAGTTGTCGGTAAGGCTCAGGCGCAGTAGCCCTTCTTTTTCCGTGGCGATGTAGATGTTGTTCTCCCCGCGGCTCAGGGAGGCTACCGATTTGGCGCAAGTATTTCCGGCGAAGCCCTCTGAGAACTGCCCTGAGGAGGGGTCGAACGTGTGGATCCCGGTTGTCGTGCCCACCAGGATTCTGTCCGCGTCAACCGGCAGGAAGTCCGTGATGGTGCCTTTGCCGTCGAAGTAGTGGTTGTCGAAGCTGTCGGTCGATTTGTCGTAATGCGACAGGCTGTTAGCTCCGCTGACCCACATTGTTCCCGCGTTGTCGAATTGGAGGCGTTTCACGGCGTTGTCTGCCAGTGACGCGGGGTTGCCCGGCTCGTGGCGGTAGATGCGGAACGAGTAGCCGTCGTACCTGTTGAGCCCGTCGGGCGTGGCGATCCACATATAGCCGTCGGCATCCTGGCCGATGGCCGACACCGTGGCGTGGGATAATCCTTGGGATATTCCTATCTGCTTGAATTTTAAGTCGGTATGCACGGCTGCAAAGGCCGAGTACGCGATAAGGATCAAGGTGGCGGCTATAATTCTTTTCATGGTACAGCAATCGACGGGGTTGCTTCGCGAATTTACAGAAATATTTTAATATATCGAAAAACAATCATGAACCGCGGGGCCCAAGGTCCGGGTACCCCGCGGTTCATGACCGCGTCTATCTATCTTCTTTACCTATGACTATATCCGTTATCTGATCGCGACCTTCGCCACCTTGCCGCCCTGGCGGCGCAGGTAGATGCCGGTGGTGAGGGCGTCGGCGCTCATGCGGATGCCGCGGAGGTCGTAGTACTCAGCTTCGCCGTCGGCCTCGGCCTCCACATCAACATCCTCAATTCCTGTAACGACAATGTTGTCCAGCACTCTGATGCCGTCGCTGTCGCCCGAGAGTGTCCAGCCATTGTTGGTGAGGCTGAAGAGGCTTGTGTCCTCGCATCCGGTGATGAGGAGATGGCCGTGGTCATAGTTGTCGGGATTATCTTTGTATGACTTCAACCCGCTAAGTGTCAGACGTATGGGGCTGTCGCCCATTTCAAGGCCCTCGGCGTTGAGGCTGTTGGTGCCCGCGTTGTTTATTGTCAGCGAAAGATTGTCGTTTTTCCCGGAAATAGAGCATCCCGGGTTGTTAAATGTCACAAACGACTGGTTGGATGTCATTTCGCAATTGTCGAATGAGACCCCGTTGAGGGCAAGGATTCCGCCATTGAGACTGCGCACAAAGGATTGTTTCGACGAGCAGTTTTTGAAGACAACGTTGTCGAGTGTCAGTTTGGAGTCCGCCTTGCCCGCCTGGGCTGCGAAATTGGAGTCAGCGTCGGAGGAAAGAGACCAGGTAATGGCCAAATTCTTGATGGTCAAATCGGTATTTGCCGCCGGATTGAACAGGGCGATATTTGATGCCGCCACAGTCGCATCGGAATTGGCTCCGATTATTTCAATGGTTTTCCCTGCGAAAGACAGCGCGGAGGTTTCGGTTGTGTTGGCGTTTACCACAATCATAGCTCCGTTGACAGCCGCTTTTTGAACAGCTCCGATGGTTGATCCGCCCTGGCTTTGTACCCCGCTCTCCGCGGGGTTGATCAGCAGCACGTTTGCTTCGTTTATGGCAAACAGGTCATTCCCGGTCGGTGCGAGCATCTTAGGCGTTTTATCGGCATCGGTATCATTGTAGATTACCTCAAGGTTGAATTTGAATATGTCGGTGGTTCCTTTTACGACGGGGACTGATGAGTTGTGTTTGTTGTAGAATATGTTGACTTTGCTGTCGGCGGTCATCCCACCGTCAGTGATTGAGGCGGTTGACTGGTTAAGCCATACGTCATAGTCGGCATTGCCGGATATGATGGGGGAATAATCGCCTTGATTGTTATATATCTCATATGGAGAATTTTCAGGCATTACGCAGTTCTCGAATGAGAGATTCATGAGAGTGGTCGCGGTGGAAGTCCCGGTTGTGCGCACAATGCCGGGATATGTGGAGTTGTATGTCAGGTTTTTGATAATGACATTTTCTAATGTCAGAGAGCCGTTCGCTTGCTCGATGAACTTGTTCGTGGTTGGTGTGGATTCGGCGTTTACCACTATGTCTTTTAACGTTAGAGCGCCATCTGCGGCATCTTTGTTCAAATTGATGAACTGTTTAAGAGATGCGTTAGAGCCATTCTTGACATTAATTGTGATTCCCGGAGTGACTCCCTGTATGGTGATTGTTTTCGCCAGAGGATTTATCACGAATGAAACATCGATGTCTTTATTAATTTGGAGCACGTCGCCGGATTCTGCGGCGGTGATGGCTGCGCTGAGGCCGTCGAACTCGGTGCCTGATGTGAGGTTTGTCACGGCTTTCTGCGCCAGGGCCGCGGGAGCCAGGGCGAGCAGTAGCAGCGTGGTTGAGTAGAGTTTTTTCATTGGTTTAGGTACTGGTAATGTCAGTTTGATGTTTTGTATGGCGCGAAGTTAGCGGGTGGTTTTTTAACGTCAAAGAACCCTCCTGATAGTTTCAACAGGAATGGTGCGGTTTTCAACACATCCGCTACCGCGACGCTGCCGCGGCCTCCTTTTGAACAATTTTCGCATAGTTCCGCGCAGGATTGAGACCTGCGTCCGCATTACGATACACGCGAGAGATTGCCGTTGGCTTTTATGGTCTAATTTCGCGTTGTAGAAACAACAAACCCGTCTTTATCCATGAAGAAACAAGCCGTGGCCGTCGGCCTCATTCTCGCGTCAGCGCTACCGGCGCTCGCCAAGCGGCCCAACGTGATTTACATAATGACCGACCAGCAGAGCGCCAACGCTATGAGTTGCGCCGGGAACACCGACCTGAAAACCCCGGCGATGGACCGCCTGGCGGCCCGCGGGGTGAGGTTCGCCAACGCCTACTGCGCCCTGCCGCTGAGCGGCCCGTCGCGGGCCGCGATGTTCACCGGAATCATGCCCTCGCAGTGCGGGATGCTCGAGAACGAGACACCGTTGCCCGACTCGCTGCGAAACCGCACGCTCGGCAATCTTATGGAGGAGGCCGGTTATGACAACGGCTATGCGGGAAAGTGGCACGTGAACACCAACGCCCTCCCCGCTGAGAAGGCATTCGGCTTCAGGCGGCTCCACGGCCACGACGACCGGGGGCTTGCCGAGGCCGCCGTCGAGTTCCTGCGCTCCGATCATGGCGGCAAGCCGTTCTTCCTCGTGGCCTCGTTCGACAATCCACACAACATATGCCAGTATGCCCGCGGGCAACGCCTCCCCGAGGCCGAGATTCCGGAGCCGGCGTCGGTAGCCGACTGCCCCAACCTCCCCGCCAACCACCTTGTGCAGCCCTACGACCCAGACATCCTGAGCTGGGAACGCGGGCTGAGCTACCGCCTCTACCCGACCAATGGGTATACCCCGGACGACTGGCGGCGCTACCGCAACGCCTACTTCCGCCTGGTCGAGCACGTCGATGCCGAGATCGGCAAGATTGTCGACGAGATCGACCGCCAGGGACTGTGGGACGACACAGTGGTGATCTTTACCTCCGACCATGGCGACGGGCAGGGCGCGCACCAGTGGAACCAGAAGACCGCCCTGTGGGAGGAGACCGCCAACATCCCCTTGATTGTATGCGCCCCGGAAAGAAAAAAACACGCCGGCAAGGTCAGCGAGGCGCTGGTTAACAACGGCATAGACCTTATGCCCTCGGTGCTCGACTGGGCAGGGAAGGGGAAGCCCGCCTGGTGCGATGGCGCGAGCTTCCGTTATGCCGCGGAGGATCCTGACGCGGCTTCCGCCCAGGAATTCGTGGTTACCGAGACCGATTTCGCCCAGACCGGCGGCACGAAGGGGTGGATGCTGCGCACACCTCGGTACAAATATGTGCTTTATGAGGCCGGGGCCAACCGCGAGGCTCTCTACGATATGGATAACGACCGTCTCGAGACGCGCAATCTCGCGATCGAGTCGACCTACAAGCCTGTCGTCGAGGAACACAGGCGCATGCTCGCCCAATGGTTCGACGATAATCCCGGCGGCCTCCGCTACTCGCGCCGCCGCTTCATCCCAGTCAACTGAACCGTATAGGCAATATGCGCTTGCACGGACGCGGCGTGCCGCGTATATTTTGAGTGTTAGCCGATGATATTTTATATCCGCGTGTTATACGCGGCACGCCGCGTCCGTACATAATATGGCCGATTCCTGTAAATAATAATGTCTTAATATTCATTCCGCGACTAACGAAATCAATACAAATCAACAAATAATGTCATATATGAGATACATAGCGCTGTTGGTGCTGCCTGTCGCGCTCCTGTCATGCGAATCGCGGCACACAATCGAGGTGACCAACACTCTTGACTTTAACCGCGACGGCGAACTCGCCACGGTCGCGCTCTCCGAAATCCGCAAGGCGGTGGGGGAGGGGACTTTCGTGATCACCGACGGGAAAGAGGCTGAAATCCCCTATCAGATAACCTACGATTCCCTGGTGGTTTTTCCCGCCAAGGTGGCGGCTGGCGCCAAGGTTGTCTATAACCTCGCGCCTGGCGTTCCCTCCCCGGTCGACACTGTGGCCTGCGGGGCGTTTTACCAGCGCCGCAAGGACGACCTGGCCTGGGAGAACGAGAAAGCCGCCTACCGCGCCTACGGCCCCGCCCTCCAGGCCGCTGGTGAGCGGGCGTTCGGCTATGACGTGTGGACAAAATCCGTTTCGCACCCGGTGGTAGCCAAACGCTACCGCGACGCTTTCGCCAAGATCGCCAACTTCCATGAGGACCACGGAGAGGGGATGGATGTCTACACCGTCGGACCGACCCTCGGGGCCGGCACCGCCGCCCTTCTCGACACCGCCGGGATGATCAATTTTCCCTGGTGCTTCGAGGGCTACGAGATTCTCGACAACGGGCCGCTGCGTTTCACCGTCAGACTGACGTATCCCGCGGGGGTGTTCGGCAATGACTCGACCGTGCGCGAGACGCGCCTCATCACCCTCGACAGCGGCGAGTTCCTGAACCGAACGGAGGTCCGATACGAGGGGCTTTCTGCTCCGGCCACCGTGGCTCCCGGCATAGTGCTACACCGCCACAACCCCGACGGCTACATTCTCGACAACGAGAACTCTTTCATGGCGTGCGCCGACCTGACCGACAACCCGGACGGTCAGAACGGCGTGATCTATGTGGGGGTGGTAGCTCCGCAGGCCGACACCATCGTGCTCAGCCCTATGCCGCAGCCCGAGGGGGACGCCGTGGCCCACTTGCTCGCCAAGGGAGCCTACAGCCCCGGCACTCCGTATGTCTACTACTGGGGTTCGGGGTGGTCGAAAGGTTTCATGCCCGACTGGCAGAGCTGGACCGACTATCTGACGGCGTTCCGCCGCCGCGCGGAGCATCCGCTGGAAGTCGTTGTAAAGTGACCGGCTGGCTGTCGCACGGCAGCGTAAACGTGTCGCGCTGTATGTTTTCAACAATTGCGACATACCTTAGGCCATACGCGACATATTTAAGCACAGCGTTAACATACAGATTATATAAGTTCTGTCTAATTTTGCGTTATGAAATCGCCGTGGTATAAAACGCGACGAACATACCATAGAAAACCACTCGCCAAATACCGCGACCAATCAATATCATGATGAAAAAAATACTGTTCAGCCTCGGCCTCCTGCTTTCCGCCGCTATCCCGGCGACCGCCGCGCAGGACGCCAACATCCGCCTCTCCGACACCAGTCTGATGCACGAAAGCCGCGCGACACCGTACCCTGCCGACGGCTGGGTGGAGAGCGAACGCGCCATCTCGTTCCAGTGGCCCATGCCGGCATGGGCCCGCGGCAAGGGCGCTCCCCTCGACGGGATGGAACACACTGTGAAGAAAGTTGACAAGTCGAAGCTCAAATACAAGCTCCGCTATTCAACAGACAAGAGCTTCCCCGCGGGCAACACCGTCACTGTCGACCGCGCGTGGCCGTTCTACAATCCCGAAAAGCCCCTGGCCGCCGGTACCTGGTACTGGCAGCACGCCTTTGTGAACGAGGACGGCACCGAGGAGTGGAGCCCCGTCTATACTTTCACCGTCACCGATAACGCCAAGCGTTTCGCTCCACCTTCATATAAGGAGTTCATAGGCAAGCTCCCCAAGAGCCATCCCCGCATACTGGTGGACGCGGCCGGCTGGGACGAGTTCCGCGAGAACGCCAAGGACAAGCCCGAATACCAGTGGTACAAGGAGACCGCCGACAAGGCGCTTGTCGAGCCTATGAAGCGCGTCGAGGATATCCGCACCGACAAGGTAAAGAACCTCGACAGCCCCATGAAGGTGAAGGCCTACCTCACCCGCGAGTCGCGCCGCATCATCGATGCTGAGGAAGCCACATGCAACGCCCTGATCCGCGCCTACCTCCTGACAAAGGACCGCCGCTATGCCGACGAGGCCGTGAAGCGCATCACCACCATGTTCTCGTGGAGCGACAACCCCAACGTGCAGGGCGACTTCAACGACGGGGCGATCGTGTCGCTCGCGTCAATGGCGTATGATTCTTTCTACGACCTCCTGACCGACGCCCAGAAAAAGGAGTTCATAGCCCAGCTCCGCCCCCGCATCGCCAAGATGTACGGCCACTATAACAACTACCTCGAGAACCATATCGCAGAGAACCATCTCTGGCAGATGAATTTCCGCATAACCTCAATGGCCGTCTACGCCACCTACGGCGATATGCCCGAGAGCGATCTCTGGGCCGACTACTGCTATAACGTGTGGCTCTGCCGCTTCCCCGGCCTGAACCGCGACGGCGCGTGGCACAACGGCGACTCGTATTTCACCGTCAACACCCGCACCTTGGTCGAGATGCCCTGGTTCTACACCCGCGTGACCGGCTACGACTTTTTCTCTGATCCCTGGTACGACAACAATACCCTCTACACCATCTACCACTGTCCCCCGTTCCAGAAATCGGCCGGTAACGGCAGCTCGCACCAGAACGTTTCGCGCCCCAACGCGATCCGCATAGGCTATCTCGACGCTATGGCCCGCATACGGAACAACAGCATAGCCGCCGACTTCGTGCGCCGCACCCTCGAAAAAGAGCCTGAATATCTCAAAAAGGCTTTCCTGGCCAAGCCAGGCGACCTCTCGTGGTTCCGCCTGCAATGCGACAAGCCTCTCCCGACCGGCCCGGGGCTCACGGCGCTGATGAACGGCTACACATTCCCCGAGAGCGGCCTCTCGTCGGCCTGCAACAACTGGGACCGCAACCAGGCCAACTCGATGTGGAGCTTCCGCTCGTCGCCTTACGGCTCGACTTCGCACGCCATCTCCAATCAGAACGCGTTCAACACTTTCTACGGCGGCCGCCCGCTGTTTTACAGCTCCGGCCACCACACCTCGTTCACCGACCTTCACTCCATACTGTGTCACCGCGCATCGCGCGCCCACAACACCATTCTTCCCGACGGCAACAACCAGCGGATCGGTGTCGAGGGTTACGGCTGGATTCCCCGCTACTACAACAGCGACAAGATCAACTACGTTGTAGGCGATGCCTCCAACGCTTACGGCAAGGTGATTTCGCCCCTGTGGCTTGAACGCGGCGAGCAGAGCGACGTCGAGTTCAGCAAGGCCAATGGTTGGGACGATAACCATGTGAAGACCTTCCGCCGCCACCTCGTAGATCTCGGCGGCACCGGGTGGATTCTCGTCTACGACGAGCTCGAGGCCGACCAGCCCGTTTCGTGGCACTACCTGCTCCACGCGGTCTACGGCCCGATAGAGTTCAGCAAGGAGAATCCCAACTTCGTGCACATCAACACCGAGAACCGCGGGGCCCGCGCCGACGCGTTCCTCTTCTCCTCCGGCGCCCTCGAATGTGACACTACCGACCAGTTCTTCGTGCCCGCCGTCAACTGGCTCAAAGGTGACGCGAAAGGTAACTTCAAGAAGTACCCCAACCACCACCACTTCACCGCCAAGAGCGAGAAGGCACCTGTCTACCGTTTCGCCGCGCTGGTCAACTCCCATGCCCTGAAGCACCCCTCCAAGCAGCCCGAAGTGCGCCGCGACGGTACTATCCGCATCCCCGGCTGGCTCATCAACGTTAACCTCACCACCGAGGGCAAGCCCTCGCTGCTGGTGCGCAAGGAGGGCGAGGAGCCAATCACGCTGAAATACGAGGGAGAGGAAACCGTCATCAACGAGAACGGCTACATCACAACCCTCACAGACGTCGTTCCCGACCTTGAAATCTGATTCATCACAAACCTAAATATCACCAATGAAAAAACTCAGCATAATCCTCCTGGCCGCTGCCATCGCCGGACTTTCGGCGGTTAACGCGCAGGCCCCGTCGAGGATTCGCACCTCTGCCGCGGCAGAGAAGACCGCGCAGAAGGGAGAAGCCCCGGCTCCGATACTGAAAGGCGCGGGCAAGGGAGCGAAAGGCGTAGCCGCCGCTCCCGCAAGCGGTGTCAAGAATGGAGCCAAGAAGGGCGGCAAGAAGGCCGCCCAGAAGGCTGTCGAGACCAACACCCCGTCGTCGGGTCTCTACATGGCGCTGAAAACCAACATCGCCTACGATGCGTTCGGCGTGCTTAACCTGGCCTATGAGTGCCAGTTCGCCGAGCACTGGACCGCCGAGCTCCCCGTCATGTGGAGCCTCTGGGACTGGAAGGAGAGCCGCGGCCTCCGCACCGTGGCGCTGCAGCCCGGAGTGAAGTACTGGTTCTCCCGTCCGGGGAGCGGCCACGCAGTCGGAGCCGACTTCGACCTGGCGTGGTACAATGCCCGCTGGGATGACGACCGATATCAGACATCCGGTCGTCCCGCGATGGGCGCGAGCATACTGTATGCCTACTCCCTTGATATGGGCTGCGGCTGGAAGGCGGAGTTCTCGCTCGGTGTGGGATACGTCAACACCCGATATAATACATATTACAACATAACCGACGGCGCGCTCATCGACACCCGCACGAAGAACTATTTCGGCCCGACGCGCCTCGGCATAACTCTGGTATATTCCTTCTAACCCCCGATTATCTACCCAGCAACGATGAAAAAGTTTCTATTAATGACAGCTATCGCCGCCAGCTCCCTGCTGTGGACCGGCTGCACGCTGACACAGGAACCCAAGGGCCAGGGGGTTGACCCCACCCAGGTTAACGTGGAGGTCGCTGTTGACCTCAGCCTGAATCTTCCCGACACCGAGGGCGCGTATGGAGACCTTGTGCCGGAAGTTACAGACGAATTCACCCGCCGCTTCGTGGTCGAGGCCGTTCTGGCCGACGGCACCGTGGCCCAGCGCCAGGTTTCATACGAAAAGATTGTCGCGGGGAAAAACGAATATTCCTTGCAGACAAAGTTCCGCCTGAACGCCCGCCAGTACAAACTGCTGGTATGGAGTGACTACGTCAAGACCGAAGATCAGGAGGCCAATCTTTACTACGATATTGCCTCGCTGACACCTGTCATGCCCCAGGGCAACTATGTGGGCAACAACGAGCGCAAGGACTGCTTCCGCGGCTGCGCCGACCTCGACCTGCGCAAGTACCGCGACGAGTGGGCCGCCAGTGTTTCCCTCGACGTGGAGCTGCGACGTCCGGTAGGCCGTTACGAGATCATCACCACCGACCTCGGGGCTTTCCGCCAGCGTCTTGCCGACGGAGTGATCTCCGGCTCGGAATTCTCGGTACGCGTCCGCTACGCCGACTACCGCGCCACGGGCTACAATGTTCTCCAGAACGTGCCCAAGAACTTCCTGTCGTACCTGTTCTACAAGACCACGCTCAAAAACGAGAACTGGGAGGGAGACCAGGCGTCGCTGCGCCTCGGATTCGATTACTGCTTTGTTGACGCCGGCGACGCCGGGTCGAAGATTCCGGTAGAGATTGAGATTCTCAACGAGAAGAACCAGCAGGTTTCGCGCACTGTGCTCTCCATCCCCGTGGTGCAGGGCTACAACACCGTGGTCTCGGGCCGCTTCATGACCGGCACCGACGACGGTTCCGTGTCGGTTGATCCCGGCTACGACGGCGTGGTAGACATCGACCTTGGAAAAATCTGAATCAAGAATAATCAACTTTAAAGTTTAATATCGATATGAAAAAATTCTCTAAGATCTTCTTCGGGGTCGGCGCCGCTTTCGCTATGACCGCCTGCGCTTCCGAGGAAGTGGCAAATCCCGCCGCCACAACCGATGTCACCGTCACAGTGGCCACCGATGCCGGAATCGCGAGCCGCGCCCTGGCAAACATCGACGGCTATGAACTGAAATGCGTGATGCAGCTTCTCGACGACAACGGCGCGACCGTCGGCACACAGGCCACCGCTTCCGCCGCCGCAGGCAAGGCCTCCTTCGTGATCAAGGCCGCCGATATAGACGCCGGTGCCTCCAAGGCTCTCTTCTGGGCCGAGTATGTCCCCTCCGCCGCCGGCTCGAAAGTCTACAACAGTGCCGACCTGACAAATATCTCCTATAACGTTACCGACTTCAACGCCGCCGATGCCAACCTTATGGCCGCCGCGGATGCTTTCGCCGGAACAATCACCACCCTGACCAACGGCGCTTCCGCGACACTGACGCGCCCGATGATCCAGTTCAACTTCGCTCCCACCAACCCCGAGGCAGCCGCCGGCGCGACTTCCCTCAAGGTTGAATACACCGCTCCCTCGGCCTACAACGTGCTGACAGGCAACTGTGACGCGGCAGCCTCGCAGGCACTGGTCTACAACAACGCCGCGTTCGAGCCGGTAGCCAAAGGCAATTGGTTCAGCAGCCTGATTTTCGCTCCCGCCAACATGTCGAAGTACGACGGCGAGATTAAGATGACCCTCGGCGGCGGTGTAAGCAAGACGCTGACAATTCCCGCCAACACCCTTCCCCTTGATGCCAACTATATAGTTAACGCCAAAGCCGAGATTACCGCCGGTGGCGACGAGACCCTCGACGTTGATGTCAACGTTGGCATCAATGGCGACTTCGAGAACGAGCCGAAGCCCCTGGTTATGGAGGTAGGCGCGTATGTCGATGCCGCGGGCAAGGTTACCGCTGACGTTGCTGACGCTGTGGCCGTGGTTTACCACATGGGCGCTATCGAGGGCGACGAGGCAAGCCTCTATCCCGCCGAGTTCGCCGGCAAGACCATCAAGGCTTACGCGGTGGCTCTTGAAAACACCATCAAAGACCGTCAGCAGCTTAACAGCGCGACAATCCCCGACGGCTTCGCTCCCGCCACTGATATCGTCAACGGCACCCAGAACACTGCCACATTCCTCGACAACGATGTCATGAAGGTGAGCAATGTGGTAATTAAATTCAACGAGTTCACCGCCGCTCACGCGCTGACCGCCGCCGGAACCACCACTACCGACTGGTATATCCCCGCGCAGAAGCAGATGCAGGTATGGACGATTCTGATCGCCAACACCACCCTGTATCCTAAGAACGAGGAAACTCCCGCCATGGGTCCCGACGGGTCTGACGCTTTCAAGGCTATCTTCCCCAAGACCAACCTGTTCGACCGCGACAACATGCAGAACTGCATGTATGTGACATGCTCTGTGAACGACGGCGGCAATGTCATGGGCGCCCAGTTCGCCAACAACGCCGATCTGGACTATACCAATGTCACTTTCAGCCAGATCGACATCAAGACCAAGACCCAGAGCGTGCTCTGCCGTCCGATGTTCACTATCTTTGAATAACCGGGCAGCTTTCAGAAACTGACATCACAAAACCTGATATCGACAGACGGGAGCCGGAGGGCCCCGCGCCCTCCGGCTCCCGTCTCCTTTTTTCATAGCAGGCATTTTGCCGAGAGATTTTTTCTGTCAGACAGACTTTAAAGATGATACTATCTATGAACAAGATACATAACCTTTTACTCGGCGCGGCCGCGGCCCTCGCGATGGGCTCCTGCTCCAGCACCGAAGATATTACCCCGGCGGGGGCGCCAGAGGGCGACATCATAGTGCGCGTCGCCACTCAGGAGGCAGCTGCCGGAAGCCGTGCCGGCGTGGCCGTCATCCCCGGCTACACATTGAAATGCGTCATGCAGCTTTTCGCCGACGACGGCGTGGCCGTCGGAGCCCGCGAGGTGATGAATGCCTCCACCGGGTCGGCCGAGTTCGTGCTGCACGCCAAGGATATCGCCAACGGGGCCACCAAGGCTGCCTTTTGGGCGGAATATATGCCTGACGATCCTCTGACCACACCTAAAATATATAATAGCGACGACTTGTCGAACATCACATACAGCGAGACCTCGTTCAATATGGCCGACGCTGACCGCATGGCGGCCATGGACGCGTTCGCCGGCCTGTTGACGACCCTCGAGAACGGAGCCTCGGTGACCCTCAAGCGCCCGATGATCAAGCTGAACTTCACTCCCAAGAATCCGGAGATGGCCCAGGGCGCTAAACTTATTAAAATTTCTTATAACGCGCCTTCGGGCTACAACGTCATCGACGGGACGTGCAATAAGGAGGCTTTCGCGGCCGTTACCTATAACAACGATAATTTCGATCCCGCGCAGTCTCCCTGGTTCTCCAATATGATTTTCGCCCCCTCGAACATGGCGAAGCTCGACAAACCCATAACCATGCAGGTAAGCGGGCGAGGCGACCAAAAGATGACCATAGCCAAAAACACCATACCCCTGGACGCAAACTACACCGTGAACGCCGTGGCTGAGATCAGCCGCGCCGAGACGCAGGACCTCAACGTGGAGGTCTCGATTGACAACGAGTTCGTCAACGACCCTGACCGCGACGTGGAGATGGTGCTCGGATCGTATGTGAACGCCCGCGGCCGCGCGACACTTGACCCCAATTCGGCAGTCGGCATCGTGTTCTATATGGGTGCCATGTCGGGCGACAACATCGGCCTCTATCCAGAGAAGTTCGCCGGCAAGACCATCAAGGCTTACGCCGTGGCAATCGAGAATGTGCAGAAAGCCCGCGCCCAGTTCAACGCGGCTCCGATTCCCGCCGGGCTCGCACAGGCCGACAACCTTGTGAACGGCACTCAGAACAGCGAGACCATTCTCGGCCAGCTCGGTGAGTCGGCGTTCCACACCGCCTGGACTGAATGGACCGCCGCACACGCGATGGAGTCGGGCAACAGCACTACCGACTGGTACCTCCCCGCCCGCGCGCAGATGGAGGAATGGATGGGTCTGCTTATGGTCACGACCAACCTCCGCAACGAGGTTATCGCCGGCACTCCTTCCGGCTCGCTGCAACTCCGCGCTATGTTCCCGCTCAACACCATCTTCGACCGCGACCCGTTCCAGAACTGCATGTACGCCACCTGTTCCGTAAACAGCGGCGGCAACATACAGGGCACGAGCCTGACCGCTACTGAAAACGGCACGAACGGCACCGTGAAGTTCTCGCAGATCGATGTCAAGACCAAGACGCAGAGCGTCCTCGGCCGTCCTATGATCACCATCTTTGAATAATCCGTTCTCTCCGTCCCCATAAAGAATGAAGATGAAAAAAATATTCGCGATAGCATCTGCGGCCCTCCTGCTGGCCGGGTGTTCGTCAGACGATCCGATCGTCCTGCCGGACCCCGAGCCGGAGGTGCAGGAGTCGCCGGTGCTCGACTCCCCCTCGGAGTATCACGAGAAGATGCGCACCGTTCCGTATCCCCGTTCGACCAACGAGCTGTACATCAACCCGGCGCCACTTATCGTGCCGCAGAAGATGAAGACCAACACCTACTTGCAGTTCGCCCTCTCTACCTCCGCGGATTTCGCGGAGGGGGCGACCGTGGTGTCGGAGCCGGTGGCCTGGAATATGTGGAACCCCCACCGCCAGCTCGAGCAGGGTACCTGGTACTGGCGTTTCCGCAACATCAGTTCCTCAGGCGAGGTCAAGGATTGGAGCGACACATATTCTTTCGAGATAAAGGGTGACGAGCCTGTGTTCGTCACTCCTACCTGGGAGACGTTCCTCTCGATGGCTCCGCAGTTCACCCCGCGCCTGTGGTGTTTCCTTGATGCCAAACTCAGCATCGCTCGTCAGAAAGCGCAGGACCATCCTGAATACAAGTCGCTGATACAGCGGGCCGGGACTGCCGTCGCTACCGACTATTCCAAGGAGCTTAACAACCTCTACAAGAGCCACGACAAGCTCTATCAGAATGTCGAGTATCTCTACCAGGCTTATCTGATCACCCGCGACGAGCAGTACGCGCAGAAGCTCGTTTCACTCCTCGAGGCTATGATCGCCAACCCCTGCTCCTCGTCGGTGCTTTACAGTGACAATTTCATCACTTCAACGGTGACATATGCCCACGCCGCGGTCTACGACCTGCTCGCCGAGCGTCTCGATCCGTCGCTGCGCGAGGCTGCCGAGCGGTTTGTGGCCGACCAGTGCCGCCGCTTTTTCCGCAGCAGCCGCGGTTACGAGGAGAACCACATTTTCGACAACCACTTCTGGCAGATCAACTACCGTCTGATGTTCTTCGCGGCGCTTACGCTCTATGACCGTGCGGAATATCCCGACGCTCTGACGCTGCTGGAATACCTCTACGAGCTGTGGACCGCCCGCGCCCCGGCCTCCGGTTTCAACCGCGACGGTCTCTGGCATAACGGTACGGGCTACTTCACCACCAACTCCAAGACTTTGGCCTATATGGCGATGATGCTCAGCTACATCACCCGTGTCGACTTCACCCGCCACCCATGGTACCGGAACGCCGGGCAGGCCCTGGCCTTCAACATGCCCCCATCGGGCGCGAACACGGGCTTCGGCGACGGCCATGAGAAGAATCCCGAGCCGAACCGGCAGATGGCGGCTTTCGCCGACTTCCTGGCCCGCGAGGTAGGCGACGGTTACGCTTCGTGGTACGCCACCAGCCGTCCCGACCTGGTGCGCGACGACTGGGAGATGCGTGTCTACCGTATGTGCAACGACGATACCTACAAGGGTTCCATCCCTGAGGAGGTGCCTCTGCTGACCTGGTACAAGGATGCCGGTGAGGTTACGATCCACTCCTCGCTGACAGATGCTGCCGACGATCTCGCGATAGGTTTCCGTTCGAGCCAGTACGGCTCCGGCTCGCACACTACTTCCAGCCAGAACGCTTTCAATATGGTCTACGGAGGCAAGACGATTTTCTGCTCCTCGGGCTATTACCAGAATTTCAGCGACGCCCACAACCTTATGTGGTACCGCCACAGCCGCGGACATAACACCATCCTGGTGAACGGCATCGGGCAGCCGTATACCACCAAGGCCTACGGGCGCGTGCTCCGCGCCGGTTCCGCCAGCTCGATCGCCTACGCCCTCGGCGACGCGTCGAACGCGTATTGCGGCTTCACCGACGACGAAATGTGGATTGAGAATTTCAAGAAAGCCGGTGTCGAGCAGTCGGTCGAGAATGGCTTCGGCCCGACCCCTCTGACCCGCTACTACCGACATATGGTAATGCTCCAGCCTGGTATCGCCGTGATCTACGACGAGCTTGAGGCTTCCGAGGCCGCACGTTGGGAATGGCTCCTGCACAGCCCTGTCGAGTTTGCGATTGACGCGGAGAAGGGAATCATAACCACGGAGAACAAGACCGACCGCAACCACTGCCGCGTGACGCTGATGACCTCGTCCGAGGCTGAGATGACGAAGACCTCGAAGTTCCTGGTTCCCCCCGCCACACAGGGCGCGTCTTATCCCGACCAGTGGCACTTCACTGCGAAAATCGACGGGCAGCCGAGCGTGCGCGTGCTGGCGATAATCCAGCCGAGCAACATTGCCGACGAGTTCTCTGAGGTGCGCCGCGACGGCGACAGCTATGTTATCGATGACTGGCGCGTGACCGCCAATCTCGATCCCGCCTCGCCCGCCACACTGAATATCGAGAACACCCGAACCGGCGCGGTGCTCGACGCTGGGACTTCGGCCACGGTCAGCACCCTGTCGGGCGCTACCTACCGCCGCGGTTACACCAATTCGACCCTGATCGTCGACGGCAAGACGCTCGAGCTTGTCGACGAGGCCCAGATGGGATCCCGCTCAATACGATAAACCACTCATTGACCAATCAGGAAAATACCAATCATGAAAAATATAATATCAGCAGCATCGCGCAAGGCTTTGGCCGCCATTATGGCGGTTATGGCCCTGGCGGTGTGCGCTCCCTCGGCCTGGGCCGCCCCGACGACGGTGACAGGCGTGGTCCTCGACAGCGAGGGGCTGGAGGTAATCGGCGGCATGGTCGAGGTGAAGGGTACCAAGACCAAGGTCGTGACCGATGTCAACGGTGCTTATGCTATCCAGGTAGACAAGCCTAAAAAGGCAGTGCTCCTTTTCACTTACCTCGGCTGCGAGCCGAAGGAGGAGCAGGTCAACGGCCGCACGAAGATCGACGTGGTTCTCAAGCCGAGCATGCAGGCGCTCGACGAGGTGGTTGTAATCGGTTACGCCGCCGTCAAGCGCAAGGAACTGACCGGCTCGGTTTCCTCGGTGAAGGGATCGGAGATGATGAAGACCCCCGGCGGCGACGCCACGCAGGCTCTCGCCGGCCGCATGTCGGGCGTGCAGATCGTGCAGACCGACGGCCAGCCCGGCGCCACCCCTTCGGTGCGCGTCCGCGGCGGTATCTCCATCACCCAGGACAACTCGCCGCTCTACATCATCGACGGCGTGCCCAACGAGGATGGCATGAGCAACATCAATCCCAACGATATCGAGAGTATCGACGTGCTGAAAGACGCGTCGGCGACCGCGATCTATGGCGCCCGCGGCGCTAACGGCGTCGTGCTTATAACGACCAAGAGCGGCGCCGACTCCGACGGCAAGGCCACGGTGTCATTCGATGCCTACATAGGCTGGCGCAAGCTCGCCAACCGGCTCAACACACTCTCTGTGGAAGAATTCGTGCTCGCCGACTACGAGCGTACGATAGGGCGCCTCTCCACTTCTCCCGAGGACGGGGGTATGAGCTCCTGGCAGCAGCGCTACGGCGGCTTCGCCGACATACACGCCAACTACGGCAACCGCCCCGGCATCGACTGGCTCGACCGCACCATGGGACGCACCACTCTGGCTCAGAGCTACCGCCTGACTGTGAGCGGCGGCTCCAAGAAGCTGAACTACTATATGTCATACGGTTATTACAACGACGAGGGCGCGATGATCCATTCCGGGTCCGACAAGCACTCGATTTCGGCCAACATCCGTTCTGATGTCAGCAAGCGTTTCAGTGTGAACGGCCGCGTGAGCTACGACGTGCAGTCGATCACCGGCGCCGGCGTGGCCGGCAACGGCACCAATACCGGCGGCTCGAACGTCGACGCCCGCTTCAACAAGCTCGCGCAGATTCTCTGCTACCGTCCGACGATCGGTATCCGCGGCAAGGACTCCGAACTGCTCTATTATGACGACCCGATTCTCCAGGACGATTCGGGCAACACGATGGTGAACCCTGTGCGCGCCGCGGGTGACGAAAAGGACGACCGCACAATCCGCACGATTCAGGCCGTGGGCACGCTCACCTTCAAGCTCGGCCGCGGGTGGACTTTCCGCTCGACCAACGGCACCCGCTACCAGTTCACCAGCCGCACGCTCTTCTACGGTCCCAACTCTATCCTCGGGCGTCGCAGCGGCATCTATGGCAGCGTGCGCAACACGCAGGTAGGCTCTTTCTCGACCTCCAACGTGCTGACCTACGACAAGCGCTTCAAGAAGAAGCACCATATCGTGTTCCAGCTCGGCCAGGAGTATGTCAAGCGTTGGAACCGCTACGTCGAGACCGGCGTGCGCGACCTCCCCACCGACGACTTCATCCTCGACGACATGCAGATCGGCACCCCGTCGGCGGCCAACTCATCGTTCAATGACGACGACAAGCTGCTGTCGTTCTTCGGCCGACTGAATTATGACTACGAGTCGAAGTACATCATCACCGCCACTTTCCGTGCCGACGGCTCTTCGAAGTTCGGCAAGAACAACAAGTGGGGCTACTTCCCGGCGGTTTCCGCCGCCTGGCGTCTGAGCGAGGAGGAATTCATCAAGAACCTCGACGTGTTCTCCGACTTCAAGCTCCGCGCGGGCTACGGTCTGGCGGGTAACAACCGCATAGGTTCCTATAATTCGCTGGCGCTGATGTCTACCATCCTTACCGCTATGGGTGAGTCGACCCGTCCGGGCTACGCCACGGTTCAGATAGCCAATCCCGACCTCAAATGGGAGTCGAACAAGACCTTCAACGTCGGCATCGACCTGGGGTTCTTCAACAACCGGCTCACCATCGCTCCCGAGTTCTATATCAATAACAGTAACAACCTTCTGCTGAACGCCACGCTGCCGATGTCGTCGGGCTACCAGACGATGCTCATCAACGCCGGAGCGACGCGCAACACGGGTATCGACATAACGATCAACTCGGTGAACATCGCGACCCGCGACTTCCAGTGGAACTCCACCCTCACCCTCACCCACAACGAGAACAAGATCACAAAGCTCGTCGGGGGCAGCAGCCAGCTCTACGAGGCCCGTTTCGGCTTCAACCAGAACACCCATCTGCTCCAGGAGGGGAAGCCCGTGGGCCAGTTCTACGGACTCGTTACCGACGGCCTGTACCAGGTCAGCGATTTCGACTACAACCCCCGTACCAAGGAATACACGTTGAAAGAGGGTGTTCCCTACCAGACCAACCCCAACCTCGTGAAGCCGGGTATGTGGAAGTTCAAGGATCTCGACAATAACGGTATAATCGACGAGCGCGACAAGACAGTGATCGGCAACGCGGCTCCGAAACTCTATGGCGGCTTCAACAACTCGCTTACATGGAAGGGCTTCGACCTGAGCGTGTTCCTGACGTTCAGCTGGGGCAACGACGTGCTCAACGCGACGAAGCTCGTCGCGGCCAAGGTCGGTACGCAGAACTACAACGCTCTCGACGTCGTCAACAGCTCGAACCGCTGGATGACGATCGACAAGGCCGGCAATGTGGTGACAGATCCCGCGCAGCTCGCGGCTATGAACGAGGGCAAGACGGTTGCCGCCTACTATGACTTCGAGAACGGCGACAACTACGTCCACTCCTGGGCTGTGGAGGACGCTTCCTACATCAAGCTGTCGAACATTACCTTCGGCTACACGCTGGAAAAGAAGGCTTTCATGCGCAAGCTCGGCCTCACCAAGGCCCGCCTGTACTTCACCGGCAACAACCTGTACACCTGGACCAAGTACACCGGCTTCGACCCCGAGGTGTCGACCATGCGCTCGCCGCTGACTCCCGGTGTGGATTTCGGCGCGTACCCTCTGAGCCGCACTTTCCTTTTCGGACTCAACCTCACGTTCTAATCTCTCCCAAGCACAAATAAAATGAAGACAGCATACAAATTCCTATCGTTTCTCTTAGCCGGGGCCGTGCTCAGCTCCTGCAACGACCTCCTGGAGGAGACCCCCTCCTCGGGCTACGACAAGGACAAGTTTTTCGAGAGCGCCGAGAAGGCCGATATGGCCATTCTCGGAATAATGAGCTCGATTTCCGACTATAACCACTACGGCCAGGACGAGATGGCGATGCCGACTTCCGACGACATGTATTTCGCCTCGCGCACGCAGACCGACAACAAGATCAACGACATCTCGCACTACCGCTACAACTCGGGCAACGACTGGGTGGAGTATCTCTGGCGCATGAAGTACCAGGGAATCGACCGCGCCAACACGGCGATCCGCGGCATCTCGGGAATGGAGGATTTCGCGACCGACGCCGAGCTGCGCCGCCTCGAGGGGGAGGCCCGTTTCCTCCGCGCCTTCCTGACGTTTGACCTGATCAAGTACTGGGGCGAGGTGCCCTACACCACGGAGCCGACTTCGGGCTACGACTCGTCGTTCCGTCCCCGTCGCACCCACGATGAGCTTTACGATATCGTGGTCGAGGACCTTACCCGCGCCGCCGAGCAGCTTCCATGGGCCGCTGACGGAGTGTCGCCCGAGCGCGCCACCCAAGGTGCCGCCCGCGCCCTGCTGATGCGTGTGCTGATGCAGCGGGCAGGCTACTGGCTGGCTACCGACGGCACTTTCAGCCGCCCCTCGGCAGCCGTGCGCCGCCAGTGCTACACGCAGGTGCTTGAACAGTGGGAGGAGTTCAAGAAGAACGGCTACCACGATTTTTATCCCGCGGGCTTCGGCCAGCTTTTCAAGGATGTCTCCGGCCTGGTGCTCAACAGCAAGGAGAATCTTTGGGAGGTGGCGATGTACCAGGACCAGGGTCGCCGCAACGGCTCGGCCTGGGGCATCTACAACGGCCCGGTGGTCGCCGCTCCGACCGGTCTGGCCACCACGGAATCAGCCAACTATATGGGCCGCGGCCAGGGCTTCCTGCTCGTGGTGCCCGAATGGTATGATTTCTTCGAGGAGGTCGACCAGCGCCGCGACATAGTGATCTGCACATACCGCTACCAGTGGGATTCGGCCAACAAGGAGCATGTCAAGCAGGAGCGCCAGCGCAACTCCTGGTATCTCGGCAAGTGGCGCCGCGAATGGATGCCCGCCGGGCAGGCCAACAAGAATATGAACTACGGCGACGTGAACTTCTGCCCCCTGCGCTATGCCGACGTTGTACTGCTGGCTGCCGAGGCCTACAACGAGCTGGGCGAGACCGCCGAAGCCTGGAGGCTCCTCAACTCGGTGCGCGAGCGCGCCGGGGCCACGGCCATCACCACCTCGAACTACCAGCGTTTCATAGGCCGCAATCTGGCAAAGATGCCGGTCAACGAGTATATCGACGACTCTTCGGAGCAGGGGAAGATCCGCGTGGCGCTCTACTTCGAGCGCGGCCTGGAACTCGCTTTCGAGGGTCAGCGCAAGTATGACCTCATCCGCTGGGGCGTGCTCGACAAGGCCATCAAGATGTTTGGCGAGCGCTCGTCGCTCAACAGCGGCTCGACCAAGCCCTATCAGGCTTACCAGAACTTCATCCACGGGCAGCACGAGTTGTTCCCCATCCCCTTGAAGGAGATGCAGAGCAACCACGCCCTGAAAGGGATCAACAACCACGGCTTCTAAGCGAGGATAACGGTATCGTAATATCGAGGATAAGGTTTCATAGAATAATGTAGGGACGCGGCGTGCCGCGTATCGGATGGCTGTAAGCCTTGAATACGCGGCACGCCGCGTCCCTACATCGTGGGGCCGATCCGTCAATTAGCGATTGAAAAAAGATTAGTCTATATGAATCTGATAAAAAAAGTTTTGTGTGTTATGGCATTGCTGCCGGCGTTGGCGCTGAAAGGCGCCGACGCGGGAGCGGTGCTCGACCGTCTCGACCTCTCCCGTCCCGGTCTGGAAAAGGTGGCCGAATACCATAAACAAGGTAACGATTCCCTTGCCTCGGTGGCCCTGCTCGACTATTTCAAGAACCGCACCGGGGTGAAGAGCGTGGGCGTGAACGCCCAGAAGCCGCGCCTGACAAAGGAGGAGCGCCGCTGGGCCGACGAGGGGATGGAACACAAGTTCTTCGTCCACAAGGGCTACCAGCCGTCGTATTTCTATGGTGACGACATCAACTGGCAATATTGGCCCGTCAAGGACAACGAGTTGCGCTGGCAGTTGCACCGCACGAAGTGGTGGGTGCCGATGGGCAAGGCCTACCGCGTGACCGGCGACGAGAAGTATGCCGCCGAGTGGATACATCAGTACCGCGACTGGGTGAAGAAGAACCCGCTGACCGAGTTCTCCGGCATCAAGGACAAGAATATGGAGAATGTCGACAATGTGTATTTCGCATGGCGCCCCCTCGAGGTCTGCGACCGCCTGGAGCATCAGATCGAGCAGTTTGAGCTTTTCCTCCCGTCGGAACACTTCACCCCGGAATTCCTGATTGATTTCCTCGACAACTACCACCGCCACGCCGACTTCGCCAACAGCCACTACTCGAAGCAGGGAAACCACCTGCTGTTCGAGGCACAGCGTGTGATTTTCGCCGGCTCGTTCTTCCCCGAGTTCAAGGATGCTGCCGCGTGGCGCAAGGCGGGTGTCGACATACTGAACCGCGAAATCGCGAAACAGGTGCTCCCCGACGGGGTGCAGTTCGAGCTTGATCCCGGCTACCATATGGCCGCCGTGGGAATTTTCGGCAAGGCGCTCCGTATGATGGATGCCAACGGCTACCGCGGGGAGTTCCCCGACTCCTATCTCGACGCCATGCGCAAGATGGTGGAGTTCACCTACAATATCGCGTTCCCCGACTACACCCTGCCTATGTTCAGCGACAACAAGCTGCACGTCAAGCCGGGGATGCTGTCGAACTACCGCTCATGGCGCAAATTCTTCCCAAAGGACCAGGCTTTGCGCTATCTGGCTACCGAGGGGAAAAAGGGAAAACTCCCCGATTACACTTCGCGGGCTTTCCCTGACGGCGGTTTCTATGTTATGCGTAACGGATGGGACTCAACCGCCACCGTCATGGTGCTCAAAGCCGGTCCCAAGGGTGAGTGGCACAACCAGTTTGACAACGGCACTTTCGAGCTGTGGTCGGGCGGCCGTAACTTCTTCCCCGATTCGGGCAGCTTCATTTACGGGGGCGACGAGGAGGTGCTGAAACAGCGCGAATGGTTCCGCCGCACTGCCGCGCACAACACTCTGACCCTTGACGACAAAACCCTTGAAAACCGGGTTTCCAAACTGCTGAAATGGGAAACTTCCCCGAGCGGTGACCTTACGGTCGTTGAGACCCCGGGGTATGACGGGCTGACCCACCGCCGCGCCGTGTTCTTCGTCGACAAGAAGTTCTACGTCATCGCCGACGAGGCGTATGGTGACGCGGCTGGCGACGTGGCCCTCCACTACCAACTTCTTCCTTGTGACCCGCTGGAAAACACCGTGAAGAAATCGGTCAGCACCGCATTCGCCGACGGCAACAACATCACCCTCCGCGTCTTCGGCGCTGACCGTATGGAGGCTGAGGAGGGATGGACTTCCCCCGCCTACCGCGTCAAGCACGCCCGTCCGGCCTACGCTTTCCGCACCGACAAGAAAGCCGGCAAGCCCGCGCGCTTCATCACCGTGATTTATCCCACCGACGCGGCCAACCCCGCCACCCACGACATCAAAGCCTCCTACAAGGGGAAGCCCTCCGCCACCGGCGCTACCCTCGAAGTCACCATCGACGGCAGGAAATACCCCCTCTCCTATACCCTCTGATTTTTACAATATTATCTGATTCTTGCAATATCATCTGATTTTTGCAATATCATCTTATTTCTGCGAGACCCTCAGATTGGGGTATTCCTGACCGAGTTATTACCATTCCCATAAAGCGCTGTGTCGGCATTTCGATACAGCGCTTTTCTTACTTATGAACCGAGGCTTAATTATCCGTTGGTGAGCGCCTCCGGCACTCTCTTGTGGAATGGGTGTTGGATTGGTATGTACGGATGTGGAACCCTTTGTTCGTACGACCGGGGGAAACATCAAAATATTATGTGTGCTGAACTTGGAATAGGCTTGTGAAATGTGATATTTGTGGAGAATCAATAATTTGGCTATCTTTGTGGAAAACTACATCATATGGCAGTTGGCAGATTATCCAAGCGCACCAAAGATCTCTTTGAGGGAATCAAGCGAGTGGTAGAGAACGGTGATGAAGCCTGATCTTCAAGAGATTTGGCTAAAGCGCTTGATTATGCGGATTATAGGAATTTTCTTGAGGTAATGCGTAAGGCGTGGCACGCGTGTCAGAATAGCGGACATAATCCCAATGAACATTTCGTTAAGATTACCGAAAAGATAAATCTGGGTAAAGGGGCTGAGCGAGAGGTGGATACGTGGCTTATGAGCCGATATGTGTGTTATCTTGCCGTACAGAACGCTGATTCAACAAAACCGATTGTCGCTCAGGCGCAAACGTATTTTGCGATTCAAGTCAGACGGACAGAGAAGTTTTTGGATAACACTTTTACGGAAGAAGAGGAAAAGAGACTTCTTCTTAGAGAAGAGATGCGAAAGCACAACACTCATCTGGCAAGTGCCGCGAAGGATGCGGGAGTCATATCGAATAAAGATTATGGAATCTTTCAGAATTGTGGCTACAAGGGGCTTTACGGAGGACTTGACAGGCAGGATATACACGCCAGGAAGGGCTTGAACAAAAATCAGCAGATTCTTGACCATATGGGGAGCACGGAACTTGCCGCTAATCTATTCCGTGCGACGCAGACCGAGGAAAAGTTGCGGAGGGATGGCATAACTGGCAAAAAGAACGCTAATCAAACACATTACGAGGTTGGAAGAAAGGTTCGTAAGACAATGGAGGAATTAGGCAACACAATGCCTGAAAATCTGCCGACAGTCGATAGCATCAAAAAACTGGAACTTAAAAAGAAGAGATTATTAAGGGGCGGAAAGGATGATAAAGACTAAAACACAGGCTGCATGGTTTCGGCATAGGATGGTACGGACGCCGCGTCCGTACCATCGGTTGAGACAAATCAGCATAATGGCCAAGAGGAGCGCCGGAGGCGCGGGGTGGTGGTAGCACATTGCCGAGCGGCGCAGACGCGACGGCTATGTGTTATTTGGCGAGAGTGGAACGGCCTCGAAGAGGTCGGTTATGTCTATTGGAGGGTGTTTATTGGGTATGTTATTGGTTATTGCCGGAAGATTATTGGCGGACCTCTCCGAGGCCCGTATCATTATCCGCCGGGATACACACAGCCATCGCGGCTGCGCCGCTCGGCAATGTGCTACTACCACCACGCGCCTCCGGCGCTCTTTGGGGGCGTGTGGATGTCGGATTGACTTGTAGGGACGCGGCGTGCCGCGTATCAGAAGGTTTGATGCGTATAACCCTCTTATCTTCGCGATACGCGGCACGCCGCGTCCCTACGGCCAGGTGCGTTTTTTTGGAAAAAGATTTTAGGTTTTGTGAAATATTTTTGCTGAAATTTGTCATTTAGGGGGAATCGCGTTAACTTTGCGGCGGATCCGTCGGCGGGTTGTGGAGACAGCCCCGCGACAGGTCTGCGGCCCGCAGGGTCGCGACTTCGTTAACAAAAGGTGTTATTGACATCTTATCTTCACAATCGAACTTGGCGGTTTGAACCACAGAGGAGATATGATGAATGGTAGCACCTGCATCGGTAGCTTTTACCGAAGCCCCGCACCGAGTGCCTTGGGCTTCATATATGTGTATAAGCTCAATCGGTGTGGGGCTGTTGTTCTTATTCTTTGTGGGGTACGCCAAGACCTGATTGCGGATAAGACCAGATACAATCCCCGCACCTTTTCTGTACCCCAACCCTAACCGTGGCCCCGGGGATGCGCCGCCCCAAAACCAATCGCTTATGAAACACCGTGTCCCTTCGTTATCGAATCCTCTGCTGTGGTTCTTCACCACTTTCTGCTTCTTCCTCGCCATCCCTCTGAATCTGAGTGCTGAGGTTATCGGCGTGGATGGATGGGCGCATGGGGAAGATGGTAATGACTATCAAATTTCGTGTGATTTTGAGAACAAGACTGCCACTATCCTGAAACTTGATAATTTGGCAAATCCCAACGTGGTTATCCCAAAAACAATCGAATACCGCACATATAGTGATGATTTTATCGATGAAAGCAACGATGATTATGTGACAATAGAGCTGTCGGTGGTCTGTATTTCATATGATGTGTTTTCCGATTATAACATAAGGGAAAAAGTAGTTTCTATTTTCATCCCCAATACTGTTACCGATATCGATACACTGTCTTTTGAATACTCCTTCCCAAAGCTGACAAGCTTTATTGTTGAGGTAGGTAATCCAATTTACTTGTCATATGACAATTGTCTATACGACAATGAGCATAAAACGCTAATGCGATGTCCAATCGCAAAGACGGCAATATCGATACTTAAAGAGACAGAGCGCATAGGTCTTTACGCGTTTTCGGGTTGCACAGGATTACAAGTAATAACACTTCCAGGGAGCGTATCACATATAGGTGATTACGCGTTTTCGGGTTGCACAGGATTACAAGCAATAACACTTCCAGGGAGCGTATCACATATAGGATTTGCAGCCTTTTCTGACTGCAAGAATTTGCGGACAATAACGCTGCCCGAAAAAATAACTGCCATAGAAAAGTACGTATTTAGAAATTGTACTGAGTTGCAAACAATTGCAATTCCCAAAAGAGTGACTGGCATAGGCGAGAGTTCGTTTTCAGGTTGTGTGAAGTTGAAAGACATAACAATTCCTGAGAGTGTGACGCAAATAGGCTCGGAGGCATTCAGAAATTGTAGCTCTTTATCAGAAATTGTTATTCCAGATGGAGTAACGCAAATTGAATATCTTACTTTTGGAGGATGTACGGGTTTGCGTAAAGTACACATTCCGGCTTCTGTGGCATCAATTAAGAGTGATTACAACTATTATGAAGAGGATTGTCCTTGGCGAGGTGCGTTTTATAATTGTTCCAATTTGGATTCGATAACATTCCCCCATTCAATTGCAACAATTGGGAAAAATGCCTTTGAGGGTTGTAATGGCTTAAAGTGGATCAAGATTCCAACCCAGGTATTGAAGAATATTAAGATTGAACTCGACGAATTAGGGTTTGATAAGTGTGAATCATTGGAGACACTGATTCTTGGAGAAGTGGATTATAGTGGTGAGCCGGTAAAAGTTGTCAAAAATTATGCGTTTGGACAAGGCTTTAATATCAAACGTCTTATACTAGGGTCCTGCGTTGACATTCAGACTGAAACTGAATTGATTTATGAGAACCCCAGCTGGCCATCCTCAAACGTTTATATAGAGCCTGCATTTTGGGATTTGAGAAGATTAATATACATAGACACCCGCGTTAAACAATTTAATTCAGAATGGTGTAACAAGGCTACGGATTTAGAATATGTTTATTCCACGACACCATTTAAAACAGGAACTTTATCAACGACAACAAAGCTCAAATCTTTGACGCTGCCGTTCTGTGGTGTTGAAAAAGATGGCGTGATTAGCAATTTCGGTGAGTTGTTCGGGAATAATCGTAGTGGCAATGTGACGCAGTATTTCGAGGACGGGACGACAAAGACGTACTCGATACCGACGACGCTGGAGGAGCTGACGATTCTCGAAGGGTGTGGGATGATTCCTTACGGGGGATTGTCGAACTGCAATATGATTAAGAAGCTGACGCTGCCGTCTTCGATGTATATGGTGGGAGAGAAGGCTCTCTATGGATGCGCACAGCTTGCCGACATATACTGCCAGGGGGCAGAACCCCCGGTGGCTTATGCGAACTCTTTCGACGGGATGCGGCTGACGTCGTGCAAGCTGCATGTGCCGCACAACAGCGGCGACCTATACAAGGAGGCGGAGGGGTGGAAGCGTTTCCGCTATATCCAGGAGGAGGCTCCGATCGAAATCAAGGTGACGAAGAACATCGAGAACGCCGGTGTGGTGTTCGGGCTGGAGGAGTACCAGCCTGGGCAGACCGCCGAACTCCGGGCGGTGGCCAATTCGGGCTACACGTTCGATGGTTGGTATGAGGGTGAAGCACTGCTTACTTCGGAGGCGACTTACAACTTCGCGGTAATCGGAAGCCGCAAGCTGACAGCGCTGTTTCTGCCGGTCGTAAACTCCAACCCGGTTGAGGTAAGCGCTCCCGGTGAGACCGCCACGCTCTCGTGGCCCGTTGTCGACGGAGCGGTGACATACGAGGTAGTTGCTTATTCCGACGAGGCGATGACGCATCAGGTCGCTACCGTCACGCTCGACGCTTCGGGCAACGTGGTGGAAAGCCGTGCCGTAGGAGACGTTTCGGTAACGCTCACGGGCCTGTCAAAGGAAACGCAGTATTATTACAGCGTCAATGCCAGGGGGGTCAACGGCGTTCTTCTTTCGAGATACGACGGGTCCTTTACCACGGGTACTGCCGGGATATGGGATGTTGCCGCTGATTCCGTCGCGGTTTCCGTTGTCGGCTACTACAACGCCCAAGGCGCAAGGTCGGCTACCCCGTGGCGCGGGCTGAATATTGTTGTGTATTCAGACGGCACAACTCGCAAGCTCATCAACAACTGAGCGGTAACCAAGAATATCCTATAAAACACACATCTCCAGATGGCGCGCCAGGCATACGCCGAGGCGCGCCATTGTTTGTTGGTGAGCGCCGGAGGCGCGGGGTGGTGGTAGCACATTGCCGAGCGGCGTAGCCGCGATGGCTGTGTGTGATTCGACGAGAGGGGAACGGCCTCGAAGAGGTCGGTTATGTTTTCCCAGTCGTGGTTTATAGGGTGTGTCATAGGTTTGTGTCATAGGTTATTGCCGGACCTCTTCGAGACCCCAATCCTTATCTGCTGGGATACACACAGCCATCGCGGCTACGCCGCTCGGCAATGTGCTACCACCACCCCGCGCCTCCGGCGCTCTTTGGGGACGTGTGGATGTCGGATTGGCTTGTAGGGACGCGGCGTGCCGCGTATCAGTAGGTTCGATACAAATTAACCTCGAGGGTGTTGCAAAACATCGAATTGTAGGGACGCACGGCTCGTGCATCCGAGTTACCAGGTTTGATACAAATTATCCCATTATCCCTGCTATACGCGGCACGCCGCGTCCCTACGGCCGGGGAGTGCGCCAGCGGGATGGGGCAACGCGGTGGTTGGCGGGTTTATTCGCCGCGAATTCGCGGCGAATGTTTGGAGTTTTCGCCGCGAATGATTAAATTTGCCAAATGAGAACGATGCAGCGCCGTAGGGTATATATTTGGCAGAATGAGGAGTGGCCGAATTTCAGATGGGATTCAGACGCGATTCTGAAACCATTGGCACGATTGAGTATGCTTCACGGGCAACTGAACGGCCGGATGTCAATGCTGGGTTTTGACGAGAAGAGCCAGGCGAGCCTGACCGCGATGACTGACGAGCTGGTCACTTCTTCGGAGATAGAGGGGGTATCGCTCAATCGCGATTCGGTAAGAAGCAGTATCGCCCGCAGACTGGGAATAGAGGCTGACGGTATGCTTGCGGAGGATCATTATGTGGATGGGCTTGTTGATGTGATGGTTGACGCTATCAGAAATTGCCTGGAGCCTTTGACCGACGACCGGCTGTTTGGCTGGCATGCGGCGTTGTTCCCGACAGGAAGAAGCGGAATGTATAAAATCACGGTGGGTGACTGGCGTAAAGGGGACGAGCCGATGCTGGTCGTTTCCGGCGCGCTGGGGCATGAAAAGGTTCATTACGAGGCACCCTCTTCAGCCGTTGTGCCGTCGGAAATGGCAAGGCTGGTCCAGTGGTGTGGCGCGACTGATCTGCCTCCGTTCGTAATGGCGGCTGTCGCGCACCTGTGGTTCGTCACCATCCATCCTTTTGATGACGGGAACGGCCGCATAAGCCGTACCATTGCCGATATGTTCCTTGCCAGGTTGGACGAGAAATATTCACGCTATTACAGTATGTCGGCTGAAATAAACCGCAATAAGAGGTCTTATTATGAGATGCTTGAAAGAACGCAGAAAGGAGGAATGGATATAACGGAGTGGTTGTTGTGGTTCTTTGGATGTTTGGAAGGTGCCATTATCCAGGCTTCAGCCGCCGTGGAACGAACATTGCGGAAAACAGCATACTGGGAGAGATTCCGGGAAAGCGCTGTCAATGAGCGCCAACGCAAAGTGGTCAACCGCTTGTGGGACGGTTTCGAGGGTAAGCTGACTACCTCGAAGTGGGCTAAGATTTGCGGCTGTTCCCAAGACACGGCGCTTCGCGACATCAACGACTTGTTGGCCAAAGGTATGCTCCGCGATAGCGGCGAGGGGGGCCGGAGCGCCAATTACCTGCTGGTTGAATGACGGGGCGGGGCGCGAAGTTGCGTAAATCGGGGGAATGAGCTACCTTTGCGGGTGAAAGGAGAAGCAAGCCGTGGAGAAGAGAAAGATTTGCGTTGTAACCAGCACGCGCGCCGACTGGGGGCTGCTCAGCGGGGTGGCCAGGGAACTGCGCCGCAGCGAGGCGGCGGAGGTCAGCATCGTGGCCACCAACATGCATCTCGAGGAGAAGTACGGGATGACTGTCGGCGAGATCGAGGATGACGGGTTCGCTGTGGATGCGAGGGTGCCGATGCCGGCGGCCTCGGATTCGCCGCTCGACACCGCACTGGCTACCGCTGACTGCCTCGCGGGAATCGCGCGGGCGCTGGACCGTATACGCCCCGACATGCTGCTGATTCTCGGCGACCGCTACGAGATGTTAGCGGTGGCGACGGCTGCCACAATCATGCGGGTGCCGATCGCGCATATCGCCGGGGGTGAGATTTCGGAAGGGGCGATTGACGACAATATACGCCACGCCCTGACGAAGCTCTCGTCGCTTCATTTCACCGCGACGGAGGCTTATCGCAACCGGGTGATCGCAATGGGGGAGGACCGGCGCCGCGTGTTCAACACCGGGGCGTTAGGGGTCTATAACATAGAGCACGACCCGGTGGTGGCGAAAGAGGAGCTCGAGGAGTTCATCGGTATGAAGATCGGGGCCGGCACGCTGTTGGTGACCCTCCATCCGGCTACCTGCGACCCGGTGCCGGTCAGCGAGCGCTGCCAGGCGTTGCTCGACGCGCTCGACACGTTCCACCACAACAAGGTGGTGTTCACCTATCCCAACAACGATCCAGAGGGGGCGGTGATTATCGACATGATCAATGATTACGCCCGCTGTAATCCGGGGCGGGTGGCCGTGGTGCCGTCGCTCGGGCGGGCGCGCTACCTGTCGCTGCTCCGTTATGTGGCCGCCGTGGTTGGTAACTCGTCGAGCGGTATAGTGGAGGTGCCTTCGCTTCGGATTCCCACGGTAGACATCGGCATACGCCAGTGCGGTCGCATCGCCGCCACCTCGGTAATCCACTGCGAGGCCGATGCCGACAGTATACGCGAGGCGATTCTGTTCGCCCTTTCTCCCGCCGGGAAACGAATGGCTGCCGAGACGGAGAACCCGTACCACAAGCCCGACACGCTGCGCCGCATCGTCGAGGTTCTTACCACGGTCAATCTCTCCGACATAACGGTCAAGCGCTTCGTTGACCCGTACCCGATTCTTAACCAGCCCGCTGAATAACCAGTGAAAACGAATATGACCCCCCTGTTCATAATCCCGGCCCGCGGAGGGAGCAAGGGGATACCCCGAAAAAATATAAAACCCTTGTGCGGGAGGCCGCTGATCGCGTACACCATTGACGCGGCCAGGGAGGCGTGCCGTCGTCTGGGACTGGATGACGACCACATACTGCTGTCGACCGACGACGAGGAGATTGCCACGGTTGCCGAAAGCCTGGGTATCGCGGTGCCCTACCGCCGCCCGGCGGCATTGGCATCCGATACCTCCGGTTCACGCGAGGTGATAATAGACGCGATGGACTGGGCCGCGCGCGACGGCATAGCGTTTGACACCGCGGTGCTTCTGCAACCGACCTCCCCGCTGCGGACGGCAGACGACATACTCGGCTGCATGGCGGCTTTCCGCCCGGGAGAGACAGATATGGCAGTCAGCGTGGCGGAGACTGACGCGAACCCTTATTATAATTGCTTCGAGACAGACGCGGACGGGTTTCTACGCGTTTCCAAGGGTGACGGCCTGCTGACCCGCAGACAGGACGCGCCGCGGGCGTGGGAATACAACGGGGCGGTCTATGTAATCTCGCCTGAATCGATACGCCGGATGCCGCTGGGAGCGTTTCCCCGCCGCGTCCCTTACGAAATGCCCCGCGAACGGTCGCTCGACATCGATTCGCCCCTCGACTGGGCGATAGCGGAAACCGTCATGGGCTTAAAACAACAATAGCGTATGCGACGACACTCCATATACGAAACAGACTCGGTGCTTATGGCGCTCCGCCGTCTCAACGATCTTTCCGGAGAGGTTATGACCCTGGTCGTTACCGACGCGGAAGGGAGGCTGCGCGGCACCGTCACCGACGGCGACATACGCCGGGCGCTGATCCGCGGCACGCGCCTGGAAGCCCCTGTGAGCGCGGTGATGAATACCGACTTCGCCGCCCTGGAGCGCCCTGAGGACGTGCGGGCGATACGAAAGGCTCGTTCCAGGGGCATACGGCTGCTACCGGTGGTCGATGAAAACGGGCGGGTGGAGCGGCTGCTCGACCTGACGCGGCAGGACACCGTGCTCCCCCTGTCGGCTATACTTATGGCCGGCGGCAAGGGGGAGCGTCTGCGCCCACTCACGCTCACAACGCCCAAGCCGCTGCTCGAAATCGACGGGCACCCGATAATCGACTATAACATACGCAACCTGGCGCGGGCCGGCATCAGGGATGTGACAGTGACCACGCGCTACCTCGCCGAGCAGATTGAGCGGCATTTCGCCGTCCCGGTATGCGGCATAGAGGTGAGATGCGTCAGGGAGGACCGGCCACTCGGCACAATCGGTTCAGCCGCGCTCGCGGAGCGCCTCGGCGGATTTTCCGACACCTTGGTGATGAACTCCGATCTGCTGACAAATGTTTCTCTTGAAGAAATGTATCTCCGGCACGCGGAAGAGCGGGCCGATGTCACGATAGCCGCGATACCGTACGCCGTGTCGGTTCCCTACGCGATTCTTTCGACTGACGGCGCGAGGGTCACGGCCCTTAGCGAGAAACCGACATATTCCCATCTTGCGAACGCCGGGATATACATCTTCTCAAACAGGCTGCTCGATACGCTGCCGACCGATTCGCGCACCGACGCCACCGACCTTATCGAGCATGCCATAGCCGACGGGCTTAAAGTCGTCCACTTTCCGCTCAACGGAACCTGGATCGACATCGGCTCCCCGGCAGACTTCCGGCACGCGGAGGAACTGATGCGCCACCACCGCGAATGGCTCGGCTGAACAAATGGGCGCGCGACACAAACGACAATTCAACAGTTATTTATGGCTGATTCAAACTTCATAGACTACGTTAAGATTTTTTGCCGTTCCGGCAAGGGTGGCGCTGGTTCGAGCCATTTCTACCGGGCGAAGTACATCCCCAAAGGGGGGCCTGACGGCGGAGACGGCGGCCGCGGCGGCCACGTCATACTCCGCGGCAACAAGAACATGTGGACTCTGCTTCCGCTGAAATACCGGCGCCACGTGTTCGCCGGCAATGGTCAGGCCGGTTCGGGGGGCCGCAGCTCGGGCCGTGATGGCGAGGACCAGGTTATCGAGGTGCCGTGCGGCACGGTGGTGTTCGATTCGGACACCGGCGAGTTCCTTTGCGAGATTACCGAGGACGGGCAGGAGGTAAAGCTGCTCCGCGGTGGCAAGGGGGGGCTTGGCAACTGGAACTTCAAGTCGCCGACCAACCGCGCCCCGCGCTATGCCCAGCCGGGGGAACCCGCCATTGAGAAAAGCGTCGTGCTGGAGCTGAAACTGCTCGCCGATGTAGGTCTCGTAGGATTCCCCAACGCCGGTAAGTCGACGCTGCTGTCGTCCCTGTCGGCGGCTCGCCCCAAGATCGCCGATTACCCGTTCACCACGATGGAGCCCCAGCTGGGGATAGTGGAATACCGCGGCAACCGGTCCTTCGTCATGGCCGACATTCCCGGAATCATCGAGGGTGCGAGCGAGGGAAAAGGGCTCGGACTGCGCTTCCTGCGCCATATCGAGCGCAACGCCGTGCTACTGTTCATGGTTCCGGCCGATGCCGACGACATAGCCCGCGAATACGCCATACTGCTTGAAGAGCTGCGCCGTTTCAATCCGCAGCTTATGGACAAGGAGCGCGTACTGGCAATCTCGAAGAGTGACATGCTCGACGACGAGCTGAAAGCCGAGATTGAGCCGACGCTTCCAGCTGACATACCCCATGTCTTTATATCGGCAGTGACCGGCCAGGGGCTGACGGAGCTTAAAGACGCTCTCTGGAAGGCGATCACCGACGACGCCAACCGCATCGAGGAGTCTCCGATCACCCATCGTCCGCTCGACGGCCACCATCGCGTGCGCGAGGAGGACGAGTTCATTTTCGAGCCGTCACCGCTGCCCGAAGAAGACCTTCTTCCCGAAGATATGGAGGACGACGGTTTCGATCCGGACCTGGACTACGACTGGGACGGCGAGGAATAACCGCGTCGGACTGATAAGTAACTGGTCGAAATTATTTTAATGTTTATCCGAGAAAAATTTCCAGGAGATTTTTCTCGATGAAGAAGGAGTGTAGCGAGCTACACGACTGATGAAGAGAGGAAAAGATTCGGAAATTTTGCCGGAGAGACATTGAAATCATCAGACCCGTTAGTATAAAATAATTTTGAACAGTTACTTATGAGTGGCGTCCTTCCGGCAAAGGCGGGGCGCCATTCATATACGTGTCGCCATTGTTGGAGTTTTGGGGCAAAACAGCGGCGCTGTTTTCTTGGTTGGGAAAAATGTTGTAACTTAGCGGTTATAAAATTTCACGCTTGATGAGAATCGCTGACATCGACCTGGGTGAAAGGCCGGTGATGCTTGCTCCGATGGAGGACGTTACCGACCAGTCGTTCCGCCTGATCTGCAAAGAATTGGGTGCCGATATGGTGTACACCGAATTTGTGTCGGCCGATGCTTTGATACGCAACATATCCGCTACGACGCGCAAGTTGTCCATCGCTTCGGCGGAACGCCCGGCTGCCATCCAGATCTATGGACGCGAGGTGGGCCCGATGGTCGAAGCGGCGAGGATTGTGGAAGAGGCTGGTCCTGACATCTTAGACCTTAATTTCGGCTGCCCGGTAAAGAAGGTCGCCGGAAAGGGAGCGGGAGCCGGTCTGTTGCGCGACATACCAAAGATGCTGGAAATCACCCGTGAGGTGGTAAAGGCTGTGAAACTGCCGGTAACTGTCAAGACGCGCCTGGGATGGGACCACAATTCCAAAATCATAGTCGAGCTTGCCGAAAGGCTCCAGGACTGCGGCATAAGGGCGATAACCGTGCACGGGCGCACGCGCTCGCAGCTCTACACCGGGGAGGCAGACTGGGAAACGATTGCCCGCGTGAAAGAGAACCCGCGCCTGTCGATTCCGGTGATCGGCAACGGCGACATCACCACTCCCGAACGGCTGGTGGAGGCTTTTGACCGTTATGGTGTGGACGGGGTGATGGTCGGCCGGGCCGCGATCGGCAATCCCTGGGTGTTCAGCGATATGAAGCAGACACTGCTATACAGGAAGGTTGAAAGGCCGCTCACAATCGCCGACAAGTTCGCCATACTGCGCCGGCAGATTTCCGAGAGTGTCGACCGAATCGACGAGTACCGCGGAATACTGCATATACGCCGCCACCTCGCGGTGTGTTCCCTCTTCAAGGGGATTCCGAATTTCCGCGACACGCGCGTGGCCATGCTGCGGGCCGACAGTCTCCAGCGTCTGTGGGAAATCCTCGACGATGTCGAGCATCGGATATTGCCGGCATATCTCGAACAATCACAAAACTGAATGATATGAGACTCTCCAAGATACTGTTTTATCTCTGCTTTCTGGCAGTGTCAATTGCCGCCGGGGCAGAAGAGCCGCTGCTCTCGCGCTACGAGCTGTCGGTGGGCGATTTCACAGAGCTGTCGGTGGTCGACGGGCTTAATGTGAACTACAAGTGCGACCCGGATTCCGCCGGTACAATCGTGTTTGAGACAACCGCCGAAATCGCCGACCAGATCCTGTTCGAGAACAACAAGAAAGGCAAACTATCTGTCGAGAAACAGTTCCATGCCGAGAACGAGATGGTATGGGGGCTGCCTGACATAACCGTCTATTCCCGCTTCCTCACTTCGGTGACCAATAGTGGTGACTCTGTCGTGAAAGTGATCACAGTGAAGCCCACGATCAACTTCAAGGCCACGGTGATAGGCAATGGCCGCCTGATTGTCAACGATATCGACTGCGTGAAGTTCGACGGCTCGATCAAGACCGGCAACGGAACCCTCGTAGCCTCCGGCCGGTGCGACGAGGCGTCGCTTGTCAATACCGGCGTGGGCGCGATCCAGGCCGACCGCCTGGAGGCCAAGAACGCCACCTGCCGCTTCTTCGGCTCCGGGACTACCGGGGTGTGGGCTACCGATTCGTTGATCATCAAAGGTATGTTCCCGGGCAAGCTCTATTACAAGGGGGAGCCTAAGAAGCTCAAAAACTATGCCATGGGGGTGAAGCTGTATCCCCTTGACAACATAAGCCGCAAACCGCTCGGAGAGGAAGGTGAGCCTGACGACGAGGAATAGCGAATCCCCCGAGCCGGACCAGCCGAAGAGTCCGGAACTCAAAACGCTGACGGCGCGCTCGGTCAAATGGAACCTTGTCGACCGCGTGTCGTCACAGGTGCTGTACGCCGTAACTGGCGTGGTTCTCGCCAGGTTGCTGAGTCAGGAAGACTTCGGCCTTGTCGGCGCGATGCTTGTTTTCCAGGCTTTCGCATCGCTGTTTGTAGACAGCGGATTCTCCTACGCCCTGATCCAGCGCAAACGGCCCACCCGGCTGGATTACAGCACTGTGCTGTGGTTCAATATGCTGGTGGCGTGCGTTGTATACGTCATACTGTTTTTCGCCGCGCCGCTGATTGCCGACTGCTTCCAGGGCGACAGGCGGCTCATCCCTATGAGCCGCGTGATGTTCATTTCGTTCATCCTCAACGCTTCGGCCATAGTGCAGACCAACCGCCTGATGAAGCGTATGGATGTCAGGATGGTGGCTGTGTCGAACTCCGTCGGGTTGTTCGCCGGAGCCGTCGTTGGCATTTCCCTCGCCATTGGCGGGTTCGGGGCCTGGGCCATAGTGTGGCAGACGATTACCCTGAACGGGGTTAAGTCGCTCGTGCTATGGCTTACGTCGGGCTGGCGCCCGTTGGCGCGGTTCTCGACGGCCTCGCTCCGCTCGTTTTTCAAGGTGGGGTGGGGGATGATGGGTACATCGTTCCTCAATACCCTTTTCCAGAACATCTATTCGTTTTTCATAGGGAACAGGGCGGGTCTCGCCCCTCTCGGCTACTATTCCCAGGCCGACAAGTGGAGCAAGATGGGGATAACGTCGATTTCGCAGGTGCTGACCTCCTCGTTTCTTCCCGCGCTGTCGGAAGTGCAGGACGACCCGGAACGCTTCCGCCGCGTCAGTGCGAAGATGAACCGCTTCACCTCCTACCTGCTTTTTCCGGCGATGGGTTTCCTGGCGCTTTTGGCCGAGCCGATTTTCCATTGTCTTTTCGGCGAGAAATGGGACGCTGCGATAGCGCTGTTCCAGCTGCTGCTCGCGCGCGGAGTCTTTACCGTGTTAAGCTCGCTCTATAACAACTACGCTGTGGCGGTAGCCCGCACGAGGCTCGTAATGGCGATGGAAACCATCCGCGACGGTGCCGCGTTCGTCCTGCTGGCTCTCTCTCTGCCGTATATCGCCGACACGCGTCCAGGCGACCCGGTATGGGGCATACGGTTGATGCTTTACGGCCAGATTGCCGCGTCGGCTCTGAGCTGGGCCGTTATGGCGGCAAAGACCGCGCCGCTCACGGGACGCCGCGTCAGGGCGTTCCTCGCCGATTCGCTCCCGTACCTGGCGCTCACCATAGGGATAATGGGAATTGCCTGGGTAGAACGTGCCTGGATTTCCAACCCCTGGGTTCTGCTTGCAACACAAGGAGCTACGGCTGTAATCCTTTATGTCGCAGCCAACAGCCTCCTCGGTTCCGCTATCCAGCGCGAGGTTTTCGCACAGTTGCGCCGACGCTGAACCGCGCCTCATCTATCGCGGATTTATCTTCTTCGGAACCTGCTTTTGATTTATGGTCGGACTGGTCAGGCGAGACCGACTTTGTTATCCGACAGTCTTACCGAAGGGGAACAGTGCGAGGCGCGTAAGTTTGAAGTGCTGCACCCCGAAAGGTATGCCGATTATGGTCAGGCAGAACAGTAATCCCCACAGCAGGTGCGTGACAGCTATCGGGATTCCCCCCACGAACCACCATATCACGTTCATAATCCCCGCGAGGCACCCCGAAGGCCACCCGTCGCTGTTCACATTTGTGCCGAACGGCCACAGGGCCACCGCAGCCAGTTTAAGGGTCTGCAATCCGAACGGGATACCGATAATCGTCAGCATCATGAGCACGCTCGAAAGCGCGTACTCGATGGCGATCATCAGTCCGCCGAACACCACCCATATAATGTTCAAAAATATGTTCATGTCAGTATGGCATTAAAATAATCATAAATAAGGGATTCTTATAAGTAGCTGGTCGAAATTATTTTATTTTACCCTGAGAAGCATTTGCCGTTGGCATGAAGTGATCAGAGTTGCTGGTATGGAATAATTGTGAACGGTTACCTACAACTCACTGAACGGCCGCGTCGCGGTTTCGAAATTCAATCGGCACTTTGTTGCCAGTCGGTTATGACTCTTGATTCATTGGGATAAGGAGAGATGTCCATAACGCGAAATTAGCGAATATTTGTCAGTGGCGTGGAGTAGAAGTATTGAAAAGTGCCATTATCAGCTGGAAAACACCCGGGATGTTCCGAGAATAACCTATTCGAGTTGATTAAATAGATCGCCAACAAGTTGCAAGATGTGAAGGATATATGGTCGGGCAGAGGCAGAATTAATTTCGCTCAGGGGAAATAGGCTGGATGTTTCGGAAGTTGTTTTTCCGGCACTAATAGGAATGATATCATCGGTAGTTTCCAGAAGAAAGGAGAAAGCGGTGGTCTCTACCGTGTATACGTTATTTCGGATAGATGTTTTTCTCGTGCCGGTCTCTATCATTCTGCCTTGTGCGCTCGGCCTTCCCGGCCTGTGGCTTTTCATTCTCATCTGTTTCAAATGGTTCATCTCCAATCATCTTTGCCTCCCCATTTTCTTCTATTATGTCAAGAAATTTGAGAGCAAGATTCATCGATGCAACGTCTTGCTCCTAATTCAGGTGATTTCTGTAATGGCTGATACTGTCGCGCACTCTCTTTATCTGATGACGCTCTACGGATAGGATACTGGAGTAATCAAAATCGTAAACCTTGCATAGGACAGGAAAATATGAGAACCACCGAGAAATGTTTTCTCCAAAGCGTCGCAAATTGTTGATTAGTTTCATGATACTTCGGAGTGAGTGGTGTTATTCTGATTTTCTGTTGAATCGGCTTATCCGCTCGTTGACGATACGGATATAATTGCGTTTCATCTTATCGGAGAGGAAACTTTGGTCAACGAGATGTTTCGCTTCATCAGGCAATACGATGTATTTGTCAAGAATCTTATCGATGCGTTTCCTTACCAATCCAATCCTATCGCCGAATCGCTCAAAATCGAGGCGGTATGGATGCCCTGTCCGTTCCATCACATCGCTCTTTTCGATGTCGGGCGACAGACCTCCGTCAAGACCGAGATCATCGCCGTTTACATGAAGGCTGGTGTTAAGAAGATCGTATGCCGGAGCCAAGCGATAATCCTGACCACTAAGAAGAAGGGAGAAGTTTTTAAGATGAGCATCGCCGTTGGCATAAATATAGTTGAATACTACAAGTTCAAAGAACCGTTCCATGTCAACCATCCATGCGGCAACATTCGCTCTGATAGCTTTGGCGATATCCTCATAGCAGCCGTTATATTTGAATTGCAGACCGGAAGTCTGTTCATTCTTGCCTATCACTGACGCAAAATCTTCCATCGGCAGTTTTGTGCCATCGGGCATAATGTCGAAGCGACGAGTGATATATACCGGCTGACCTTTAGCGGTAAAGCACAATCCGTTTGCCGCAGTCTGTATGCCGTAGACCTGCGATGCAATCTGCATGGTCAAGTGTTCATTGGCGGGAATCTGTTTGCGGTCACGAAGCGTCTTGTCCCACGGTGCCGGTTTCAGTATATGCGTAGAGCGTTCATTATCTCCGGAAATGCTGATTTCACCTAGATTTATAACAGCAGGAAATTTTTCCTGCACACCCGATACAGATATACGGTGCATGGCATCCGCAATCTCATCTACATCGCGGAACTCATCGATGTCAAAACCGAGTACCGGATTTACCTTAGCCACACCAAATAGGCTTTTTGCGGCTTTCGGACTGTATGTTGCGAATCCTACCTGAAGGGAAGATGGACAATTTCTAATCTCTATCATTGTTAATCCTCTTGATGTTTACAGCTCCTATAAAATCCTTGTCGGCCATCGCCTCGAGCATTCCGAAAAAATCATTCTCATCTATTCTAAGACTGCGGCAGATGACCCGACGATTGGCTCCTTCCGGAAGCATGTTTGAGAAGAATGGGAAAAGATGCTCAGAATTATATGTGGCAGCTTGTTTGGGTAATGTTGCCGAAATCGGTGGCATATCAGCATTTAGGTATTCCTCTGTATATTGAAAGGAATATCCTGTTCCGGGATTCTGCTCGGTCAGCATTCCGGCTTTCGTATCATTGAAGTACACTGCGACTTGTCTCATACTGTCTGCCTTATGCGGTATTCAATTTCAATGCCAAGAACGTCAAGAATTTTCTTGACAGTACTGAGTGCCGGATTACCCTTGCCACGCTCAATATCCTTGATTGTCGCAAGTCCGACCTGTGCCATTTCAGCAAGATCCTGTTGGGTGAGGGATAGTGTTTCCCGGCGTTGTTTCATTATATCTTTCAGTTCCATGGTCTGACATAATAAACTTTTGTGCAAAAATAGCAAGAATTTATGATACCGCCAAGAAAAAGTATGACAAATCATACTTTTTTATGATTTTATCATGATAGCTCTAACTATCAACGGTAAAAAAAAAGTCTATTATGTTGTACTTCATAACTTTTTGAAAAATTTATTTTGTTGAATTGTGAAAAAGTATTAATTTTACGGCCACGAAAATGAAACAAATGGCAAGACAGCATTGTAACATACTCATCAATAATGGCATTCAGAGCTTCAAACGCTTTGAACGCTTGGCGTATGTACAGATGCTGTCAACAACAAGCACATCATATTGCATAACTGTCCGACCGTTTTGTTTCAGTAATCCAACTGACATAAGTTAGCCTCCATATACAGGCTTGCTAAGATATAACGACTGTCGGAAAGTCCATGCCAAACTTCTCGACAGTCGTTTTTTTGTGTCCGAACCGATTTTACCTTCTCCATTGCGATTAGCCGAGGACACAGATTCAAACAATCATAATATCGATCCAAAATGAATTTTAACGAACAAAAGAAATTATATAGAGAAAATGCTTTAACCGTGTCCGAGATACACCGGCTTCCCCGAAGTCGCGGTCTTGATATAACTGTCGTTTCAGACAGGTGCGCAGATGTAATCCGCAGAATACATGAAGCGATGAACCGGTTGGCGCCAATGGGTGATGACGAAAGAAGAAGCCTTTGGTTTGAGGTCAAGGGCAAGCGCTTGGAATGGTACAGGCTTACTACCGCCACCTACAATGACTGCCTCTATCTTTATCTTACCGGAGATGAATACGACCATCATGCCATCTGCGACAAGGACAATGGAAACTCTCACCACTGCCTTTGGGAAGATGATTTATATGCAGTTTTGTCTAATGTTGAACGGTATGTTGTCAAGTTGATTGACAATATACTTGCCAACACTGAGCAATATAATGCATACGTAGACAAGTATCTGAGTCACTATCGCAGGTCTGGACTGGTAAA
>CAJTRT010000006.1 GCA_910579105.1 uncultured Muribaculaceae bacterium | reverse complement strand
GGAAGCGCGGAAAACGGCGATGCCCACCAGTATGGCCACAAGGTAGGGGATGATCGTCACGGCAGTCTTGAACCCCTCCCTGGCCCCCTCGATAAACGTTTCATACATATTGAGCCGCTTGCGCATACCCGCCAGCAGGAAACCGACAATCACGCTGAACAGCAGGAAATTGGCGATAAAGCCCGAATAACGCTCCACACGCTCGCCATCCATACCGGCGAAAAACCACACCATCGCGGCGATCACGGCCATCATACCCCCGAGCCACCCCAGCAGCACCGGGTCGGCCAGGCGGATGCGTTGTTTCAGACACAGCGCGACGATGCCCACAAGCGTCGAGACGAACGTGGCCAGCAGGATAGGCAGGAACACGTCCGTGGGGTTCGCCGCCCCCGCCTGCGCACGGTACATCATAATGGAAATCGGTATGAAGCAAAGCCCCGAAGCGTTCAGTATCAGAAACATGATCATCGCGTCGGTAGCCGTGTCCTTCTCCTTGTTGAGCGACTGCAACTCACCCATGGCCTTCAGCCCCAGCGGGGTCGCGGCGTTGTCGAGCCCCAGCATGTTGGCCGACACGTTCATGAATATGGAGCCCATGGCCGGATGCCCCTTCGGCACCCCCGGGAACAGGCGGCAGAACAACGGCGACACCATCCGCCCGAAGAAACCGATCACCCCGGCGCGCTCGCCGATCTTCATCAGCCCCAGCCACATGGCCAGTATACCCGTCAGCCCCAGCGACACCTCGAACGCCAACGCCGCCGCCGAGAACGACCCCTGCATCATATCGGCCCACACCCCGGCGTCGCCCTCGAAGACCGTGCGCCCCAGCGCCACCGCGAACGCCACCAGGAAGAACGCCGCCCATATGTAATTCAACACCATAGCTATTTCCTAAACAGCTCCGAATGAGAGCCGAGCCTTACCAAATCAATCTGGTCGGCCTCTCTGTCAAACCAAATCAACAAAAAGTCACCCTCTATATGGCACTCCATATGGCCGGCATAATTGCCAGTCAGCATGTGCGGACTGAATTCCGCAGGAATCGGCTCCTCATTCTGCAACATACGCAACAAGGTGAGCAGCTTTGCCACTTTCGCCGGATTACGGCGGATACGTTTGTAATCCTTTTTATACTGGGTGGTCGGGAACAGCCTCTTCATAACCCCATAGATTTCTCCATCGCCTCGACCGAGGAGAGGTCGAGCGGCCGCGTATTCCGCAGCTTACCGCTCATGGCCTCTTTCATTGCCGCAAGGGTCTCCTCACTCGGCTCATTGTAGGCGGCTCCGAGCAAAAGCGTCTCCACAAAGTTGTTAAGACTTCTGTTCTGGCGCTTTGCCAGCAGCTTCAGGCGCTCGATCAAATCGACAGGGAGCCGAAAGCTCTGATTCTTTTTCTGTATCGCAAGTTCCATCTTTTTCATATTGCTTATACCGCGAAGTTACATCATTTGTATTACAAAAACAACCAGGCTGCCGAACAAGTTGCGTCTGTTATCGGTTTAAACAGAGATTCATTACGGATTTTCGGTTGTCATCAGACTGATTAAACCGAAAAATAGGCTTAACTTCGCGTTCTACCTAAACAAGAATGAGAAAGTTTCTGACAATATTGATCGCCGCGGCCGTGAACCTCGCCGCGTTCGGCGAGGTTCACGGCCCGGCAGCCGGGCCGACGCTCCCTCCCGGAGCCACGGCGCTACCCGACTTCACCGGGTTCAACCCAGCCGACACCGCGAGCGCCGCGCCGGTGTTCGCCGAAGTCGGCGAGGAGGTGCTTTTCGCCGAGACCCCGGCCCTCCCCTGCCCCCGCTACCGCGACGGCATGAAGGTGAACTACTGGCAGCTGGGCACGCCGGTGGTCGTCGGGGCCGCCGCGTCGCTGTTCGTGCGCGTGCCGAAGCTCGTGCAGGCCCGCAAATATGTCCAGCAGCACCTGTCGCAGCACGGAAAGCACAAGACCACCGTTGACAACTACCTCCAATACGCCCCCATCGTGGCCTCCTACGGCCTATATGCCTGCGGACTGAAAGGGGAGAACGGCCTGCTCGACCGCACCATCATCGCGGCAATGAGCTACACGATATTCGTCGCCATAAACTCGGGCATGAAGTTCGCCTTCGGAGAGAAGCGCCCCGACAGCGACGCCCACAACTCGTTCCCCTCGGGCCACACGGGCACCGCGGTGACGGGCGCCGAGTTCCTCCGCCGCGAGTACTGGTCGACATCCCCCTGGATCGGCGTGGCGGGCTACGCGGTGGCCCTCACAACGGCCTACCTGCGCATACACAACAACCGCCACTGGATCAACGACGTGGTCGGCGGAGCCGCCGTCGGCTACTTCTCGACCACCCTCGCCTACTGGCTCTACCCCAAAATCTTCCGCAAGCGCTACGAGCGCCACATAAAGGAACGCGAGGAGCGTCTGGCACGCGAGTGCGCAGGCATATGCCTCCCGGAACGCCGCAACACCGTGACCGGATTCGGAGCCCCGTTCGCCGGCAACGGAGCGGTGGGCTTCTCTATGGCGCTCACCTTCTAATAAACCTTAAAAAGTTGGCGAATAGGCGAAGTTGCCGTAATTTCGCGCAATATACCTGACGCCGAGGCGTCTTCCCCATCACAGACACGCAATGAAAAAGTATAACCTCCTGAACAACATCCTCGGATGGGTGTGTTTCGCCGTCGCGGCCACCACATACCTGCTGACCGTCGAGCCGACCGCCTCCTTCTGGGACTGCCCCGAATTCATCGCGCAAGGCGCCAAGCTCGAAGTGGGCCACCCGCCGGGCAACCCCATATTCATGCTCGCCGCCCGCTTCTTCGTCAACTTCGCCGGGGGCGACATGAGCCGCGCCGCGCTGATGGTCAACTCAATGTCGGCGCTCCTTTCCGCCGCCACCATCCTTCTGCTGTTCTGGACAATAACCCACCTGGTGAAGCGCCTGGTGGTAAAGGACGACGCCTCGGAAGTAGGAACGCTTGAAATGCTCGTGATCTTCGGCGCCGGAATCTGCGGCGCACTGGCCTACACCTGGAGCGACACATTCTGGTTCTCGGCGGTAGAGGGGGAGGTATACGCCTTCTCGTCGTTCTGCACCGCGCTGGTGTTCTGGCTGATACTCAAATGGGAGAACCGAGCCGACCAGCCACATTCCGACCGCTACCTGGTGCTGATAGCCTATATAATAGGCGTGTCGATCGCCGTCCACCTGCTCAACCTCCTCTGCATCCCGGCCATCGTGCTGGTGTTCTACTACCGCAAGTTCAAGAACACCACCGCTACCGGCTCGCTGATAGCCCTCGGCATAGCCGCCGCCATCGTGGCGTTGATCCTCTACGGCCTCGTGCCGGGATTCATCGAGGTGGCGCAGTCGTTCGAGCTGATGTTCGTCAACTCCTTCGGCATGGGCTACAACACCGGCGTGCTCGCCTACACCGTGCTCTTCCTCGCCGCGGCCATATGGGCCGTGGCCGCGCTCTACCGCCAGAAGTCCGCCACCGAGATCCGCGTGTCTTTCCTGCTGGCGGTAATCCTGTCAGGCATCCCCTTCATCGGCTCTTCCTGGCTCATGCCGGTGGTGATAATCGGAGCTCTCGGCGCGTTCCTGTGGATGGCGAAGAAGCTCCCCGTAAGGATCCTCACCGTATGCGCCCTGAGCATACTGGTGATCTTCGCGGGGTATTCGTCCTACGCGCTGCTGCTGATCCGCTCACACGCCAACCCCCCGATGAACCAGAACGCCCCCGACAACGTCTTCGCCCTCTCCTCCTACCTCAACCGCGAGCAGTACGGCGAGACCCCGCTCCTCTACGGCCACACGTTCAAGTCGTCCGTCCTCTACGAGGCCGACGACTACGGCGGCTACGGTTTCAAGAAAAAAGGAGTGAAGGACGTTTACAGCAAGGCCGTCAAGAGCGACCCCTCGGAACCTGACCGGTACGTCGCCAAGGAGTCCTTCTCCTACGAGATGACCCCCAAGATGCTCTTCCCGCGAATGTACTCCACCTCCGCGTCGCATCCCCAGGCCTATATGGAGTGGATCGGGGCCACGGAGGCCGACCTCGACAACGTGGAGGCCCCGGTGATCGTCGACAAGAACGGAGAGACCATACGCTCGATGATGATGCAGAAGCCCACCTTCGCCCAGAACCTGCGCTACTTCTTCAACTACCAGCTCAACTACATGTACTGGCGCTACTTCATGTGGAACTTCGCGGGGCGCCAGAACGACATCGCCGGACAGGGTGAGGCAAACCACGGGAACTGGATCTCGGGCATCCCCTTCATCGACAACCCCCGCCTGGGCGACCAGAGCCTCCTCCCCGACGACATCGGCAGGAACAACAAGGGGCACAACGTGTTCTACATGCTGCCCCTCCTCCTCGGCATCCTCGGCCTCACATGGCAGGCTTTCCACTCCAAACGGGGCATCGAGCAGTTCTGGGTGATTTTCTTCTTCTTTTTCATGACGGGAATCGCCATCGTGCTCTACCTAAACCAGCCCCCCTTGCAGCCCCGCGAGCGCGACTACGCCTTCGCCGGCTCGTTCTACGCCTTCGCCATATGGGTCGGCATGGGTGTGCCGGCGCTCTGGGCGCTCGTCAACAGGCTGTTGAAGAACTCCGTCGCCCCGGAAGGTGACGGCGACAGCGGCATCAACCCGCACGCCGACCGCCGCAAGGCCATCATCGTAGCCTGCGGCGCGTGTGCCGTAGGCCTGGCCGTACCCTTGCAGATGGTGTCGCAGACATGGGACGACCACGACCGCTCGGGACGCTACACCACCCGCGACTTCGGCATGAACTACCTCTCGTCAATCGACAAGAACGGCGTGATCTTCACCAACGGCGACAACGACACATTCCCCCTGTGGTACGCCCAGGAGGTCGAGGGCTACCGCACCGACGTGCGCGTGGTGAACCTCTCATACCTCACGACCGACTGGTACGCCAACCAGATGCGCGTCGCCACCGACGGAGCCGCCGGCCTCCCGACATCGGCCAAACCCGCCGACTACGCCCAGGACCGCCTCCAATACAGCTACTTCGACCAGGAGAACATGAGCCAGGAGCGCGTCAACGCCCTCAACGCCCTCGATGACCTCTACCACAACCCCAAAGCCATGTGGCAGGGCTCGCGCGTCATGCGCTACCCGTATATGTACATCCCCTCCAACGCCGGGGCGGCCGCCGAGGCCGGGGTGATCCTCCCCTCCGAGGTTCCCGCCGCGGAGGAGGCAATCGAGGTATCGCTCTACAAGGACCCGAAGAACCCCGCCGGGGGAGTCACCCTCAGCCAGGCGATCAGTCTCGACGTGATCGCCACACAGGCGCGCGACGGATGGAACCGCCCCGCGTACTTCGCCATGACCGTCCCCGACGAATACTACCTGTCGCTTTCCCCCTATATGCGTAACACCGGCCTGGCATACCAGGTGACACCCCTTCGCAACCCCGAGGACGGGCAGTCGACCTGGATCGCCACCGACAAGATGTACGACAACATCACCACCAAGTTCCGCTGGGGAGGCCTCGACAAGCTCAATGAGGGACAGGAGGTATACCTCGACGAGACGGTGCGCCGCATGGTCACCACCCACCGCTCCGCGATGTCGGAACTGGCCTACGCGCTGTTCCTCGAAGGGTACGACGCGATGCATCCGACCGACTCGGTGAACGGCAAACCCGACGCGGTGTATGCCGCCGACCGATTCACCAAGGCCGCGCATATCCTCGACCTCATCGACGAGAAGCTCCCCACATCAGTCGCTCCTTACAGCATACAGATCGGCTATCAGATCGCCGACACATACCTCAAATTGGCCCAAGCCACCGGCGACGACAACCTCAAGGCAAAGGGGCTGGCGATTCTCGAGAAGGAGATCCTCCGCTACGGCCAGTACCTCCCCTACTTCATGGAGCTGCAACGCACCCTGCCGGGAAGCGGCTACTCCGGCCTGACATATGCCGACCGATACATCCCGACATACCTCTACGTCCTGCTCGACACCTACAACTCAGAGGGGGGCGACAGCGCCGCGTTGCAGGAGAAACTCCTGGCCGAGGGTGTGAACATCAACGACCTCACCCGCTTCCTCCCCAAGAAATAAGGAACCGGAAAGCGACAACTGACCGCGAAGCCAATGCTGATCGAACGCCCGCCACTGCCCTACCGCCTCCTGTTCCCGGAGTGTATCTGGCGCATAAAGCGCAAGAAGCGGAAGGTGGTCTACCTCACCTTCGACGACGGACCGGTGCCGGAAGTCACCCCATGGGTGCTCGACACCCTCGACCGCTACGGCGTGAAGGCGACATTCTTCATGGTGGGCGACAACGTGGCCCGAAACCCGGAGCTGTTCGAGGAGGTAAAGCGCCGCGGGCACTCCTACGGCAACCACACCATGCACCACCTGCAAGGGATGCACGTCTCGACCTACCGCTACCTCCACGACATAACCGAGGCCAACGACCTTATCGACAGCGCCCTGTTCCGACCCCCGCACGGACTGCTACGCTGGAAGCAGGCCCGCAGTATCAAGGACCGCTACAACATAATAATGTACGACCTTGTCACCCGCGACTACTCCAAGAAGCTGACCCCGGAGAAAGTCTTCGCCAACGTAAGGCGCTACGCCCGCAACGGCGCGATCATCGTGTTCCACGACTCGCTTAAAGCCGAGCGCAACATGAAGGCCGTGCTCCCGCAGGCAATCGAATGGCTGAAAGCAAGAGGCTATGAGTTCGAAGCCCTCCCCATGTGACGCGGAAGCCTGTCGGGTTCAGCGAGCTTCAGCGAGCTGCTCTCCATCTTTCGCCCATTCACTTGCCGAAGCCTTGGATGCCTCAGGCGCGGCAGTTTGGGGCATAGCGGAGGCCGGCGAGGTCGAGGCCGCGGAAATGGAGCGCTTCGACCGCTTCATAGCCGAAGGGCGCCACGCCTCGATGGACTACCTCGCGCGCTACCGCGAAATCCGCTTCAACCCCCTGCGCCTCCTCGAAGGGGAACCGCGCCAGGGGGCGGTAATCGTCGGCGCCTTCCCCTACGCCGCCGAATACGACCCCGGACCCGGAGCCGACCGCATAGCCCGCTACGCCCTCGGCGACGACTACCACGACACGCTCCGCAAGCGCCTCAGACCAGCCGCGGCGATTCTCCGCGACGCCGGGTTCCAGGCCCGCGTCTGCGTTGATTCCGCCCCGATTCTCGAACGATACTGGGCAGTCCGCGCCGGCCTGGGCGCGATCGGCCTCAACCGCCAGCTCGCCGTCCCCGGCCTCGGCACCTACCTCTTCCTGGCCGAGATCGTCACCGACGCGCCCCGAACCTCCCTCCTCCCGGGCGCAAGCCTGAAGGCCCCCTTCCCTCCCTCGTGCGCGAGGCGGAAGCCGAGCGAGGAAGCCGAGCTGCCTGTCGGGTTGAGCGAGCTTCAGCGAGCGGCTTCACAGCGCCCGGCCTGCTCCGGCTGCGGCGCGTGCGCCGCGGCGTGCCCCACAGGGGCGCTCGCCCCGGACGGCACCTTCGACGGCCGCCTCTGCGTCAATTACCTCACCATAGAACACCGCGGCCCGCTCCCCGCCTCCCTCAACGCGCGCGGCAGCGAAATCCCCACCCGGGAAATCCTCAAAGGCGTTCTCTACGGCTGCGACCGCTGCCAGGAAAGCTGCCCCCTCAACCGCGGCATAAACGCCTCACCGCTCCCGGAGTTCCTCCCCCGCCCGGCGCTCCTATCCATCACCAGCGCCAAGCTCGAAGCCCTCACCCCCGAAGACCGCGCCGAACTCCTGCGCCGCTCCCCCCTGCGCCGCGGCCTCAACCGCCGCTAAAAGCCCCCGGCTCAAAGCCGCCCGGCACGCCTGAGAAAGCCGCTCGCCTCCGGCTCGCTCCACTCAACAGAAGTTACTTTTGTCGGGTAGAGCGAGCCGGAGGCGAGCGGCTTTCTCAGGCGTGCCGGGCGGCCTTTGGCCAAGGGCTTCCGCCATTGACGCCGGGAATCCCCGGTCTTTATTTCTTTTCAGCGGCGGCAGCGGGTGCGGCGGCCGTGTAGCGGCTGTTGAGGCCGGAAATCACCTCGGAGGTGATGTCGAGGGCCGGATTGAACACCTCGCCTGCGACATACACCAGGATAGCGTCGTAGTGGCGCGTCTTGTTGTAGTCGTTCAGGAAGTTGTTGAGCGAGTCGAGGAACTGCTGCTGCTGGCGCATGGCCTCCATCTCGGCCTTCTGCTGCAACGAGCCGAGGTAGTTCTGGGCGGCCTGCTGCTTCTTGTTGAGGTCCTGCATGTCGGCGTTATATGAAGCCTCGGAGAGGTAGCCGTTGCTCTGCACCTTCTGCTGTATGGAGCTTGCCAGGCGGTTCAGCTCGTTCTCGCGGGAGCGCTGGGCGTTCTGCAGCTCGGTCATCGAGCGCAGGTTCGCCTCGTGGAACGTCTTGACCATCTCGTAGTTGGCCATTACGGAATCCATATTGTAGTAGCGGATATTGGTAGTCGGGGCGAACGCCTCCCCTTCGGCCTTGGGGGCCTGGGCGGCGGGAGCGTCGGCTTTCTTGTCGTCAGCCTTGTTGTCGGCGTTTGAGCAGGCGGTCGCGCCGCAGAGGAGCCCTGCGGCGAGGGCTGCCAGGAAGAATTTCTTCATATTTCGATATAGGTGTTGTTTGCTGGTTAATGTACGGACTCAAGGCCGGCCGACGTCTCACGGCCGTTTCCGGCCTCCGCGGGAGGAGAGACTGTCGCGCAGGGCCCTCTGGCGGCGCGGTATGTCGCGGAGCTCGTGGCTGTGGCCCCGCGGGAAGCGGCCCCCTTTCACGAAGAGCGCCTTCACCCCCAACAGCACCACCGCGGCGGCGAGCAGGGCCACCGTCAGGAGTATCGTGGCGGGCATAATCGGCTCGTTTAAATTTTGCCGCAAATTTAAGAAAGTCGGGGCAATTTTTCGTGGTTTCTCGATTTTATTTTGTAACTTAGCGGCATCGGAGCGTCACTTTTAACAGATATTTAGGATAACGCACGATTTTTAAGAGCAGTTTTTAACCGACCAAATAACCACCCCCGCTATGGAAGTAAAAGACCTGAACCCCAAAGAGGTGTTTGAAATCTTCGACCAGATTACCAAGATCCCCCGTCCCTCCAAAAAGGAGGAAAAGATACGCGCCTACATCCTCGACTTCTGCCAGAAGCACGGCCTCGACGCGCACGCCGACAAAATCGGAAACGTCATCATACGCAAGCCCGCCACCCCGGGACGCGAGAACGCGCCCACGACCATCCTCCAGGGCCACATGGACATGGTGTGCGAGAGCAACGACAAGAGCTTCGATTTCGAGAACAACCCCATCGAGACAATCGTCGACGGAGAATGGGTGCGCGCCAACGGAACCACCCTCGGAGCCGACAACGGCATAGGCGTGGCCGCCGCACTCGCGATCATGACCGACGACACCCTCGTGCACGGCCCCCTCGAAGCCCTCATCACAATGGACGAGGAGACAGGCATGACCGGCGCCAACAACCTCGAGAAAGGGGAGCTCAAAGGCTCGATACTGATCAACCTCGACTCCGAGGACGACGCGGAAGTCTTCGTCGGCTGCGCCGGCGGCATCGACACCGTGGCCACATTCCACTACAACCGCTCCTTCGCCCCCACCGACTACCACTACTTCAAGATCGACCTCCGCGACGGCCTCGGCGGGCACTCCGGCGGCGACATCCACCTCGGACGCGCCAACGCCAACAAAATCGTAGCCCGCTTCCTCTTCAACCTCATGAAGGAGCACGAAGTGGTGGTGTCGGAGTTCGACGGCGGCAACCTCCGCAACGCCATACCCCGCGCCGCCCACGCCGTGTTCGGAGTCCACACCTCCCGCAAGGAGAACGTGCGCATAGCGTTCAACCGCTACGCCGCCGACATCGAGGCCGAATACAAGGGGCTCGAGACAACTATGAAGCTCGACCTCGAGAGCGTCGACAAGCCCGACTTCACCGTCGACCAGGCCACCTCGCGCGCCCTGGTGCTCGCCCTCTACTGCGCCCCCCACGGAGTTATCTCCATGAGCCGCGACATGCCAGGCCTGGTGGAGACTTCCACCAACCTCGCATCCGTGAAGATGAAGGAGAACGACAAGATCGTGGTGACCACCTCGCAGCGCTCTTGTGTCGATTCCCGCAAATACGACATCGCCAACCAGGTCGAGGCTTGCTTCACCCTGGCCGGCGCCACCGTCGAGCACGGCGACGGCTATCCCGCCTGGACTCCCAACCTCGACTCCGAGGTAATGAAACTCGCCTCCGACGCCTACGAGGAACTCTACGGTACCCGCCCCGCCATCAAGGCCATCCACGCCGGACTGGAATGCGCCCTGTTCCAGCAGAACTATCCCGGCCTCGACATGGTGTCGTTCGGTCCCACCCTCCGCGACGTGCACTCCCCCTCGGAGCGCATGCACATCCCCGCCGTCGAGCGCTTCTACCAGCAGCTCCGCCGCACCATCGAGAAGATCGCCGGCCTCTAAACCCGAATCCGTTTCCGAAACCCGGGATTCACGCACGCCAAACAACGTAGGGACGCGGCGTGCCGCGTATAACTTCCACCCGCAAGATATCGCCGCGGGCAACAATACGCGGCACGCCGCGTCCCTACAATTCCAATCCATGAAAAAACTCCCCACCGCCATCCTCCTCGCCCTGGCGCTCGGCGTTTCCGCCGGATGCTCCGCGCAGCCCCTGCTGAGGCCCAACGCCGAATCGTTCGCCGCCCACGACACAACGATGTTCCTCACCCCATTCGTCCTGCCGCCACTCGCGGCCGACGAGGCACGCTTCCGCGACCTGACGGAAGAAGACTACCGCGAAGTGGCCGAAGAACTCGGCATAGAGGTGGCCGCCATCAAGGCCGTGGTCGACATCGAGGCCGGAGCCGCCCACGAGGGGTTCTGGGACGACGGCAAACCCCTCATCAACTTCGACCTGTCGATGTATCGCAAGTTCGCCCCGCGCCACGGGGTGAATCTATCGAAAGCCAGGAAAAAATCGCCCGAGATATTCAACCGCCCAGACTCGCGCCGACACGGCTCATACCAGGCCGCGCAGCAGGCGCGCCTCGACGCAGCCAGGGCAATCGACGAGGAATCGGCCCTGGAATCTACATTCTGGGGGATGTTCCAGATCGGAGGCTTCAACTGGAAAAAGTGCGGCACTCGCTCGGTGCGCGAGTTCGTCGACCTGATGAGCCGCTCGGAGCGCGACCAGCTCGAGCTCTTCGCCAGATTCATCACAAACTGCGGCATGGTCGACTCCATCCGCAATAAGAACTGGCTCGCGTTCGCCCTCAAATACAACGGCCCCAAGGCCAAGGCGCGCCGCTACCACACCCGCCTGGCCGCGGCCTACCGCCGCCACCTCGGCGACTGACCCCGCGGCCCCAAAACAACACCCTACCGGCATCAACAAGCCATCCTCGGCATCACAACAAACCATACGCGGCACGCCGCGTCCCTACACCCCAGCCTGTAAGGACGCGGCGTGCCGCGTATGCTATGCTTTCAGAATCAATTCAATCTTGTAGGGACGCACGGCTCGTGCGTCCGCCAATCAAGCCAATAATCCGGCTTCGGACGCACGAGCCGTGCGTCCCTACAATCGCCGACCTCTCACTCCGACCCATTCGCCCCCAGGATCGCCTCCGGGGAGAGGGCCACGGCGATTTCCGCGCCCTTGGTGTCGCGCCAGACGATCTTCACCCCCATACGCTCGTCGCGCAGGGCCTCGATCCCCTCGCGGAACCCCTTGTCGGCGCACAGGTCCGAAAGCTCCATCGTGGCCGACTGTTCTAAGAAATCGCGGCTGCGCGGGGGCAGCTCGGCGAGAACCACCTTCTCGGTGCAGTCGACAGTGAACACCAAGGTATCCCCCTCGATTCGCGCCTCAGAACCCGAAAAAAGCCCCGTCTGTATCTCCCTGGCGCGGAACTCGGGAGAATTCAGCGCGTCGACCACCGGCTGCGCCTTGGAATGACGGCTCCCGCACGCCCCCGTCAGCAGCAGCAAACCGCCGGCCATGACAGCCGCCCAAACATAGCGGCGAATGTCGTTCCTCCTCATACTCATATCTGTCAGCTATCACCCCAGTTCGAGGGAATCGATGAAGCGGGCGAGCTGGTCGGGACACGACGTGCCCTTGTCGCGGCATGGGATGCCGCGGCAAAGGTCGGCGATCTCGCCGGCCTTGCGTCCTTTCGCAAGAGTGCATACCCCCATGGTGTTCCCCGGGCATCCCCCGAGAAATTCGACACTGTTGATCGTTCCGTTGTCGTCAACATCGAGTGTGATCATGCGGGAGCAAGTCCCTTTCGTCTTGTATTGGTAAATCATACCGCGAAAATACTAAAAAAGCCCGAAAAGGGGGAATTTGTTAAACCTTTTGGCTAAATTAGCGCTCTAAAAGGAAAAAGGGTCTCACAAAACCGCGAAAAACAAACGGCTATGAGAAAACTGACAACAACGATTTCGACCCTGCTGGTAGCCGCGGCCATGGTGCTCGCCCCCGTGGCGGAAGCACAGGGACGCGCCAGGCAGTCGTCGGAACACAGCGCCCAGCGCGGAAGCGGCTCCCGCGGGGGAAACAGCCGCGGACCCGGCGCGTCCAACGGCAACCGGCCCGGAAACAGCCGCCCGGGAAACGGCGGCCCAACCCGCCCATCCAACCCCGGAAACAGCAACAGGCCTGACCGGCCCGGCAACAACACGCGCCCCGGAAACGGCGGCAACCGGCCCGGCAACAACAATCCCGGAGGGAGCCACAACCGCCCGGGCAATACCAACCCGCCCGCCAACCGTCCAGGCAACGGCAGCAGCCACCGCCCCGGGAACGGCCCCCATAACCCAGGGCACAACCACCCCGGAAACCGTCCCCCGCAGCACCCGCCCCGACCCGGACGCCCCGACTACGGCCACCGTCCGCCACGGCCAGGAAGGCCGCACGGCCTGCCACCCCGCCCGATGGGACCCGGCTACCGCCACCCTGTGCCGTTCTTCGGCCACTGGCACCGCCCGGTACCCCCGCCACGCTGGCACTATACCGCCGGTGTCGGCCCCGTGTTCTCCACCATCCTCGGAGTAGCCATCGGAGCCACGCTCGCATCGTCGCTCAACACACTGGCCACCAGCGGCTACACGGTTAGCAACTACGGCAGCGACGTGGTGTACCTCACCAACGTGCCACAGATGAACCTCATGTGGCCCGACGCGGCGATGTACTACAACAACGGCCTCCTCTGCGGATCCCAGTTCACCTACCCGACCTCCTACTACGACATGAGCCGCTACAACGCCCTCTATAACCGCTTCACAGGGCTGTACGGCGCGCCCGTCAGCACCGCCAACAGCGGCGGAGTGGTCTCCGCGACATGGTTCGGGGGCGACAACCGCTTCGTCACCATCGAGTTCAACGGCAGCTACGGCAACTACTACACAACCCTCTCCTACGGCATGTAGGGGTGTCATAACATCAAGTTTCAACTATCTGTAAATGAGACGTTCCGTAGGAATCTCCTTCAACGGGGCAACCCTGGCGCTCGCCGGGTTGCTCCTTGTCACGTTCGCGGCCTTCCTCGGCCAGACGCTTTTCTACTCCAAAGGGGAACCGAGAGAGGCCGTGGTGGCCCTTTCGATGCTCCAGCAGGGAAACTGGATACTCCCCGTGAGCGTCGGTGACGACATCCCATACAAGCCACCCATGCTCGCCTGGATCATCGCCGCGCTCGGATGGCTCAACGGGGGGCACGTCACGGAATATCTCAGCCGCCTCCCCTCGGCCCTCGCCGCCACGGCGATGATTATATGCGTGTTCCGCTTCTACTGCCGTCGCGCCACAGTCGGTCTCGGAACGGTCACCGCCTTCATAACGATGACCGCCTTCGAGGTACACCGCGCCGCGACATCCTGCCGTGTCGACATGCTCCTGTGCTGCTTCACCGTGCTGGCCATACTCGCCATGGCGCGCCACTGGGAGCGCCAGCCGGGACGCTGGCAGCTCCCCTGGACCGGCATACTGATGATGTCGCTCGCCGTGCTGACGAAAGGCCCCGTCGGGATGCTCATCCCCTGCCTCGTGATAGGCCTTTGGAGGCTCTTGCAGCGCGACCCCTTCTGGCACACGTTCATAACGCTGGCACTCAGCGGCCTCCTCTCATTGCTACTGCCGGCCCTATGGTATCTCCTCGCCTACCGCCAGGGAGGCGAGGAGTTCCTCCGACTGGTGTTGGAGGAAAATTTCGGCCGCTTCACCGGGCAGATGTCATATGACTCCCACAAGAACGGCATATGGTACTACTTCGCCATGCTCCCCGCCGGAATGGCCCCCTGGACCCTGCTGGCGCTCATCTCGCTCTTCGCCTGGCGCAAGTTCCGCTACGGAATCCTGAAACTCAAATGGCGCGACCTCGTCAACGACGACCCCGCCGGGCTGCTGGCGCTCTGCGCCTGCCTGGTGGTGTTCATGTTCTACTGCGTCCCCCAGAGCAAGCGCGGAGTGTACCTGCTACCCATGTACCCCTTCCTGGCCTACTGGCTCGCGTTCTACATCCGCTGGCTCGCCGGAAAGACCACCCGCATTCTCAAAGCCTTCGGCTGGATCATCGCGCTGCTGGGCACCATCGTGCCACTGCTGCTCCTCTGCGCCCTTTTCGGATGGCTCCCTGCCTGGGCCTCACACCCGGCGGTCGACGCCTCCCTGGGCGAGCTAAGGATGCTCGGCGCGGACTTCGCAGCCCCCATGGCCTGCTGCCTCTGCCTGATGGTATGCTGCTCCACCATCAAGGTGATGGCCCGCGGGCAGAACCGGCAGATCGCGCAGTGGACGATGATCGACGTAATGCTCATCTACTGGGTCTTCTCCGCGGCCATACAGCCCGCCGCGCTCAACCCAAAGAGCGACTACCCCCTGGCACAGGCCGTGGCCGCGAGGGCGCTCCCCGGAGAGCCGCTTTACAGCTACGTTGACGACCGCATGCTCCGCTTCTACCAGGTAAACTTCTACACCGCCGACGGCATGACCGTCCTCGACAGCGCCCGCGTGGCACGCCACACCCCCTCGCAGGGCCTCGTGCTGGTGGCGCGCCGCGACTCCGCCGCCTTCAACCGCATGCTCCCCGCCGACCTGCCGCGGCGCGTCGTGATGCGCTGGCCGCGCCGCAGCTCCGACCTGCGGTCCCCCGTGCTCGTCTACCGCCTCAACCCGCTCACCCTCTGACATCCCCCATATGGACTACGAGATACGCCCCCTGCAACTGCGGTTGCTCAAAATCCTGCAAGCAGTCGACGCCGCATGCCGCCAGCGCGGCCTCAGATACTACATAATCGCCGGAACGCTCCTCGGAGCCGTGCGCCACGGAGGATTCATCCCCTGGGACGACGACCTCGACATAGCCATGCCCCGACCCGACTACGACCGGCTGGTGAAGCACTGGAAGGAGTGGCTCCCCCCGCACCTCGAGATGATCGGTCCCGAGAACGACCCCGACTATCCATTCCCGTTCGGCAAGATACAGGACGCCGGCACAACCCTCGTCGAAAGCAAGCACTTCGGCTACCTCGGAGGCATCTACATCGACGTGTTCCCACTCGACGGCATGACCGACAGCGCCCCCGCGCGACGCTCACACTTCGCCCGCTACAAGTTCTACCGCCGCGCACTCTACCTCATCTACCGCGACCCCTACCGCCACGGCCGCGGCCCATCGAGCTGGGCGCCGCTGCTCACCCGACGCCTCTTCACCCGGCGCGGCCTCCACGAAAAGCTGCAACAAATCTTCCGCGAATACCCCTACGAAACCTCCCCCTCAGTGGTCGAGCACGACAACGGCGCCCGCGGCGCCATCCCCAAAGAGTGGGTCGAGCCCGCACGCGAGATCCTCTTCGAAGGAATCCCCTTCATGACCTTCGCCGAGCCGGAGAAATACCTCGCCCACACCTACGGCGACTACATGGCCCTCCCCCCCGCCGACCGCCGCCACCAGCACCGCTTCCACCTCCTGGACCTCGACCACCCCTACGCCTCCCATCCCGCCGTGCCCCGCCCCTGACACGCCGCCCGAGCCCTCCACACCAACGTAGGGACGCACGGCCCGTGCGTCCGCCAACTCGCCTTGTGTAAAACTAAAAAGCCAAGATAAGTGTTAATCTTTTGAACAACATGATTATTAGCACTCGCAAAAGTTGCATAATCAAAACAATTGACTTAACTTTGCTGTATAAACACTTAGAATATGGAGACGACAAACACTATCAGAATTCCCAATCCTTCCAGGGAGTTGGTCGCTTTCATAGAGAAAGCGCAACAGCAAAAGAAGGAGCGCATGAAAAAAATTTGTGATAAATACCGTAAACTAATTAACGGTAATGGAGTCGATAGAAACTATCATTCCCGATAATGAGGGCAATCATTTAGTGGTTGTCCTCAGTTTTTATGAAGACAACGATAAAGTAGGCACATTTCAAATCCCTACCGAATTTGCGGATTTGGATATTGCGGATATCGCGATAAACAAACTAAATCTTGATATGCCGCTGAGCTTATGCGCGTTCTTTAAGATGTGCCACTGGTTGATCGAACAATTCTCCATTTTTCATAATGCGGTGTTCTCGTTCATCTGCTCAACAGAGCCCTTGGAAACACATCACTCTGATATGACCTCCGAGCAATACAGATGGAGCCTGTTTGAATATTTTTACCAACGTAAAATCCCCAAGTTAACCGCTATGGGTATAGAATCAAGAGATATTATTGTTGGGCCTCAAGGCTACCAGACTTTTGCTCGTGTATTCTATCGAATAAAACACGCACCCGTCATCCATCTTGTCATAGAACACCTATCCCATAAATACTCCTTTTAATAGCACGCCATATTCAAGGCTGCCACCAACACTGCTTCCACCTCCTCGACCGCCCCTACGCCTCCCGTCCCGCCCCTGACACGGCGCGCGAGCCCTCCACACCAACGTAGGGACGCACGGCCCGTGCGTCCGCCAACCAGATGGGAATCAACCTGGAAATGCGGACGCACGGGCCGTGCGTCCCTACGTTTGAATTCATTCAATACCATCCGCGGGAACCAGTTCTCTCCCGGATGAAGGACTGATAGACCTTCCTCCCGGAGGACTGAGGAACTTTCCACCCGGATGGCTGAGGAACGTCCTCCCGGATGGCGGAGGGGCGTCAGAGTGGTCCGGATGGTAGGAGCCACGGGCCGAGGCTGACGGGAGCGGTCTCAGGACCGTGACCGAAGCCGAGTGCCCGCGGCGACGACCCAGACGGGCCGCTATCACGCCCCTCAATCGCGGCTGCTCCCGAAGAAGCGGAGCAGGTAGAGGAACAGGTTGATGAAGTCCAGGTAGAGGCTCAGCGCGCCCCAGGTGGCCAGGCGGCCGTCGGCCATGGCGGGATACTGCTGGGTCATCTGCTTGATTTTCTGCGTGTCCCAGGCTGTGAGGCCGATAAAGATCAGCACTCCCAGACCGCTGACAATCCAGTCGAGGGTAGAGTTGGCCCAGAACATGTTGACAACGCAGAGGATGATCAGCCCGAAGAGCGCCATATAGAGCAGCGAGCCGATCTTCGTCAGGTCGCGGTTGGTGAAATAGCCGTAGACGCTCATAGCGCCGAACACACCGGCGGTGATCAGGAAAGTCTTGAAGATGCTGGCAAAGCTGAAAGCCAGGAAGATAATCGACAGCGTCAGGCCGTTGACGATCGCGAAAAGGTAGAACAGCCCCGTAGACATTGCCGGTGAGAGCTTGTTGAGGCGCGCGGTGATGAAGAACACCAGCCCGAGCTCGAAGATGGCCAGGCCCCAGTAGACCCATGTGTGGGTCGCGATATAGTAGGCCACGTTGGCCTCGGTGCCCCAGGCGGAAGCGAGCCAGGCGGTGGCGGCGGTCACAAGGAGCGCCAGGAACATCTTGACGTAAACCGACTTCATCACGCTCGATACCTTCGCGTCGAGCGACTGCGGGTTGCGTCCGTCGTAATAGTCAGTCTGATAATAACTCATATTCTTAAACTTGTTTAATTCAACATTTAATACAAAATCACAGGTTCGGAAGTTCAGCCCCGGCGATTCAGATGACGCAATAACAATCGGCTTGTTGCGTCCCTACATAAGGCTAACCCCGTTAAAGCAAAGGCAGCACCACATTCCGCCCGGATGGCGGGGAGGGCTGTCAGAGTGGTCCGGATGGTAGGAGCCGGAGGCCGAGGCTGTCGGGAGCGGTCTCAGGACCGTGACCGAAGCCGAGTGCCTGCGGCGACGACCCAGACGGTCCGCTATCACAGCCCGACGAACGAACGGGCTTACATCCGTTCCGGCACAGCGATCCCGAGCAGCCCCATCGCCGCCTTCACCACCCGCGAGGTCTGGTCGCAGAGCGCCAGGCGCAGCGAGCGCGTCTGCTCGTCCTCCTCGCCCAGGATGGTGTAGTCGTGGTAGAACTGGTTGAACTGCTTCACCAGGTCGTAGGCGTAGTTCGCAATCAGCGCCGGGGAGAACGAGCGGCCGGCCTCCCGCACAATGGCGGGGAAATCGGCCAGCGCCTGTATCAGGGCTATCTCCTTGTCGTTGGGGGCCACTTTCGAGTAGTCCCCTATGGCGAACCCCTTCTCGGCGGCCTTGCGGAGCACCGAGCGGATGCGGGCGTAGGTGTACTGGATGAACGGCCCCGTGTTGCCGTTGAAGTCGATCGACTCCTTGGGGTTGAAGAGCATGTTCTTGCGGGGGTCGACCTTCAGAAGGAAGTATTTCAGCGCGCCCATGCCGACGGTCTCGGCAATCTCGGCCACCTCTTCCTCGCTGAGACCCTGGAGCTTGTCCATCTCGCGGGATACCTCGCGGGCCCCGGAGACCATCTCCTCCATGAGGTCGTCGGCATCCACCACGGTCCCCTCGCGGCTCTTCATCTTGCCCTCGGGAAGCTCCACCATGCCGTAGGAGAAGTGCACCAGGTCCTTGCCCCACTTGAAACCGAGGCGGTCGAGCAGCAGCGACAGCACCTGGAAGTGGTAGTTCTGCTCGTTGCCCACAACGTAGATCATGCGGTCGATCGGATAGTCGCGGAAGCGGAGCTTGGCGGTGCCGATGTCCTGGGTCATGTAGACCGAGGTGCCGTCGGCGCGGAGGAGCAGCTTGTGGTCAAGCCCCTCGGCGGTGAGGTCGGCCCACACGGAGCCGTCCTCCTTGCGGTACATCAGCCCTTTCTCGAGCCCTTCGAGCACCTTCTCCTTACCCTCGAGGTAGGTCTGGCTCTCGTAATATATTTTGTCGAAGTCAACGCCGAGGCGCTTGTAGGTCTGGTCGAAGCCGGCGTACACCCAGGAGTTCATACGCTCCCAGAGGGCCCGCGTCTCCGGGTCGCCGGCCTCCCAGCGGCGCAGCATGTCGCGGGCCTCGGCCATCAGCGTCGAGCGCTTCTCGGCCTCCTCGGCGGGGATGTTCTCGCGCTCGGCGATCTCCTTGACCTCGGCGCGGTAATGCTTGTCGAAAAGCACATAGAAATCGCCGATCAGATGGTCGCCCTTCTTGCCGGTCGACTCGGGGGTGGCTCCGTCGCCCCACTTCTGCCAGGCGAGCATCGACTTGCAGATGTGTATGCCGCGGTCGTTGACGATGTTGGTCTTGACCACCCTGTTGCCGCACGCCTCGAGGATGCGGCTCAGCGAGTAGCCAAGCAGGTTGTTGCGGACGTGGCCCAGGTGGAGGGGCTTGTTGGTGTTTGGCGAGGAGTACTCCACCATCACCAGCGGCGACGCGTCGGTGACGGGGGCCATTCCGTAGTCCGGGGTGGCGGCTATGTGGCCCAGCACCTTGTTCCAGTAAGTCGGCTCCACCACGATGTTCAGGAACCCCTTGACGGTGTTGAAGCGGGCAACCGCCGGCTCGTTTTCCGCGAGCCACTGTCCGATTTCCGTCCCGACAGCCTCGGGAGCCTTGCGGGCGGCCTTCACCCAGGGGAAGACAACTACGGTAAGGTTCCCCTCGAACTCCTTCCGGGTAGCCTGGGGAACAATCGAGGAGGGATCGGCATCAACGCCATAGAGAGCCTTTACGGCCTTGGCTGTGCCTTCTGCGATAATCTGGTCTATTGACATATGTTACTTAGGCAGTGTTGTTTAACGCTGTTATAACGCAGACTGAAAGTATTTTGCGCCTTTATGTAGGGACGTGCCTTTGGCACGTTGAAGGAGCCCCCGGTTCACAGGTGATTCATCCCGACATGCCAAAGGCATGTCCCTACAAGGAATGTGCGTTCTTTCTGCTTGGCGCTGAAAGGGCTGTTATATTGACAGTCTCCGCAGGGTGTTCAGGAGTTCCTGGTTGATGGGCTTGTCGTTCTTGATGGCTTTCGAGAAGGGGACGTAGACAATCTCGTCGTTCTTTATGCCGATCATAACGTTGCGCTGGTCGTCGAGCAGGGCGTCGATCGCCGCCGCGCCCATGCGGGAGGCCAGGATGCGGTCGCAGGCCGTCGGCGAACCGCCGCGCTGGAGGTGGCCCAGGATGGAGACGCGCACGTCGTACTCGGGGTACTCCTCCTCGACGCGCTTGGCTATGCCCATGGCGCCCCCCGTGACGGGGCTTTCGGCCACCAGCACGATCGACGAGTTCTTGCTCTTGCGGAAACCGTTCTGTATCAGCTCGGCGAGCTGGTCGGTCTGCGTGGAGATCTCCGGGATGATCGCGGCCTCGGCCCCGGCGGCGATCGCGCCGTTGAGAGCGAGGAAGCCGGCGTCGCGCCCCATGACCTCCACGAAGAACAGGCGCTCGTGCGAGGTCGCCGTGTCGCGGATCTTGTCGACGCACTCCATGATGGTGTTCAGGGCCGTGTCGTAGCCTATGGTGTGGTCGGTGCCGTAGAGGTCGTTGTCGATAGTGCCCGGCAGGCCTATGATCGGGAAGTTGAACTCGTTGGCGAAGATGCGCGCGCCCGTCAGGGAACCGTCGCCACCGATCACCACCAGGGCGTCGATCCCGTGGGAACGTAGGGTGTCATAGGCGAGCTGGCGCCCCTCGGGTGTCTGGAACTCCTTGCATCGGGCGGTTTTGAGAATCGTGCCGCCGCGCTGTATGATGTTAGAGACATTGGCGGTCGAGAACTCAACGATCTCGTCGGTTATGAGACCCTTGTATCCGCGATATATACCCTTGACTTTGAAACCGCTGAATATGGCCGAACGGGTGACGGCGCGGATCGCGGCGTTCATTCCGGGAGCGTCGCCCCCGGAGGTAAGGATGCCTATGCATTTGATTTCTGACATAGCGGGAAAAGTATGTTGATGTTTTAAACCACAAAAATACGAAAATTTCCCCTCCCGCGGCGCGCCATACAGCCCCTTTTATGTTTTTTAAGCATACGCCCGCGGCCCGGCGCGTCAGCCCCTGAACCACAATGGCTCCCGGCAACAGCTCCTGAACGGGCGGTTTTGGAAAATTTAAGGGGGCGGAATGAGCGTAAATGGAGGGGATTTTGTAATTTTGCCGTTCAACCGCGCACCGGCCCGACAAAACGGGCCGGCAAATCCGCGACAATGGAACTCAACCTTACTATCGACCAAGGGAACAGCTCGGCCAAAATCGTGCTGTGGGACGGCCAGGAGGCCGTGGAAAAGCTGACGGTGGGCAAGCTCACCCGCGAGACGCTTGAAGAAGTGGTGGACCGATGCCGCCCGGCCAGGGCGCTGGTCTGCTCCGTCACAGGCAACGGGCCGCGCATGGCGCGCTGGCTCGCCGGACGCGGCGTGAAGGCCCGCGAGGTGACCGCCGACATGCCGCTGCCGATCACAATAGGCTACTCCACGCCGCAGACCCTCGGCGAGGACCGCGTGGCCGCGGCCGCTGGAGCCTGGAGCCTGTTCCCGGGGGAGATGTCGCTGGTGGTCGACATGGGCACCGCCGTCACCTACGACGTGGTGTCGGAACGCGGGGAATACCTGGGGGGCAACATAGCCCCCGGCGTCGGCATGCGCCTCCGCGCCCTGCGCAGCTTCACCGCCCGCCTCCCGGAAGTCGGAGGCTACGGCGACACCCCGGTATTCGGGACGGACACCGTCACCGCCATGCGCGCCGGGGCCATACGCGGCGTCGTCAGCGAGATCGCGTATTACCGCTCCAGGCTCCCCCAGGGAGCCAGGGTGGTGCTCACCGGCGGCTGGGCCGACCGCGTCAGCCAGTTCCTCGACTTCCCCGTGGCCGTGGACTCGTGCCTGGTCACAAAGGGTTTACTCAGTATCCTGCTTTACAATGAAGATAAGACTCACCAGTAGGCTTTCGGCCTTAATCATCGCCGGCGCGGCGCTCCACGCGCCCGCCGCGGCACAGAACTCAACCGTCACCCCATACTCCCGTTTCGGCTACGGCGTGCTCGAGCAGCAGGCCAACACACAGCAGAGGGGAATGGGCGGCGTGGGCATCGCCATGCGCTCCGGACGCCAGATCAACTTCATAAACCCGGCGTCGTACGCCACCATCGACTCCCTGACTTTCCTCTTCGACATCGCCGCCAACACCAAGATGCTCCGCACCGAGGAAGGAAAGGAGAGCGGCAAGAACTTCACCGGGGGGCTCGACTACGCCGTCATGCAGTTCCCCGTCACGAAATACGGCGGAGCCGCCATCGGCCTGGTGCCCTGGTCGCAGGTCGGCTACAGCTTCGGCAACGAGATAGTCAACGGCGAGAACTCGCGCCAGGGTTCCGGCACCGTAAGCGAGCTGTTCCTGGGCCTGAGCGCCCGCCCCTTCAAGGGCTTCACCCTGGGTGTGAACGTGAGCTACATGTTCGGTACCCTGCTGAACGACAACTACGTACTGGCGCAGAACGGAACAACCTCCTCCACCTCGCTCTTCGAGCGCGTGATGGAAATCCGCGACTGGAACATACGCGCCGGCATCCAGTACGGCTTCAACGTCAACCGCGACACCCGCCTGACCCTCGGCGTGATCTACGAGCCTGAGAAGGACTTCCACGGCAACTCCTACGGCACGAAGTACGACGTAGGCTCCGACGAGGCCCCGACGGAAGAGGAAATCGACGGCTCCAAGAAGATGAAGGGACGCTACACCAAGGCCGCCACCTACGGAGCCGGCGTGAACGTCGAGTGGGGCAACCGCCTCATCGCCGAAGTCGATTTCTCCTACCAGCCATGGAAAAACGCGAAATACACCTCCCTCCCCGGCTACGAGCCGGTTTTCGGCACCGACGGCACGGGCTTCGACAACCGCTGGCGCGTGGGAGCCGGCGCCCAGTGGATCACGAACCCGCGCGGAAACTACCTGCAACGCGTCAACTTCCGCCTGGGCGGATATTACTGCCACGACTATCTGCGGGTGGCAGGCAACAATGTGACCGAACGCGGCATAAGCCTCGGCTTCGGCCTCCCCGCGCCCACGCAGAAAACCGTCGTGAACCTCGCCCTGGAATGGCGCAACCGCCAGGCATCTCCCCAGGCGCTCGTCAAGGAGAACTACTTCGTCATAACCCTCGGCATCAACTTCAACGAGCTGTGGTTCTGGCAGAACAGAATCCGATAACCCCCTGACAGCCAACCGAACCGCAGTGACACTATGAGCGCCGGAGCGTCAAGAATGAGAGGCCTGTTGTTCGCCGCCGCGGCCGCGGCCGCCATAATCGCCGGCGGCTGCCGCGAGGACAAGAGGGAGACCATCTCCATCTCGGCCGACCCCGAGACGTTCCCCACCATGCGCACCGTCAACGTCTCGACCCTCATAAGCGACTCCGGCTACACGCGCTACCACATAACCGCGCCACTCTGGCTGATGTTCGAGGAAGCCCGCGAGCCCCACTGGAAGTTCCCTGACGGAATGTACATGGTGAAGTTCGACAACGACATGAAGGAGAACGGCACCTTCACCGCCGACACCGCGACATATTTCAGCCAGAAACGCCTCTGGCGCTTCGACCGCAACGTGCGCTACCGCTCCACCGACGGCGACCGCCTCCTCACCCAGCAACTCTTCTGGGACCAGAACAGGCAGATCGTCTATTCCGACTCCTTCATCCACCTCGAGCGCGCCGACCGCACTATCGAGGGGTTCGGCTTCGAGGCCGACCAGAACATGCGGGAATACAAGGTCCACCGCCCCTCGGGCATCTTCCCCACCTCCGCGTTCCGGAAACGCGGGAGCGAGACCGGGCCGGCGCCATCGCCTGACGCGTCAGACCAGTCCGACGGAACAAACCTCCCTGCCACCATCCGGCCACAAACCCCCACAGAACAATAAGCTACAATGGATTCCATCATATTCGACCCCGTCTGGCTCGCGATAACCCTGGTATCGCTGGCGTTCTCAGCGCTGTTTTCAGGCATAGAGATAGCCTTCGTCACCGGCGACCGCGTCCGCGTCGAGCTTGACGTTCAGCAGGGCGGCCTCAAAGGCCGCCTGCTGAACATGTTCTACTCCAACTCGGAGTTCTTCATCTCCACCATACTGGTAGGGAACAACATAGCCCTCGTCGTCTACGGAATGGGGGCAGCCAAGTTCATCGAGCCGTGGCTTCAAAGCTATTTCTCGTCGGAAGCGCTCGTGCTCCTGTTCCAGACCCTGATCTCGACAGGCATAATACTCATCACCGGCGAGTTCCTGCCAAAAACCATATTCCGCATAAACCCCAACCGCTCGCTGCGGATGGTCGCCCCGTTCACAGCCCTGGTTTACATGGTACTATACCCGGTGTCGCTCTTCACCACATGGCTGTCGAAATCGCTGATGCGCCTGTGCGGCATCAAGAGCGGCTCGGGAAAACTCGGGCTGCTGAGCATGACCGACCTCAACGAGTACCTCGAACAGACCATCGACGAGAACGCCGAGAAGAAAGCCGAGGTGGAGAACGAGGTGAAAATCTTCCACAACGCCCTGGACTTCTCACAGACCCACCTCCGCGACTGCATGACCCCGCGCAACGAGATAGTCGCGGTCGACATCGACGAGACATCCCGCGAGGAGCTGTCGAGGCTATTCACCGAGTCGGGACGATCCAAGATACTGGTTTACAAGGGCGACATCGACAACGTGGCAGGCTACATACACGTCAGCGAGCTCTTCCGCCCCGACATTGACTGGCGCGAGCAGGTGAAAGAGGTGGTTTTCGCCCCGGAGACCCTGATGGCCAACAAGATGATGCGCCGCCTGCTGGCCGAGAAACGGTCTATCGCCGTAATAGTCGATGAGTTCGGCGGCACGGCCGGAATGGTGACACTCGAAGACCTCGTGGAGGAGATTTGCGGCGACATACAGGACGAGCACGACTCCACCTCCCTGGTTGAGCGCCGCCTGGCCGACAACAGCTGGGAATTCTCAGGCCGCATCGAAATCGGCTACCTCAACGAGAAATACCACCTGGACATCCCCGAAGACGACGAATACCAGACACTCGCGGGCTACATCCTCTTCTCCACGGGCAAGATTCCCGACACCGGCGACGTCATAGAGCTGGACAACCTCCGCCTGGAAGTCACCGAAAAGAGCGCCACCCGCCTCGAGCTGATAACAGTCACCCTCAACGCCCGGTAAACATCCCCGCTCATATCCCCAGCAGGTCGCGGTGGATGTCGAGCGCGGCGGTGATTTCGCACTCCTCTACCCGCACGCCTACTTCCGGCTCCCCCGGAGCGCGCAGCAGCGTGAAGCTGACAGCCCCCCTGGCCGTATTCTTCTTGTCGCGCTCCATATATCCCAGCAGGCGCGGATAATCCTCGCAATCGAACCCGAAAGCGCCGTAGTTATCCCTCACATACGTCGCCACCTTGTGCAGCAGCCCGGAGGGGAACCCCGCCTCCATATGCGACAGCACCAGCGCCGCCACGAGCCCTTGCGCGACGGCGCGGCCGTGGGACACGGGCGACCGGCGCCACATGCCCAGCTCCTCGAAAGCGTGGGCGAACGTGTGCCCCAGGTTGAGCGCGTGGCGAAGGCCGCAGTCGCCGGGATCAGCCGCGACATACCTCTCCTTCACCCCGACGCTTTCCCGTACAAGAGCCAGAAGCTCGTCAGGCCCGAAGCTCCCGACATCGCGGCACAAGAGCCTTTCAGTCATTGCCCCCGAGGTGAGCAGGGCGTGTTTGAGCATCTCGGCGTAGCCGTTCAGCAGCTCGCCGCGGCCGAGGGTGCGGAAGAACACGGTGGAGACCACCACCAGGTCGGCCCCGGCAAAGACCCCCACCTCGTTTTTAAGCCCGTTGAAGTTGATCCCGGTCTTTCCCCCGACCGATGCGTCAACGGCGCTCAGCAGGGTCGTCGGAACATTTACGAACCGCATCCCGCGCTTGAAAGTGGCAGCCGCGAAACCGCCGGTATCGGTCACGACCCCACCCCCGAGGTTTATCAGCAGCGAGGAGCGGTTGGCGCCAGCGTCGCCAAGCTCTTTCCAGACCCCGGCAAGGGTAGCGAGGGTCTTGGCCTCCTCCCCCGCGCCCATCTCGATGACCTTCGCGCCGGCCACAGCCTCCGATCCGGCCAGCAGCCCGGGAAGCACTGACGACTTTGTATTGGCGTCGACAAGCACGAATACCCCCGACGGCCTCATCCGAGCGACCGCCTCGTCGACCGCCCCCGCCACGTCATTGGTAAAAATCAGTTTCTTTTCCATAATCCCGGCCTTTTTCAGCCCAAAAGCCCCGGCAGAGCGTCGGCGAAAGCCTCCATCGACGGGAAAACCATGTCGGCCCCCGCCGCCCGCATCTCACTCTCCCGGATCGGCCCGGTGGTGACGGCGACGGTGAAAGCGCCGGAAGCGGCACCGGCCTTCACCCCAAGCGGAGCGTTCTCGATCACGACAGCCTCGGAGGGTAGCACCCCGGCCTTCTCCATCGCCAGGAGGTAGGGCTCGGGGTCGGGCTTGCCGCGGCTCACGTCGCGGGAGGTGACCATCATCCCCTCCTCGAACGCCCCCGGAAACTCCGCGGCGAGCCTGCCGATAGTCGACTTCTGCCCGGAACCTGTCACGAGAACGCGCCTCACACCCCTGCCGGCGAGGGTTTCCAGCATGCGGGCGGCCCCGGGCATCACCGGCACGCGCGGCTGCTCGTTGAAGTAGCCCGTCTTGCGGGCATATAGCTCGACCTTCTCGCGCTCCGTGGCCGGCCTGCCGAGCTCGCGGCGGAAGATGAGATCGATTGTAGCCGCGCCTGTCATCCCCTCGTAACCGAAGAACTCGTCAAGGGAGCACTTTATCCCCAGCTCCGAGACCATGCGGTGCCACGCCCGGGCATGGGAGGGCATGGAGTCGAGCAGAGTGCCGTCCATATCGATCAGGGCGGCCTTGACACTGGCCGGGAAGGGCCGGCGCGCCTCACCGCGCCCATTGTTTTCATCAGCTTTCATTTCTTATAGTTTCCTGAATGTATGCGGTAAACTGTTTCGCGCGTAAGTCCCAGGAACGAGGCGATCTGCGTCAGGTTGGCCACTTTCAGCAGCTTCGGGAAGCGAGTGATGGCCCACTGGTACAGCTCGGGGGCCTTGCAGATGCGGCTCATGTAGAGCCGTTCCTCAAGATGGGAGCAGTGCATGGCCAGGGCCACGTTCAGGAACATCATCGCCTCCTTCTCCATAATCGCGGCCTCCTCCTCGATTATATCCTTGACCGTGCTGGATATGTACAGCAGGCGCGTGGGCTCGAGGAACTCCACCGCTATGGTTTCCGGCTCCCTCGCGAGCCCTATGTGCGACAGGTGGACAAATTCCTCGTCGAACGCGAACGACAGCGTGTGGTCCTTGCCTCCGTGGATGAAACACACCCTCGCCGCCCCGCTGATTATGAAGAAGGCGCGCGACGACAGCGACGCGGCCCCGCTTATGCGCTCGCCCCGGGCGAAAACGCGCTCGCGCATGGCGGCACGGAGCCGTTCCTCGCTCTCCGGCGAAAGGCGCGCGAACTTCTTGATTGTGTCTATCGGATGCTTCATCTGTCAGTCTTCGGGTGATGGATGGGTGACGCTCCGCGCCGGAAGCAGGATGAGCGTGTCGGGAATGACGGAGACCGTGTACGGCGTGGCCGTCACGCGCGGTCTCGGACCTCCGCGGTAGTAGTAAGTCTTCTGCGTGTCCCACGACGGTATGTCGAGCCTCACGGTCTTTCCCGCCGGAATCTCGGCGCGTCTGGCGACGCGGCGGCGGTGGATCTCGCGGCCCGCAGCATCGAGGTAGACTATGGTGAACCGGACCTCGGAAGCGTCGCGGCCGGTATTGTTCCGCAGGAACAACGTCTCGCGGGTGGCGCGGAGTGTCTTCTCGTAGCCGTAGAAGCGCGCCGCGGCGGTGTCAGCGGCCAGCGACAGGGTGTCGAGGCGCTGCTCGGCGCGGGAATCGGCTGTCGCAACAGCGGGACGCAGGCGCGGCGACGTGGTGCGCTGCGCGGCCGCCGGAATCCAGGCTGCCGCGAGCAACGCGGCAGCTCCCAGGGTTTTCGCGATAGCTGTCGGAATCTTCATAGCGCGCTGGGTATTGGCGGAGGCGACGAGGGGGACTGCGGCCAGACGCGCGACAGCCCCTCGGGCGCGTTCTCCGAGGCGCGGCGGTCAACCGAGACCGGGGCGCGGAACATATACGGCAGGAGTTTCCATAGCTGGATTCTCAGCCTGCTTTTCTTCGGTATGATCAACAGCCTGGATCCTCCCGAGGCTTTCAGCGTGAACTTCTTCGGACGCGTAAGACGCGTGCCCTCCAGCCTGGTGAAAAGCTCTCCGACATAGCACCCGGCCTCCCCGGTGGGGCGCACCCTGCCCATTTCCGTGCCGGGCCTCACAGCCGGAGTCGCCGCCTCCACCGCCAGTACGACCAGCTCGTCCCCGTCGCCCGAGGGAACCATGGCGACCATCGCGCCATCCTCCGTGGAGCGGTAGATTCCAGCCATCGGATTCCCGGAAGAGAGAATAACCCCGCGCATCCCAGCCTCCGTCATCCCCCGGGCCGGGGAGAGGAGTGCCGGCGACAACAACAGCAGCAGGCACAGCATGCGTTTCACTATCTCCAAAGCCCTTATACGAATTATAAAATTTATAATATTTATACGAATTATAAATAAGGCACAGCCATAAAATCAGGAGCGGTTGAACTTGTAGGAGAAGCCTATCGAAAGGATCTCTTTGAGCTGCCAGTGGCGCCACCCCTCGACCTCGGGGGCTTTCAGCGACTGGTAGCGCAGGTGGGCGAATATGCGGGTCGACAGGAACTTGTTGATGTTGAACGTGATGGTGTTCTCCCAGTCGCCGGTGAGCTGCTCGTAGTCGGTGAACACGAACAGGCGCGAGAAATACTCGATGTTGTACGCGAGCTTCCAGCGCAGGGTCAGCTCCGACGACGAACCGTACTCGCTCTTGGTCCTGCGCCCCTCATCGATGCCGAAACTCTTGGGGTTCAGTTTCTTGTCGTTGAGGCAGGTCTTGAGGTTGTACGACAGCGGCGCGATCGACGCGTTGAACTGCAAGGTCTTCCTGGGGTTCTCGTAGGCGTAGGTCATACCGAGGCCGACCGTGAGGTCGCCCGGCGACATGAACGAGGCCGTCATGACGTCGGAGTTGACCTTGTAGTTGTTCCACAGCTGGGTCTTGAACTGCGCCGTCAGCGAATAGTACCAACGCTTGGCGGCCTTGTAGCCGAACTTGGTGTTGATCTGCAACAGGTCTTCCGAGATGTTGTAGTCGTGAACCTCGTCTTCCGGCGCGTTGTTCATGCCGAACTTGTAAGCGAAGTAGGTCTCGAAAATCAGGTTCTTGTGGTACGCCGGGTTGAGCTTGACGTTGTAGACAACGTTGGCTATCATGTTCAGATTCGACTTGCCACCCTGGTACCAGTTGGGGGAGATGTATGCCTGCGAGAACTGCAACGAGGCGTCGAAGTTCTTGAGCCAGTGGATTTTCCTCACTGGCGGAGCCTCCCCTACGAGGGTCAGCATCTGCTTGCGGTCGCGCTCGAACTCCGTGACATGGATCTTGGCCTGCTCCGGATCAACGGTCATCTTGAACTCTTTCGGAGGCCGCGGGAGGGTCGCCTGGTTGTAGCGCACAAGTTCGGGATGGGCGATCATATACTCCTGCACGAAGGCGCGCACGCGCGAGTCGCGGGCCACGGCGCGGTCGGCCCAGGTCGTGGCGTCCCACTTGTCGTTGTAGCGCTCTTCAAGCGGGTTGAACGCCTCTTCCGGGGCTTTCAGCGAATATGTGTCGAAAATAGCCGGCATAAACGCCGTCGGCGGCAGCAGCAGGTCCTCGACAATCAGGTTCGTGTCCACAGGCAGCGCCCATGCGCCCACGGGCAGCGGCGCGCGAGGCCGGGAGGGGCCGGACGCGTCACCACCGCCGTAGTCCCCGCCGAGGTCGAGCGGCTCGCCGTCGGCATAGGTCTCGTCGAAAAGCGACTGTGCCTTCGCCCCCTGGGGGGCAAAGGCATAGCCCGCGACCGCCGCCGCCATAACCGCGGCAATCTTTCTAAGTCTGTAACGCATTGTCAACAAGGCTAAGCGTCAATTGATTAATGAATATCCGGCCATCTGAATATCCGGCCATCACGGTGTAGGGACGTGCCTTCGGCACGTTTGATTTGAAAAATATTCTGTATTATCAAAACATGCCAAAGGCATGTCCCTACAAGAGTCATCCCGCGGAGGATGCGTCAGAGCGGTTCGGATGGTAGGAGCCGGAATCCGAGGCCGACGGGAGCGGTCTCAGGACCGTGACCGAGGCCGAGTGGTTCCGGCGACGACCCAGACGGGCCGCTATCACGCGTCCTCGTCTTCGCGCATGTTGTGGAAGACCTGGGTGACGTCCTCGTCCTCCTCCAGCTTCTCCAGGAGCTTGTCGATGCTCTCGCGGTGCTCCGGGGCGATTTCCTTCAGGTCGTTGGGCACGCGCACGAACTCGGTGCTTATGATCTCGAAGCCGTTCTCCTCGAGGTATTTCTGTATGTTGGAATAGTCCTCGAACACGCCTGTGAGGATGATGGCGCCGTCCTCGTCGGCCTCGACCTCCTCCACGCCGCAGTCAATCAGCTCCAGCTCCAGGTCTTCGAGCGACATCTCGGGCTTGGCCTGGATTTTGAGCACAACCTTGTGGTCGAAGAGGAACGTCAGCGAGCCCTGCGTGCCCAGCGAGCCCCCGTGCTTGGTGAAGTAGGAGCGCACGTTTGCCACGGTGCGGGTGTTGTTGTCGGTAGCCGCCTCGACGAAGATGGCGATGCCGTGGGGGCCGTATCCCTCGTAGGTGATCTCCTTGTAGTCCTTCGAATCCTTGTCGGTGGCCTTCTTTATGGCGCGCTCCACGGTGTCCTTGGGCATGTTCTCCGACTTCGCGTTCTGCATCAGCGCGCGCAGGCGCGGGTTGGTAGAGGGGTCGGGGCCGCCGGCCTTCACGGCGATGGTGATTTCCTTGCCTATGCGGGTGAATGTCTTCGACATGTTGCCCCAGCGCTTGAGCTTGCGGGCCTTGCGGTATTCAAATGCTCTTCCCATGGAAGTGTTTTCTGTGGTTTTATGATTGTTTTGTTACTTTCAGTTAACGTAGTTGCGCGCCGAGCGTCTTTTCCAGGGAGGCCACGATGCGTCCCATGGCCTGTTCGATCTGCTTGTCCTGGAGGGTCTTCTCGTAATCCTGGAGGGTGACGGTGATGGCGTAGCTCTTCTTGCCCGCGGGGAGGTTCTTCCCCTCGTAGACGTCGAACAGCTCCACGCCGCGCAGCAGTTTGCGCTCGGCAGAGCGCACGGCGCCCTCGACCTGCTCCATGGTCACCGCCGCGTCGAGCAGCAGCGCCAGGTCGCGCTTCACGGGCTGCGTCTTGGGCAGCGGCGCGAAGGTCACCTTCTTGCGCGAGGCGAGTTTAACCAGCGCGCCCCATTCCAGCTCGGCGAAGTATACGGGGCGGTCGATGTCGGCCTTTTTAAGGATGGCTCCCGCCACCTGCCCCATGTATCCGAGCACGCGGCCGTCGCGGGTCGCGATTGCCAGCGCGGCGTCGAAGAGGTTGTTCCCCTCGGCCGGGCCGAGCGTCACCTCCCCGGCGGCGATGCCGAGACGGGCGAATATGTTGGCGCACGCGCCCTTGAGGTCGAAGAATGTGGCCTCCTCGGCCTTCCGCGCCCAGTTGCCCGGACGGGTGTTGCCTGTGATCCACAGCGCCAGGCGGTGGCGCTCCGAGAAGGGTGCCAGCGGAGCCTCGGCTGTCGATTCGGCCGCGGGGTCGCGGTAGTATGTGTTGCCGAACTCGTAGAGCAACAGGTCCTCGGCCTTGCGGTTCACGTTGTGGGCTATGCTTTCCAGCCCCCCGAACAGAAGCGTCTGGCGCATCGCCCCGAGGTCGGAGCTGAGGGGGTTGAGCAGTTCCACACACTTCTCCGCGGGATACAGGTCAAGTCCTTCGTAGTAGCTCTTGGATGTGAGCGAGTTGTTGAGAATCTCGTTGAAGCCCTGGGCGGTAAGCTGCTCGGAGACGAGGCGCTGGAGGTCGTCCGAAGCGTCGGTGAGTGTCTTGAACTGCAACGACGAGTGCACCGTTGTCGAGTACTCCACGTTGTTGTAGCCGTAGACCCGCAGAACTTCCTCGACGACGTCGCACGGGCGGCGGACGTCGACGCGGTAGGTAGGCACTTTCAGGCGCAGCAGGTCCGCGTCCTCCCCGTCCTTCTCAACCTCGATTTCCAAAGAGCGGAGTATGGCCTCGACCTCCCCGGCGGGAATCTCCTTCCCTACCAGGGTATTGAGATAGCGGAGCGACAGCTCCACGGGATACGGGGCGACAGGCTCCGGATAGATGTCCACCGGCTCGCCGCAGATCTCGCCCCCGGCAAGCTCCTTCACCATCAGGGCGGCGAGCTTCAGGGCGTACATAGTACCGTTGGGATCCACCCCGCGCTCGTAGCGGAAAGAGGCGTCGGTCGACAGGCCGTGGGCGCGGGCCGTGCGCCGCACCCTGGTAGGGTTGAAGCAGGCGCTTTCAAGGAAGATGTCGGTAGTCCCCTCGGTGACCCCGGAGTCGAGGCCGCCGAAAACGCCGGCGATGCACATCGGCTTCTCCGCGTCGCAGATCATCACGTCGGCGGCGCGCAGCGTGCGCTCAACGCCGTCGAGGGTGGTGAACTTCGCCCCCTCCTCGCAGCCGCGCACCACGATCTTCTCCCCGCTCACTTTGGCGAGGTCGAAGCAGTGGAGCGGCTGGCAGAAGCCGTGGAGTATGTAGTTGGTGATGTCGACTATGTTGTTGATCGGGCGCAGGCCGATGGCCGTCAGGCGGTCGCGGAGCCACTGCGGGCTCTCGGCCACTTTCACCCCGCGGATCGTCAGACCCGAATAGCGGGGGCATCCGGCGGTGTCGAGCACCTCGACCGAGGCAGCCCCCTTGTCGGTGTCCGGGGCGAAAGCCTCCACCGACGGGCGGCGCAGGTGGCCGTCGGCCAGGTGCCGGCAGAGGAAGGCGTTCAGGTCGCGGGCCGTGCCGTAGTGCGAGGCCGCGTCAACGCGGTTGGGCGTGAGGTCCACCTCGATGCGGTAGTCGCTCCTCAGGCCGTAGAACTCGGCGGCGGGGGTACCGGGGGCAACCTCGCGGTCGATCACTATGATGCCGTCGTGGGAGCTGCCCACCCCGATCTCGTCCTCGGCGCAGATCATCCCCAGCGACTCGACGCCGCGGATCTTCGACCGCTTGATCTGGAAGGGCTTCCCCTCGGGGTCGTAGAGGGTGGTCCCGACCGTGGCGACAACCACAGTCTGCCCGGCCGCCACGTTCGGCGCCCCGCAGACGATTTGAACGGGAGCCTCCCCGCCAAGGTCGCAGGTTGTGACGTGGAGATGGTCGCTGTCGGGGTGCGCCTCGCAGGTCAGCACCTTGCCGATCACGAGGCCGCGCAGACCGCCGCGCACCGATTCGACCTCCTCCACGCCGTCAGACTCCAGGCCGATGCTGGTAAGGGCCGCGCAGACCTCCTCGGGAGCCAGGTCGAAATCGATATATTCTTTGAGCCAATTGTAAGAAATGTTCATAATTGGATTGTTTCTTTCAAACCGCAAAGTTACAACAAAATTGCCAAAACCCAACCAACAAGCCCTCGAAAACTCCCTCAAAACACCCTCTTAGAAGAAAAACGGCACTACCCGCGAAGGCGCCCCGACGCCGCCGGCCTCACCGGCGGCGCACACGCCGCGCAAGGCGTCGACCGCTCCCGCGGCCTCGGCGCGGAGCTCCGAGGCGCTCCCGTCGGCCGAGTCGCCGAGGGCGAACGCCGCCGAGAGCATCGCCACGGCGTGTTCCAGCGACCGCTTGACCGCCAGCTCCCGCCCCTTCGGGGTGCCTCCCGAAAGCGTCAGCGACAGCCGCATCGCGGAGGCCGCCGAGTAAGGCTCGTCGGGACGCGGGTCCTCGAAGTCCATGTCCGACGCCTCCACCGCGCTTCCAAGGCGCATGCAGAGTTCGGCGAACGCCATCCTGACAATCCCCCGCAGCGCGGGTAGCTGGTCAGCGGTGAGGAGCGACCGCGAGGCTCCGCGTCCCCCGGCCGAGCGGGCCCGAAGCGCCGAGACCGCCATCAGCTCGTCGATAATCGTGTTACTGTTTAAGTTGATTTCCATTTCGTCCGTTTGTTAATAGTTTGAAATACAATGAAACACCCCTCGATTCGGAGATAAAGAAACCCGGAGCGCCCCCGCTTCGCAGCAGCTCGTCGAGCACCGCGTACGGATCCTCGCCGGGCCGGCGCGACAGCTCGGCCTCGAACCGCCGCCCAAGCTCCTCCCACATGGCCTCGCGCCGCGAACGCCGCAGCCGCCGGCTGGAGCCACACTCGCGCAGCCGGCGCCAGGCGTACTCGGTGGTGACGTAGTAGGAGGGAGCCGGCGAGGCGACGGCGCGCCTGACTGCCTGGCGGACTGTCAGTGGCCGCCCCTCACCGTAGCTCCGGGCCGCTTCGCGGCGCACCGCCCTGAGGAAGTCGCGGTCGCGCCTGTTGACATCGTTTAGCATCTTCTCGCGTGTGTTTTGACAGGTTGGTTGACTTGACTGAACATTCGCGAAGTTAATGGCGGGGTTGGGCAAGAACCTTTCCCACCCCGCCATTATTTTCGGAAAAATTTCTCACGCCGAGGCCAACAGCTTGTCGCGCACGTCGATAAAGTCGCGGAACGTCGACAGCAGGTCGTTGATCGCCACCGCGCCGTTGCGCACCTCGCTCTCGTAGCGGTCATGGCCCACGGCCGCGCTCACGCTCTTCCCCATCAGCGCCGGGCTAACCCCGGAGACATCCTCGAAGAGCTTGATCTGCGTGGCCAGCATGTCGGCGGCGCCGTTGTCGCCAAGGGGCGTGACGACCTGTTTCGGCTCCACCCCGGGAACGGCGTTGTAGGGGATCACCCCGCCGGGAAGCGCCCAGCGCTCCACCACGTCCTCCCACCGCATCCCCTCCACCTTGCAGCGCGTCGGGAAGAGCAGCACCCCTTTGGCGGCAGCCCCCATCATATTGTCCATCAGGGTAATCAGCCGGTTGACATGCTTCTGCTGGTCGATCACGTCCTCGACCAGCGAGTGCACCTCTCCGTCGATCATAGGGTATAGCTTGACAGCGAACGGGTGCCCTCCTCCCGCCAGGGGCGAATCCTCCTCGCGCAGCAGGGTGCCGTCCGGCGCGAGCCACCGGCAGCGCCACATGGCCCGGTAGTCAGCCCTGGCGTCGATCGTCGGAAGCCCGGCGCCGGAGCGACGCCGGTTCTCCGCCTCGACCAATCCCGCCCGGTCGGCGGGAATCTCGCGGTAAAGCGCCTCCAGGGGGTCGTGGCAGCGTAGCGTGGGCCGGTATTCGAGAGTCCACACCTCGATCACGCGGCAAAGGCCGCGTGGCGCGTGGTAGAACCCCGTCGACCCCCCGCGCCCGGCGCTCTCGAAGAGGCTCTCGCGCCCCGCCATCGCGCCGTAAAGCTCGCCGAGCCGCCTTGCCGCGTCCGGATTCCCCGGGGCGAACCGGGCCGCCAGCTCCTGGAGACTCATGTCGCGCAGGCATCCCACAAGCTCCGCGTCCGTAAGGCGCGGGTCGCGCGCCCGGCTGATGAAGAAATGGTCGGGCTGGATGTTATCAACCCACACCCCGCTCCCGCCGGGGCGCCGCTCAGCGCCCACGCGCTGCACCGCCATCCCGGAAATCAGGAACTCCTCCAGCGCCCGGGCGTCAAGCTCACCCAGGCGGTTACGCTCGTAATGGGCGGCGAGAGCCGCCGGCTTCGCCCCCTCCTCGGAGCACTCCATCCGGTAACGCCCCACCACGCTCTTCACCAGTCGGCGTATCAGGTTGTTACTCAACGGGCGCCGACCTCCGACCGCGGCCAGCTCGCCCTCCGTGGAGCGCCTCCCGCGGTGGTCGGTAGCCGGATCGCCCCACTGGTCGCCGTAGGTGAACCGGGTGTGGCGGCGCCGGGCCGCGCGCATGGGGGCCATCGCCTCCCAGCACTCCCTGGCCCGTCTCAGTATCTCGTCGTTTCTCATATGATATTGAATTATAAAGGTTTGATCAGCGACAGGGCGCGCTCGTCGAACCGGTAGCGTTCCTCACCCGTGTCAACCGCCGCCATAAGGCTCTCTATCACCGGGGCGCGGCGCGTCGACGGACGCGAGAAAAGCCGCAGCCGTCCGTCAGGCTCCAGCACCGCCACCGGCTCGGCGATACCGCCAGCGCCGAAACGGCTCGCGCAATGCCTCGCTCCGGGTGCGTCGGCCCCTATGACAACCGCCGACCGCTGCCACCCGGCCAGCCTGACGGACAGCGGCCTGACAACTCTCTCCGGCAGCCACACATCAACCGAATACCCGTCAGCCGCCGCTTCCGCCTCGCTCTCCCCGGCCACATCCTCCGGCGCCAACAGCTCCGCCGGACCCTTCGCGAGATGATCCAGATACCAGCCGCGCATCTCCATGGCGCAAACCGCCGCCAGGTCCACAGCGTCGGAGCGCTCTACCCGGCAGTCGGCCCGCACCGGCTCGAGATGCCGGCGCAGCATCCACTGCGCCAGCATCTCTGCCTTGCTTAGGTTCAGTTTCACAGCCTATCAGGAATTGGTATCGGGCGCCGACGACGCCGTCTCCTTGAACACAACCCTCATGTGCGACTGCGGATAGCGCAGCACCAGGCAGCTCGCCTCGGTGATCACGATCGCGTCGACGTTGCGCACTCCCGCCGACCGCAGGTCAAGCCGCTCGGTGCGGAACGGAACGTGGCAGTACTTCGTGATATACTCCGGGTCCACCACCATGCCGTCGTTCTCACGGCCGCACTGGTCGAACACCTCCGACAGCAGTACGTAAAGCGTGCCGAACTTCGAGTGGATCTCCGTGAAGTCCAGGCCCCACTTCGTCACCGCCTGATCCGACATCACAACCCTGCGGTGATCCAGGTTGTGCAGCTTCTCGATCAGCCCCGTGCCCGCCAGCAGGATCTTGCGCGACGACCCGGCGTTGTGGGCGAACGCCTGCTTGCACAGCGCCACAAGAGTCTCCTCACCTTTCAGCTCCGAGTACTCGAACTCGTTCTCGGTCTGATTCCAGATGCCACCCGTCAGCAGTATCTCGTCGCCGCGGCCCGGAACCGCCAGGCGCTTCTTGTGGCCGAACAGGAAGTTCTTCTCCATACCCATGCGCATGTCGATGATCGCGGCCTCCTCCTGGTCGGAGAACGTCCACCCAACCTCCTTGTTGGCGATCTTCACGAAGGTCGACTGCTCGACCTGCGCCTTGAAGATCTGGCAGTAGTTGGTGCTCTTCACCGGCAGCGCCCCGCTCTGCGACGTGGTCACGTCAAGCTCTCCCGCGGCGCGGCCCATGCGCACCAGCATCGTGCCGGGAGGAATCGACGGCACACAGCCCACCTCCGAACCGGCGTAAGTGTTGTTCACCGCCAGAACCGTGATCGACGTCGCGTCGCACTCGGTGACGTACAGCACCAGCGACCCTCCCGCCGAGCCCTTCACGTCCGGCACGATCACCGTCGTCGAAGGCTGGAACACGTCGGCGTTCTCCACCATCAGTTTCGCCGGCTTCGCGACAGTCGGGTTGCGGTCATTGTCCCCCGCGAACGCCGCCGTGGTCCTGGCGCTCACAGGGCGCGTGTCGACCGAATAATAGTCAACCTTCATCGAACCGCACAGGCGGCTCCCGCCGTAGCGCGAAATCTGGTCAAGGGGCGTCGACATCGGACGGATCTTCACTATCCGGTCGTCGATCTCGTTGCGCAGCAGTCCCGGCGACACCTCGTCGGCGAGTTGCGCGGTGACGGGAACGCCGTCCGTGTGCGCCCCGAGGGCCGCCACCCCCGCCACGGACGCGGCGCTTACCCCGCAGCCACCGAAAAGCGCCTCGCCGAGCATCCCCGCCAAACCGTCGGAGCCGCCACCGCCGAGAGCCGCCAGGGTCTCGCCCAACCCCGACATAGCCGAGGCAAGCGCGTCACCCATCCCGCCGACGGCCGCCGCCACAGCGTCCGGCGCGTCAGTGAAGCCCAGGATTCCCAGCACGCCCAGGAGCCACAGAATCCACTTGTACTTGTTCCCCTCCTGGTTGCGGAGGTAGTCAACTAACTTCTTCAAAAGAATCTTTAACATAGTAATTTGGTTTTAAAAGGTTTATAAAATCAGTTTTTCCTGTTCAATGTTCCCGGCCCAATGTTCCAGGTCCGATATTTTCCTGATCCGCCGGCTATCTGTCCCATATGCTCGGCCTGCGGTTGGCCAGAAACCCGGTTTCGGCTCCCGCCGCGGCATCCCCCGACCGCGCCCCGGCAGGTTGCAGCATACCGGGCCTCGCCATCAGCTCCGCGATCGACTCATTGCGCCCCCGCCTGTAAGCCTCATCCACAAGCCGCTCCACCTCCGCCGCCGGAATCCCCGCCTCCCCCGCCGGGATTCCCGCCCCGGTGCCGGCCGCCATCGTTTCAGCGGCTTCCGCCGGCGCCCCGCCAGCATCCGCCTCCGCTTTCGCCCCGGCTTCCGCCGCCCCGGTGCCGTCCGCCGCCTCAGCCCCGGAGCCTCCTTCCTCCCCGGCCACTGTGGCGAGGCGAAGCCGAGCCGTGTCCCCCGTTTCCGATTCCCGGATTCCGGCTCCTCCTTTCGTTTCCGCCACTCCGGCCTCTCCCGCTCCCGCTCCTCTCCGCAGGCTGTCGGGTGGAGCGAGCCGAAGGCGAGCGGCTTCTCCTCCCCGACCCCCATAGGCGGCTTCCCCTCCCGTCTCCCCCGGGGCTTCCTCTACGCTCCCGGTCGCCGCCGGGTTGGCGACCGCTGTCGCCACATCCGCAACAGCCCCCTCTTGCAAAATATCTTCTGTTTTCATACAATTAATTATTGATTTTTATAAAATATCGTTTGCAATCATTCCCGATCGCTTCGCAAAGTTACGGCCACCCCTCCCCCTCCCGGCTGCGATAATGCAACTTCTGAATTTTATATCCAGGCAATACCCTGTATACCAGCGAAAAATCCCGGTTTTTAAATCTTTTAACACAATCCGATGTTACATTGCCCTCACTTTTCCCACGGAAAGTTTGCGACAGCGAGCTATATGTATTATCTTTGCGCCCAAGAGGAAATTGTGAAATACGGATAGCGCTCGCGGAGCGGAAAAGCCCCAACCGGCTCGCCGCGACCCGCCGCAGCACGATCCGCCTCGCGAGCCCCCTCTTTTATCCCTTTCTGGAAACCGCCAGGCCCTGCGGGGCAACCAACCCCCGCAAGCCGCAAAAAACATAGCTATCGTCCACGGAAAACAACTGCCATCTTTCGCCGTCTCCAACGACTTCGGGGGTGCGAACGGTGCGCGTGTAAGACTTCCAATCGTTGGACCGGGCGCTTGGCGGTGCCTCAGATAGGCTTGGAATTCGAGCACGCGCGGCTTCCGTCCGCACCCCTCTTTTTCCGCCACCGCGACCCGCTCCCCTCTCCCTCTCATCCATCTTCCCCTCTCCCTCCCCTCTGTCACCCCGCTCTCTTCCCCTCTCCGCTTAGCCCCTCCTGGTGCGCCTGACCCCTCTCTTCTGTCGCCCCGCTCTCCCAGTCTTTCCCTCCACCGCTCAATCCTCTTTCTCCCTCTCCGTGCGCGAGGCGGAAGCCGAGCGAGGAATCAATCCCTTCCATCCTCCTGCCAAGCAGCCTCTCCCTCCCAGCAGGGACGCGCCGCGAATCATTCGCGGCATCCGGCCCTTTCCGCAGGGGCCTGTCGGGTTCCGCGAGCTTCAGCGAGCGGCCAGACCCCTCCCCTCCACACCGCATATCCATTGCTTATTTACACATATATATTGACTGGTAATATTACTACGTATCTGGGACAAGGAAAGTCGTGAGACTTTCCTTGTCTGTTTCCATCCAAAGCCGTCCCGCCCGCCCATGAATCCCCCCTTCCCTTCCGTCCCGCCGGTAGGGACGCGGCGTGCCGCGTATACACCGCCTCCGCCCCTCACCGTGGCGAGGCGAAGCCGAGCTAAAAGCCCCCGCGGCCCGTCGCGTGGAGCGAGCTTCAGCGAGCGGCTTACCCTCCATCCCCCCAAGGCGAGGCGGAAGCCGAGCGGGTCCCAGCCGTGCGTTTCGTTAATTTTTAAAACCATTACACCCATTCCCCTTAAACCATTTTCCAATAAATAATTTTGCATTTCTTTGCTTTTTGTCTAACTTTGCGCATATTACGGAGTTATATGCGGCCATATGGCCGTTGTTTTCATAGCTTTACCTCAATTTAAACTAACAAAAGTTGAGTTTTACCCCCCCCAATTACTTAACATTTGTTACCAATAAACAGAAAAGTGGACTTCATCTTTAACTTCCTTTCGTCAATCTTCCTCGGACTGGGGGCCGCCATCCTGCTGGCCGCCGCCGGAGCGGTGCTCTTCGTCAAGGCTTTCCGCCTCGACTACCTCCGCACAGCCCTCCTGTCCCTCTTCCTACTCGTGTTCGGCGGATACCAGACCGTCCTCCTCGTCGGAGCGTCGTCAGTACGCGGCCTCGTCGACCAGGCCGCCACCGCCGCTGAGATAACCACGGAGACCATCTCCGAAAACGTCGCCGCGGCCGAGCTGCTCGACGGCATTCCCGGAGCATCCGCGTTCCTCTCCGAGGAGACCGCGGCATCCGTGGGCACCGTCGCCGCCATAGCCCGCCGCATCGACCAGTCGATCGCCGACTACATGCTCCGCCGCGCCCTATGGCTCGCCGCCTTCTGCGCCGCGGCCGCGGGCCTCGCCGCGCTTATGCGGCCCCGCCGCCCGGTCCCGCTCTCCGACCCTTACGCGGGATCCCCCTCCGGCGGCCCCTGCGACCTCAACTTCTGATCCCACGGAAAACTATATTAAAAACATAACACACCAATCACCATGTCACACATCCTTATTGGTATCGGCGGCACCGGGGGCAAAATCCTCAAAGCCTTCCGCCAGCGGCTCTGGAACGAGTACTCCGAAGAGGAGCGGAAGCACCTCCCGATCGGCTTCATATACGTCGACACCGACCGCGGCATGCTAAACCCGTCTGACCCCTCATACCAGACAATACACGGCAACTGCTGCTTCACCGCAAGCGACTTCGTCGACATCAAGACAAACTCCAACATCGACGCCATATTCAACAACCCCAAAGGCTTCACGCGCCTGATGGGCGTCCTCGGAAACGTCGGCGAGACACAGACCGCCACTTGCCCCGTGGGCGCGGCCGCCGACCAGAAACGCCGGGCCGGACGCCTCCTCTTCGGCGCCAACATCGACGCATACCTCCACAAGCTCCGCACAGAGCTCACCGAGATGAACAAGCGCGAGATGGGCAAGCCCGTCAACATACACATCTTCTGCGGCCTCGCGGGGGGAACCGGCTCCGGCGCGGTCATCGACGCGATCGTCCAGACCCGCAAGCTCATGTTCGAGCAGACAAAGGCCGAAAGCACCGGGTTCAACCTCACCGTCTTCTGCCAGCTCCCGGAAACGCAGCCAAACCCCTCCTGGGATAACGGTCGCTACCACGCCAACGGATACGGAGCGCTCCTCGAGCTGAACAACCTCTTCACCTCCCACCACAACCAGGAATGGGCCGGAAAAGGTTCCGTGCCCCCCTTCGACATCACTTCAAACGTCGAGAAAGGGCGGACCTACCTCACATTCGACAACCCCACAGCCGAGAACGTCAAGGCTGGAGCCATACCCCAGGAGCTCAAAATAGCGAACGGCCTGATGCTGTACAGCTCCACCAACTCCTTCGGATTCACCATAACCGATCCCAACGAGCTGGCAAGGATGGTATCTGACTTCATCTATACCTACATCTTCTGCCCCGGAGGCCCGATCGACGACGAGTTCCGCCGATTCTACACCTACGAGAACCTCGCCAACTCCCGCGACGAGTACGACGAGACAGCCGACCCCGAGGACGGAGCGCCCGTACCCGCCCGCACCCGCGCCATCGGCTCTTTCGGCATCAAGCGCGTCGTGGTACCCGAGCAGGAAATCTCCGAGCACATCACCTACACCCTCGGCACCGCCGCCATGCTCCAGCTCAAATACGACAACTGGAGCTCCACTTCCGGCTTCCGCGACGAACCAAAGAACTTCGACCCGCTGGGCTACCTGAACCAGCCCGGACGCCAGGATTCCTGGAACCTCGACCGCAACCACCTTATGCTCAAAGACTTCATTCTCGAAGGCGACTCCCGAGAAGGATGGCGCAAAGGTGAGTTCGGCTCATATTGGGACCCCTGCGTCGACAACTGGGCCGTCGCTGCGAAAGGCACCGACCACCCCTTCGACCAGCTCGTCAACCTCTGCCGCGGCGGTTTCGAGAACGGGTTCCGCAACAAGGGCGTGGAGAACTTCTACTCCGACAAGGCATCATCGCTCGACAGCTACGTCCGCCAGATCGCACAGACCGTCGAGAAATACATCTTCAAGGAGTGGACCGAAGGACGCCTCAGCATCTCCGAGGCCCGGCAGGTGGTCGACCGGCTGACCACGTACATCTCCAACGAGGCCCTCGCGCTCCAGGAGAAACTCCTCCCCGACCTCGCGCAGAAATGCGACGCCCTGATGAAGGACATACAGCTCGTCAAAAACGAGTACCTCGCCGCAGGCATGCTCAAACGACCGATAATCTTCGGTAACCGCTTCGAGCGCGTCACAAACTTCTGCAAGCAGCTCTACTGCCGCAAGACCGAGATGGAGGCCGTGCGCCTCTTCGCCGTGCCCCTGGCCCAGGCTCTTGAAAACGCCTTCGCCGACCTCGCCCACCGCCTCGTCGGCTTCGAGCAGGCCATCGACGACGTGATCAAGTTCAACAAGGAGCGCATGGCGACACTCCTGCCCGACCTCTACGAGACCACCGACGACGGCCTCACAGACCTCACAGACCCCGTGGTCGACTTCTACCACCGCGGCCGCCTCAAAGACCTCGAGGAACGACTCCGCGGAAACGAGGGAAAGATGGACAAAATCTGCAAGACAATGCGCGGAGCCATCGCCGACCAGCTCGCCTCCGACGGCCGATTCCTCAACGTCGGTGCCTTCAACCGCTCATCCGTCAGCCACATCCTCCTCGACAACGTCTACCCCGAGATCCTCGCCTTCCACAACGAGCTCTGCTCCGAGGAGTCGAAACGCGTCCTCCAGGTGCCCATCATGGAGCGCCTGATGAACAAATACCGCGGCAAGACCGAGGAACTCAACGAGTTCGCCCGCCAGCTCATCACCGCCTCCGGCGTGTTCACCGAAATCAACATGAACGAGATCCGCCTGAACAACGCCAACACCGACGCGCCCCAGATCGGCACGAACATCCTCATCACCCGCATCCTCGTTATCCTCCCCAAGGTCAAGAGCCCCGAACTCGTATCCTTCGCCTCCGACCTCGAGACCGCCCTGCGAGGAGCCATCCCAGGCGGAACGGGAGCCTCCATAACAGTCAGCACCGAGGGCCGCGAAGCCGACGAGATCACTATCTCGATCATCAAGAACAACCTCCCCATGAGGGCGATCAACTCCGTCCCCATGCTCAAGGCCAAGTTCGACCAGCTCGTCGCGGCCAACCCCTCCAACGCCATCGTCCTCGTCTCAGAAGGCAAGGCACAGGACTACCGGCCACTCTTCGCCGTCCCCGCCAAGAAACCCGACGAGCTCCGCGACGAGGTCATGCCCTACATGCTCCTCGACCTCGGCCTCGGACGCATACTCCTCGACGAAGGCACCTCCGGCCAGTACGGAGCCTCCGACGGAGTCGACATCCTCGGTAACGCCGAGATAACCCCATGGGGCTACACCAGGTTCATCGACATGCCCTTCGACGACCGCCTCATAGAGGAACGCTCCCGCGAAATCAAACGCCTCTACCGCGACGCCATGGAGGAGGAATTCAAGGACACCGACCCCACCGCCCTCCTCGAGGTCAAGGCAAAACTTGAAGAAATCCAGAAGCGCGTCCTCGCCAACGTCTCCGCCGTCATAAAGGCCGAGAACCCCACCCCCAAGCCCCGCTACCAGCAGTTCGTCAACTGGCTCACCCGCGGCATCGAAATCCTCAAAACCTACAAACCCGAATAACCCCCCGGGGCGCCCCGTCCGGCTTCCGCCTCGCGCGGCGCCCCCCTGTCCCTCTCCTCCCTCCCGTAGGGACGCGGCGTGCCGCGTATAATTCGCCCGTCCCGCCCTTTCCCCTCCCTCCGCCCCGCCACTGTGGCGAGGCGGAGCCGAGCCCCCTCAAAACTTTAAACCTCAAAAAATATCCTCAAAAAAATGGCAAAAGCAAAGAAATACCGCTGCCTCAACTTCGGCAACTGCGACAAGGCAGGAAAGAAGGAACAGTTTGAAATCCCCGAAGGGGGCGAGCTCAAATGCCCCGAATGCGGTTCCGAGATGATCCAGGAAGTCAAAGCCTCCAACACCATGATGATCGCCATCATCGTCGCCGCGGTGGTCGCCATCGCCGTCGCAGCCTTCGCCCTCACACGCGGCTCCGATAACGAGGAAGCCCCCGCCCAGGAACCCGTCGTAGAGGAAGTCGTCGAGGAAGCCCCCGCGACCGACCAGGCCGTCGATTCCACCGCCACCGCCGAGGCTGCCCGGCAGCAGGCCATCGCCGACTCAATCGCCGCCGCGGAGGCAGAAGCCCTCGCCAAAGCCCGCGAAGACTCCGTCAAAGCCGCCGAAGAGGCAGCCAAGGCCAAAGGCAACACCCCCGCCGCGCCCTCCAACTACCTCACCAACGCCCGCTGCCAGTACGGCCTCTACACCGGCCCCGCAGTCAACGGCAAGCCCGGCGGAGGCCTCGGCACAGTCAAAGTCCAGGGAAGCCACTCAATCGACCTTCGCAACGCCCGTAAGGAGACCATCGACGTCAACAGCGGCGACATCATCCTCAACGCCAAATTCTCCGACGGCCGCCTTGTTTCCGGCCTCGTGAAATTCGCCAACGGCCAGGCCCGCCAGTTCAACGCCGGCGTCTGAACCATCCCTCGCCTAAGCCCCTCCCGGCACCGGCCCCCAGCCCCCTCCGCTCCCTCGCCTGGGTCCCTCCAGGCACCGGTGCCTGGGCAAAACCAACCCGGTTACCCCACCTCCGCTCCCTCGCCGCCAACCCCTCATCCGCCCCTGTCGGGTTCAGCGAGCTTCAGCGAGCTGTTCCTCCCTCCGCCTCTCCTCCGCTCCCCCGCGGACTGTCGGGTGGAGCGAGCCAAAGGCGAGCGGCTTCCCCGGGGCCAGACAACCACCAATCCATGAACTTAAAGCAGACAATAGCGGCAGCACTCCTGGTTCCGCGGCTCATCACCTGGGCCGCGGAGCCCCCTGCCGTTGTCTCATCCCAACCCAGCCACCCCGCCGCCCCCCTGGCGGAGGCCCACCGCCTCTTCCCCGATTCCCTCTCATCCCCCGCCTACCGCTTCGTCGAGCTGTACGCCGCGGAAGCCGCCGCCGGCCTCCCTGCCGACCGCGCAATCGAGGAAAAACTCTTCCAGGACGGCGTGATAACCGAAGGAGGCCCCATCGCCTCCCTGCCATCCATCGTGGCCGCCAAAGGCCCCCTGACCACCGCGGAAGGCGTCCCCCTCTCAGTCTCCGTCGCCACCCGCCTCGGCCGCCACTACCGCCTCGAATGGCGCGACACCCTCGGCGCGCCCGTCTACGCCATCTCATTCCCCATCGACCACCTCCTCCTCACCCGCCAGACCCCCGCCGAGCGCGAAACACGCCTCATCTCCTTCCTCCGCTCCCTCGCCTCCAGCCACCCCTCTCCCTCCCTCCCCTCTTCCTCTTCCGCCCCCTCCTCCGTTCCCTCTTCCCCCGCTCTCCCCTCCTCCGCCCCTGTCGGGTTCAGCGAGCTTCAGCGAGCTGCTCCCTCCTCTTCCTCCACCTCAACCCCCGACGCGCGCGAGGCGGAAACCGAGCGAGCGCGAACCCTCCCCCTGGCAATCCCCGGCGATTTCCTCTTCACCCCCGACATCAACAACAACCTATACCTCTCCCCCATCGACTCCATCCCCGTCAACAACCCCCGCCAATACCCCGTAGAAACCCTCTCCAACATCCTCACAACCGCCGAAATACCCAACAACCTCATCCTCGACCTATCCTACACGACCCTCGACCGGGAGAAAGTCAGAATACCCATCCCCCTCAACCCCCTCCTCCGCCACCTCCGCCAGCAAGGATGCCGCCTCTTCTTCGGCCTGTCCGAAGTCCGTCACGACGGCCGCCACACCTGCCTCCTCATGGCAAGCGACCCCTCGATGGGCTACTGCCACTCCATACGCATCCGCCTCAACCCCGAAAACATCGAAAACCTCTCAGGCAAAGTCGACGCCCGCCTGACCGCCTACATACCCCTCTCCCGCATCCTGTCACTATTCGACGAAAACGCCCAGTAGAGAAAACCGCCATGCTCAGAAAGTTAATCATAGCCGCCACACTCCTGGCCCTCCACGCCGCCGTGGCAGCCCAGACACCCGACGGCGCACCCCTCAACACCGCGAAGGAGTTCGCCCAGATGAAGCTGAACAAAGAATACCTCTCCGAGGAATCAACCACCCAGGACCCCCGCCATGCCCTCGAGAACGCCGACCTCCTCCTCATAAACCGCGTGAACGAATACCTCGCCGCAAACCACCCCGGCACACCGCTCTCCCCCGCCGTCCTCGCCGGCATAAAGCACCTCCGCATGCTCCGCGGCGACCACACCCGCGTCCTCTCCTACATCTCCATCGCCGAAATCACCGGCGGAGCCCCGCCCACCCCGGCAGTCTCCCCCGCCCTGGCCGCCACGGCTCCGCCCCCAACCCCAATCCCGGCTCCAGCCCCTCCCGTGCACGAGGCGGAAGCCGAGCGAGCAAGCCAGGAAGCCCCAACTCCCTCCCCTGCCCCTTCCCCAGCTCCTTCCCCAGCTCCCTCCCCGGCGCGGCCTGTCGAGTGCGGCGAGCTTCAGCGAGCCGTCCAGGCCCAGACTTCCTCCCCCATCCCGCTCTGGCAGCTCGAGGTAATCCAGGAGCTGCTGAAAGCCAAAGACATCACAGAAGCATCCTCCCTCCTCGGCTTCTTCTCGCAGATCAAGAAAGTAAAAGCCTTCGGCCTCGTCACCGACTGCCCCGACCGGGGCGCCGCCTACTGGGTGATCGGCGACCCCGCCGCCGGAATCAAAGCCCTCCTCTCCCCCGAAGACCCCTCAGGCGCCCGCCGCGACTTCCGCTCAGACACCTCCGCCACCCTCTCCTCATTCTCCGGAAGCCCCGCCATATGGTTCACATTCTGAAACATCCCGATAAAAACACCGATCATCATATGAAAAAACTATCAACCCTCTTAGTGGTCCTCCTCTGCGCGCTCGGCATCCGCGCCGGTGTCGTCGAGTTCCAGTTCTCCGACGGCATCGACAACCCCGCCCTCAAGGCAAAAATGGAGCAGAACGTCTCGAAGCTCCTCACCGCCGTCAACGCCGCCAAAGCGCAGAACACCGACATCAACTTCGCCGGAATCGACATCTCGAACGCCGCCATCGAATCCCTCGCCGCCTCCTGGAACAACGTCCACTTCTCAACCGAGGACGACTTCATCGTCGACCACTGCATAACCCGCCGCAAATCCTCCGGCGCCACACGCGGCTTCCAGCTCCGCAACATCGGCCTGACCATGTTCCCCCTCGACGACTCCTACGATTCCGGCTCACGCCGCGAGCTCGTAATCGACTTCGCGCCCTCCGGCGCCATCGACGACATAAACTTCGCCATGGAGAACACCGAGTACGCCCGCATGCTCGCCGAGGGAAACACCGTCAGCGAAGTCGACCGCCGCATGCAGATCATCGACTGGTGCGAGAAATTCAAGAACGCCTACAACACCAAGAACCTCCCCTTCATGGAGGACATCTTCTCCGACTACGCCCTCATAATCACCGGCAAGGTCATCACCGAGCGCCGCCGAGGACCCGAATTCCCCGCCACCTCCAAGGTCGTCTACACACAGCAGAACAAGCGCCAGTACCTCGACGGCCTCCGCCGCGTCTTCAAGCGTAACTCCTACATCAACGTCGTCTTCGACGACTACCGCGTACTCCAGCACCCCGCCAAGCCCGACTACTACTACGTCACCCTCTCCCAGAAATGGCACACCAAAGGCTACTCCGACGAAGGCATCGTCGTACTCGTCTGGGACTTCACCGACGAGGACCAGCCTCAGATCCTCGTCCGCACCTGGCAGCCATACGGCGAAACCCCCTTCGGCCCCAAGGACATCCCCGTCCTCTGACCCGCGCCCCCCTCTTTGGTAGGGACGCGGCGTGCCGCGTATAATTACCCGGCCCTGCCTGTCAGGTTCCGCGAGCTTCAGCGAGCGGTCCCCGTCAGCCCTCCCCACCGTGGCGAGGCGAAGCCGAGCCCCAATCCCCCCGCAAACTAAAACCACCACCCCATATGAGAAAACTCCTCGCCGCCCTCATCCTCGCGGCCATAACACTCCCCCTCCGCGCCCAGGAGCTCGAAATGATCGAGTTCAACGAAACCTCCGAGCTCTCCGCCGCCCAGTTCAAGGAATACGACGCCAACGGCAACGCCTGCGCCCTCGTAAAGCTCGGCCTCGTGGCCAGCGACCCCGTATTCGAGGGCGACGTGGTGAAATCCGAGAACAAAGGCGGAGTCTACTGGCTCTACCTCCCGCAGGGCACCGACAAACTCACAATCCAAACCTCCAGCTTCCTCCCGCTCCGCTTGCAGTTCGACCCCGTCAAGAGCCTCTTCACCTACCACATGACCGTCGCCCCCAAAGGAGCCGGCGACGAGGCCGCCGCGGGCGACTTCCCCGTCGAGACCATCACGATCAACGTCCCCGACGACGCCACAGGCGTACCTCTCACACTCGTCAAAGTCCTCTCAGGCCGCTTCCAGATGGGAGCAACCAAAGACCAGCACAGCGAGGAGAAAGACGAGCAGCCCGTACGCTGGATAAACCTCACAAACGACTTCTACATCGGCCAGACCGAAGTCACCCAGGCCCTCTACGAGAAAGTAATGGGCGAAAACCCCTCCCTTTTCAAGAATCCCGACAACCCCGTGGAAAATATTTCATGGCTCGACGCCGTTAAATTCGTGCAGGCCCTCAGCAACGTCACAGGACGCAAGTTCCGCCTCCCCACAGAGGCCGAATGGGAATACGCCGCCCGCGGAGGCCAGAACCTCAAGCCCACAAAATACTCCGGCTCCGACACCGCCGGCGAAGTCGGCTGGTACATGAAGAACTCCAACTCCCGCCCCCACCCCGTCAAGTCAAAGAAGCCCAACGGGATCGGCCTCTACGACATGAGCGGCAACGTCTGGGAGTACTGCCAGGACTTCAAGGGAAGCTACGACAAGCTCCCCAAGACCAACCCCCTCGACAGCAAGCGCACCGAGAACCGCGTCCGCCGCGGCGGCTCCTGGATGGACAACTCTGCCGAGCCACTCCGCTGCGCCTACCGCCGCCGCATCGCCGAGCGCGAGAAAGACTCCATCAACGGCCTCCGCGTCGTCATGGAGCCCTGATCTCCCCTCCGCCCTCCCTGGGCCCCTCCCCGCCTCTTCCTCCCTGCGCCCCGCCAGCCTCCGCCGCTCATTCTCCCCGTCTCCTGCCTCCCCGCCTGTAGGGACGCGGCGTGCCGCGTATAATCCGCTCTCCCCTCGTCTCTCCATCCCTCCGTGAACCCTCCCCACCGTGGCGAGGCAAAGCCGAGCGTCTCTCTCCTCCCTCTCCCGTAAGCTGTCGGGTGGAGCGAGCCGAAGGCGAGCGGCCTTCCGTCGCGTGCGCGGGGCGGAATCCCTGCGAATCCCCGCGAATCCCCAACCAACCCTCCCGAAAGACAAATGAAACCCCTCAAATCCCTCCTCGCCGCCCTCATCCTCCCCGCCATGGCTCTCCCTCTCCCCGCCCGGGAGCCTGCCCCCCTGGCCTTCCGCCCCGACGGCTCCTTCAAGATCCTCCAGGTAACCGACACTCACTATAAAGCAGGCAAGTCAGCCTCCCGCACCGCCGTCGACAACATCGCCTCCGCCCTCGACGCCGAGCAGCCCGACCTCGTCATCTTCACCGGCGACCAGGTCTACGCCGACGGCGTCGCCGAAGCCCTCACAGCCCTCACAGCCCCCCTCGTCGACCGAGGCCTCCCCTTCGCCTTCGTGTTCGGCAACCACGACCACCAGTTCGACCTCTCCCTACCCGAGAGCTACGACCTAATGCGCTCAATACCCGGATGCCTCGCCCCCGACCGCCGCGGAATTCCATCCCCCGACTACACCATCGAGATACGCTCCGCCGCCGACACCTCCCGCGTAGCCTCCGTCCTCTACCTCCTCGACTCCCACGAAGGCTCATACATCAAGAACACCGGCAAATACGCCTGGCTCACGACCCCACAGATCGTCTGGTACAAGGCAAACTCCACCCGTTACACCGAACTCAACGGCGGAAAGCCCCTCCCCTCACTGATGTTCTTCCACATACCCCTTCCCGAGATGGAATACGCCTGGTCGCAGACCGACTCATACATCGCCGGAACACACGGCGAAGACATCTGCTGCCCCAGGATGAACTCCGGAATGTTCACCGCCATAAAGGAGCAGGGCGACGTCTTCGGCGTATTCTTCGGACACGACCACGACAACGACTTCGCCACGACCTACTGGAACATCCTCCTCGCCTACGGCCGATATTCCGGCGGCAAGACCGTCTACAACCACCTCGGCAAGCCCGGCGTCCGCGTCATAACCCTCCGCGAGGGAGAGCGCGCCCTCTCCACCCGCGTCCGCCTCGCCGACGGCACCATCCTCCACCCCGCCGACTACCCCGCCGACTTCGCCTCCAAGCGCCCAAAAAAGAAAAAATAGCCCTCTTTCCCTCCATTCCCCCTCTTCCCCTCCTTGTGTGTAGGGATGCGGCGTGCCGCGTATAATCCGCCATTCCCGCACCCTGCCGGGTTCCGCTTGCCGCTCGCCGCTGCATCCCCCCAGCGGAGCCGTTCATCATTCAGCCCGCGCCCCCAGTCTCCCCGAACCGCAGCAGCGCCCTGCAAAGCCCCTCGCCCCCGTGCGCCAGTTCGGCGAGGAAAACCTCCCCGCTGGATGTCGGGTGGAGCGAGCCGCGGCGAGCGGCCTCTCCCGGCTCCCCGCAAATCCTCACTTCCACCTCTTCCCCGTAAACCGCCTCCCGGATATAGGCGATCTCGAAGCGCTCCAGCCTGTGCCGGTCGTGGAAGTCAAGCCCCCACTGGTTTAGCAGAAGCTCTATGTAGCGCGAGGAATTGACGTGGCGGTTGAAGTCAAGGTCACAATAGGTAAAACGGTAGGGGTGGCTCTCAAACGCCGTCAGAGGCCGCAGGCGGCTCGGTTTCGCGATCGGGCAATCCCTGTCCGGCACAAGCTCCCGGATCCACTCCATGCGGCTTATATCGGCCACCTGGCGCGTATGCGTGTTCATCACGGCCCATACTGTCCGGGCGTGGCCCAGCGGCCTCCCCTCCCCGTCGGTAATCTCGAAATCGCGTTCCGAGAACAGCCTGTTGATCGAGCACACCCACGTCGCGATCCTGTACGTCTCGTTCCACCGGGGATAGCGCCCCATCTCCACCGCGACCCGCGACAGCACCCACGTCTCCCCCCGGTCAACCAGCGACGCGAACCCTATCCCCAGCTCGTTGGCGTGGAGCGTCGCCACCTCTATCAGACGGTTGATCAGAAGCGTGACAGGCATCCTACCCTGCGGGTCGCACTCCGCCGGCGTCAGAAAATACTCCTGTTCGAAAACCGCCCTCTTACCGCCAGCCCCGGCCCCCGCGTCCGATTTATCCTTTTCCATAAGCTCTCCTTTTTAATCCAAGCTCCTTTTTTAATCCAAGCTCCTTTGTAAAACTTATAATTCTTATAAAACTTATTCCTCTCCCCGGAAACAGGCAACCCCGCCGGCCGCCGCTTTCGCGGCACCTCGGCGGGGTATGTTTTGCCAGGAAGCGCCGTCCGGCCTTTTTACGGCCGGGAGCGCCGGTCTCCCCGTTATCGCTCTGAATAGAACTTCTGCACGCGGTTCTCCACCTTCTTGTTGCCAAGAAGCACGTTGAACAGCTGGTTCTGGAAGGTCTGCACACCCTCGCGCTGGTTGAACACCATCGCGTCGTTGGCGTAGTCGAACGCGCGGCCCTGCTCGGCCACCGAAACAACGTCGAACACTACCACCGAGTTGTTAAGCGCCACCGGCCCGCGGACCTCCCCCTGCTTGGCCACGGCAACGTTGGCCTGGAGGGCGCCCTCGTTCATGCCGAAGCCGCGGACGTAGCCCTGGCCGAAGGTTACCTGCGTGGTGTCGGCCTTCACGCCCATGGCGGCGGCGTACTCGGCAACGCTCTTACCCTTACCCTGGTACTTGGCCACAAGGCTCTCGGCCTTCTTCTGGTTGCGGATCTTGTTGGTCAGATAGGCGCGCACCTCGGGATTCGTCGCCGGAACATAGTCGCCCGTATAAACATCCTTGACGGCGGCGGCCATAAGGCGGCTGTCCTTGTCGTCCTTGAACACGCCCGAAACCTCGTCCTTCTTAGCGCCAATCGCCCACTTCGCGGCGTTGCGGCTCTCGGGAAGACCGTTCACCGAGAGGCTCGAGGGGGTCACAACCGCTGTCAGAGCGCTGTAGCCGGCCTTGGTGGCGTTCTCCTCGAAAGCCTTGGTCGTGGTGTTCTCCGCCAGGAACTTGCGCAGGTCGTCGTTCAGCTTGCTCACGGTCGCATTGCTCGGAAGCACGTCATATGTTACCTCGGCTATGTCGTAAACAGTCACGGGTGCCTTCTTCGAGCGCACCTTGATGGCCATGTTGGGGTTGGCTCCGGCGCTCTTAGGCGCGAAGAAACGCCCTGTCTCGGCCTGCGAGATCTCGTCGCGGAGAATCGTCATCGAGGGATCGGTCATCGAGGCCCAAACGCTGTCGTTCTTCTGGGCCACGGCGGCGATGCTGTCGGCCTTCACCCCGGAGTTAAGGCTGGCGATGATGCTGTCGGCGTTCACGCCCTCGTTGAGATAGGCTATGTCGAGAAGCACCGAATCCACCGCGGTGGTGGTGCCGAGCAGCTTGGCGATCGTATAGCGGTTGTCGTAGGTAGAGATGACGCTCACCGTGTCGGCCTGGATCTTCTCGAGGTTGTTCTTGAGGTTCGAGGCCAGCTTCGACGCGGTGGCGCTCACGCGGTTGACGTAGAACTTCGAGTCGGCCGCGATACCCTCTGTGCCCTCCTGGGCCTTCAGGGCGGCCACGGCGCCCTCGACTTCCTTCTCCGCGGCGAGGCGGTCGGCCTCCGAGGGAGCGATGTCGACGGTCACATAGGAAATAACCGTCTGCGGCTCCGTGATGCGGTAGCGGTTCTTCTCCTGGTTGTAGAGCGAGCTGATCTCGCTGTCGCTCACGGGGAAGTCATCGTCCTTGAGCTGCGAGAAGTCGGCCTTCGCGTAGGCGATGGTCGAGGTCGAGGCGTTATCCTCGTAGACGGCCTTCGCGTCAAGCTTGTTGGCCGTCAGAGCTCCTGTGAACATGCTCATGAACTTCTGCTGCAACAGCAGTTTTTCTGTGTCCTGTTCCAGCGCCTTCCACATTCCCTGGAGCTGCTGCGCCTGCTGCGCGTCAACCCCGTTCTTCGAAGGATTGTAGGCGTAGTCGTAAAGCATCTGAGCCGAGGGAACACCCATCTGGCGAAGCATCTGGCCCACATAGGGATGAGGAGTGTCGCCAAGCAGCGCCGAAGTCAGCTCCTTATCGGTCACCTTCAGCCCCAGGCGCTCGATCTCCTGGTTCATGAGTGCCTCGTTGACCATCTGCTGCAAGGTATACTGCTGCACCTGCGCCGCGTCGAGGTTCGTGTAACCCTGCTGGCGGAGCTGCTCCTGCTGCTCCTCCACCCGGCGCTGGTATTCCATATAGTCGATTTTCTGACCGTCGACCTTCACGACGGTGTGGTTGTCGGAGAAGAGCTCCTGCGGACGGTCAACAGCCGTCAGGATGAACAGCAGCAGTGCCACACCCAGGATCGAGATGATCAGGACGGGCCGCTGGCGGATTGATTCAAGTGTTGACATCTAATGACAAACGGTTTATTTTGTTTTTTATATTATTTCGTCAATATAAGGGCATTAGCGCGCAAAGATACGCTTTTCCCCCGAAATCCGCAAACTTTTCCCGCCAAACCATCCCATTCACCCCAAATCCTTCCCCAAACGCCCCCTCCCCCTCGCTCCGCACCGTGGCGAGGCGAAGCCGAGCGGCGCGCCCTGCCCCATAGTAGGGACGCGGCGCGCCGCGTATACCTGCCGCACGGCGCCCCCCGCGAATGTCAGGTGGAGCGAGGCGAAGCCGAGCGGCGCGCCCTGCCCGGTCAAAATTTCCCGGCGGCCCTTTATCCTCAGGCCTTCGGCTTCAGAATCTCCCCGTACCTCCCCGGCGTTTGCAGCACGCGGGCCGCCGAATCGAGGTCCTGGTCATGTTTCAGCGCCTCAATCGTAGCGCCGCGGCTGAAATAGTAGCGTTGCAGTATTTCACCCGCCAGGTAGCGGCTGATCCACTCGCGGTTCAGGTCGAGGTCGTGGTCGAGGTCGTGCCGCAGCGTCGCTTTGAGCGTGTCGAGCTGCGCCCGCACATTCTCGTTCATGTACCCCTCGGTCTCGACAGCCTTTTCCAGCTGCTCCATGACGACCTCGCACATGCGGTCATACTCAAACTTCTCCGGGTCGATGAACCCCTTGAACTCGTTGAAGATAGTGTCCGTCACCTCGAAATCCTCCGGCCTCGGCACCGAGTCATGCCGCGTGGCGTAGCGCGTGGCGAAATCGAAACTCCAATTGTCGCGCACGATGTTGTAGACCAGCCGGTTCCCCTCGGGATACTCCACCTTCACATCGGGCGTGATCCCGCCCCCGTCGCGAACCTCGCGCCCGGCGCGCGTGTGCCACACCGTCGTCAGCGAGTCGGGAATCCGCGCCACGCTACCGTCGGGATTGCGGCGCGAGTAGTCGATAGCCTGGATCAGACGCCCCGATGGTATGTAGTACTTCGCGATCGTCACTTTCAGAAGGCCGTTGTAGGGCACCTGAGAGGTCGACTGCACAAGCCCCTTGCCGAACGACCGCTCACCCACGATCACGGCCCTGTCAAGATCCTGCAAAGCGCCGCTCACAATCTCCGACGCCGACGCCGACGACCCGTTCACAAGCACCGCCAGAGGAATCTCCGTGTCGACCGGCTTCGTGGTCGTCTTGTAGATCTTCTCGTTCAGAAGCCCGCGGCCGCGCGTCCGAACCACCTCCGTGCCCTTCGGCACGAAAAGGCTCGCCACCTTCACGGCGCTCTCCAGCAGCCCGCCCCCGTTGCCGCGAAGGTCGAGCACAATCGACTTCACCCGGGGGTCGGCCTTCAGCTCGCGTAACGCGTCCCGGGTCTTGTCGTAGGTCTTCTCGTTGAAAGTCACAAGCTGGATATAGCCGATGTCGCCCCGCTGGACCCCGTAGTACGGCACAGGGTCGACCTCGATCTTCTCGCGGGTCACGGCGATGGTCCTCACGGAATCATCCCCCGCGTACGGACGGATAACCGTGACCTTGACCTCCGTCCCCGCCTGGCCTTTCAGCCGCTTCGATACCTTGTCGCTCCCGAGACCTTTCACCGTGTCCCCGTCGATCATCAGAATCCTGTCGCCCGGAAGAAGCCCCGCGCGCTGCGCCGGACTCCCCTCGCGAGGCTCCGAGATGATGGTGAACGAGTCACGCTGCTGAATATAGGAGCCTATGCCGCCGTACTCCCCCGTCGAAATCGTCAGCAGCTCCTCCTGCTCCTTTTCCGGGAAATACTCGGTATACGGGTCGATCTCGTCGAGCATCGCCGAGATAGCCGTGTTGATCGACTTCTCCGCGTCGACAGTGTCCACATAGTTCGTCTGCAACGCCTTGTAGACCGAGGCGAAAATATCCAGGTTCCGCGAAATCTCCCCCTTCGGGCTGCGCGTCTCGGCCTTCCCCGCCAACGCCCCTCCGGCCGCGGCAAGCATGCCTCCGGCGGCAACCGCTATCAGTAACTTTCTCATAAACAATTCTTTTCAATTCATCAACCCGCCAATTCCAATCCGGCAGATCTCCGGGGCCTTTCTTCCCGTCATTCCCCGCCATCCTCCCGTCATCCAGGCTCTGTCCGGCAGTTCACTGATATGTCGGGTGGAGCGAGCCAGAGGCGAGCGGCCTTCTGCAAGCCGCCCTCTTCCGCGAAGCCCGGGTGTCACCACCGTGGCGAACCGCAGGTGAGCCCGCGGAAACCGCCCGAGTCAGCAGCAACCGCCGTGCTCGCACCCGCAGGACCCATCGTCGCAGCCACCTTCGTGGTCGCCGCAGCAGCCACCGCCACCGCAGCCGCACCCGCCGGCCGGTTTAAGCTCTTCGGCCGTGGCGTCGCGCACTTCCAGAATCTTCCCCTTGAAGCGCACATCCTTCCCCGCTAACGGATGGTTGAAGTCGAGCTTGACATGGGTCTTCGTCACCTCTTTCACAAGGCCGCTGATGCGGTAGCCGTCGGCGGTCATCATCGGGAGCACAGCACCCGGCTTGATAACATCCTCGTCAAACTTCCCGTCAACCAGGAAGATGTCGCGCTCCAGCTCCGCGACCTGGTCGGGGTCGTAAGGCCCGAAAGCCTCATCCGCGGTAGCGCGCACATCGAACTCGCCCCCCTTCTCAAGCCCCTCGATAGCCTTTTCCAGAGGCACGATCATACCGCGCGTCACACCGAACACCACCTTTTCCGGGTCCTCGGAGTCGGTCTGGTGGACGAGAGTCTCGCTGCCGTCGGCGTCAACGCGGTACAGGTCATATCCCATCTCAACATATTTTCCAGGTTCAATCTTTTCCATAATATAATATCTTTAATATAAATCTTTCTAATGTCGAATATAATATCTTTTTATATAAGATTCTTCATATAAGAGACTCTTTATATAATGTCTTTTATATAGCATCCTTTTTCGTCTTTAACCAATTGATTTAAAACCTAATATGACACCAGGCCAGCCAAGAGCGCCCGGTGCCGGGTAACAAAGTTACGCGATATTCCAATACTATTAACAATCCGCGCCCATAAAATTCCCTAAACACCCGCCTCCCCACCCCGTGCGCGAGGCGGAAGCCGAGCGAAGAACCCGCCCCCCGCTCCCCACGCTTGGCGAGGCGAAGCCTCGCCAAGCGTCCCCCCTAAACAAGCAAGGCTCTGTGTCTAATTTCGACACAGAGCCTTGCTTTGTACCCGGATGGGAGGGTGCTGTCAGAATGGTTCAGATGGTAGGAGCTTGGAGGTGAGGCCGACGGGAGCAATCTGAAGATTGTGACCGAGGCTGAATCCTTCAAGCGACGACCCAGATGGGCCATTATGACACACCCTCTTGGTATTTCACGCGCCAAGCGTCAGAGAACCACCTTGGCCACCCTGCCTCCCCGGCGCTCGATATACACGCCCGGGACCGCGTCAGCCTCGCTTACGCGCACGCCTTGCAGATTGTACAGCTCGCGGACGCCAGCGGCACCTTCGGCGGCCACATCCTCGACCCCGGTGACAATGCCGGAAGTGTTGACATTGATCGCCTCGCCGAGAGCCTCCTTGCCGTTGACCACGTTCTTGACATAGATATTGTGATTGCTGCCGGCGGCATACTCGTAGGTAAACTGCTTGCCGCCGTTCTCCTTGGCCTCAGTCCAGCCGTCGGTCGGGGCGCTCACGCGGAGCATCGAGCCGTTCGCGGCGGAAGCGTCCTCGATATGGTAATGGATCTTGCCGTGCTTCACTGTGTAGACAATCGTAGAGCCCTCCTGCATAACCTCGTCCTTGACGAACGACGGCGCCTCAGGCTCCGCCAGCACATAGTAGCTAACCGAAATCCCCGACAGATAGAACGCCTTGTCGCCTCCGGCGGAAACCATGGTCAGCACAATCTCGTTACCCGCGAGCTCCAGCCCGTCGATGGTCTTTGTCTGATGGTTTGCCTTACCATAGTTTGTGCCAGCTTTGGGGAAATTTATCTGCCCGTCAGCCTTGACACCGTTGACAGACAGCTCCCACGCCATATCGACATTGCCGGGAATACCCTTCATGCTCACAGCCGTGATGGTCGCGTCGGCCGGAATATCCGAGCCGGAAAGAGTCAGCGTGCCGTTTACGAACGGGCCGGAGCCCGAACCGAGCTGAGCGCCGTTGTTTGACCCGGAGTAGCATTTGGTAGCAATAGCCGTCCAGTCTCCGTTAGCGCTACCATCGCCCTTGTTCAGCCTCGTGTCGCAATTCGCTGTCGCGGCATTGCCATTCGCCACGCCAGTTATATCCCAGCTCAGCGTCTCGTTGACCTCATACTCGGGTTCCTCGGGAATGGTCACCTCGAACATCCACTCGGCCTTCTCCTGGCGGGCCGGGTTGGAGGCGGTGATGATGTAGCTCCCCTCGTTGGCGATCGCGAACTTGCCGTCGGTCACAGCCACGGCGAAACCATCGTTGTCGACCGTGATCTCCGCGCAGCTCTTAGTCTCGACGGTGATCTCCGTACCGGCCTTGGCCACGATCGAGCCGTATTCCTTGATAGCGGCCTCCCCGTTCATCACCGCCAGAATCTCGGGAGCGTTGATCGCGATGGTGAACATCGCGGCGTCACCCTCCTGATCCCTTTCGGGCATCTTGTCGTTGAGGGGGGTGACAATATAGGTCTCGTCGGCGGTAGCCGCAAACTCATAAGTGTTACCCTCGACAACCTGGCTCTCGCTGCCGTACTCCACGCGCAGCGACGTCGCGTTCTCGGCGCTCACCGACACCTTGGTGCCATAGTCAACCGAGAACTCCTCCCCGGCGACAACCGCACCGCCGACACTCACCACCGGCGTCCCCGGCTTCACCGCCGGAGCCTCGTAGACACACTCCTTTTCGGCAACCTCGCTGCCGGCCATACCTTCCTTGGTGGCCTTGGCCCTGACGGTGCAAGTCTCCGTAATCGCGAACGGCCCGTCATAAGCCTCCGACGGCTCCGAACCGTCGACAGAATAAACCACCGAGGCTCCCTCCGTCGCGCAACCGATCGTCACCACGTTCCCCTCGCAACTGATCACTGGCGCGGCCACCTGTTCCAACTCCGTCTTGAAGTATATCGAAATCGACTTTAACAGAATTGCGCCAGTTGAACCATTTGTAATGGTGATATCTTTATAATTTTCCCCAAACCCTGAGAAAATCATTTCTCCAAAATCGCTGGAAGAGCTTGGAAGTGAAGAAGATGAAGATAGGTCGTTAATGGCGACAGATGGAGAGCCTTTGGCATTAAACCTTTTGGCTTCGATAATAATTTGTGAGATCGCTTTTTGGTATGGCTCGGCGAGTGCGATCGTCAAGATTCCCTTTCCCGAATTCGCACCCACCTTTACAGCTTCCAAACCAGCAGTCGCAGAAGGATATATTCCAGACAGCGTAGCAGATGAAACATATGAAGCGCAACTCTCAGCAAGCACTTTACTGAAAAAGTCTTTTGAAGCAATGGCCGTTGTTCCTGTTCCGGTTGCCCTGAACGTCAACACCACGTCAGGTTGCGCGGTTTGAGCTGCCGCCGGGAGGCACAAGGCCAGCAGCGACAGCATGAGAGTAAAGATTTTTCTCATGTTATGTTTGGATTATTTGGTTAAAGTCCGTCAGTTAAAGTCCTTGGCGGCCATATACGCCGCTTGCCTGCAAACGCCGGAACGGAACACAGAACGTACCTCCCGCCGTTTGTTTTAATCCGCAAAATTAAACAAACTTTCACATTTAGCCCCTCTCCCAGTGTGTTAATCATTGTTAACACATCTCTCATTTAACACCCGGCACCCATAGCATAACAGGCATTTATCATAACACACAATCATAACGGGCAATCAGGACGGGCAATTACACCGGGCAATCATAGCGGACATCGGAATCAGCGCTCACCCGGATGGCGGGCGCATTGCGGAAAGCGGGACGGGGGCCAGCGGAGCGGCGGGAGCCGACGGCGGTGTTTGAGCGCAGCGAGTTCCGCCGTCGCCGCCGCGGAGCGGTAAAGCCCCCGTCCGGCGCTTTCCGCCGCGCCCTCGGCCTTTTGGTTCTTTTGGGCCCGCCAAAAGAACGGAAGAAAAGCTGTAAATAGGACTGAAACAGCGCCGCTAAAAGAAAAATATAAAGAAAAGAAGGAATGAATGGAAGAAAGAACTATGAAGAAGGGCCGGTTATACGCGGCACGCCGCGTCCCTACGGGTTGATTCCTCGCTCGGCTTCCGCCTCGCGCACTGGGAGGCGGGGCCGGCGCCGGGGGTAGGGACGCGATACATCGCATCCGCATCAAGGGGGATAGTCCGCGGCAGGGGAGAACAAACGGTATGTGAGGGGACAAACGGCGGGGACAAACGGCGGGGCGCGCCACAACCAGGCGCGCCCCGCCGCGAAAACCTCATCCGAGGAAAACTTCATGCGGGAAAACTTCGGGCGGAACCGAAGCCAGACCTCAGTACTGGATCAGCGAGGACACCTCCACATCGGCGGGGAGCGCCTTGCGCCCCTCCAAAGCCGTCAGCTCGATGATGAAGTTGACGTAGATCTTGCGGGGATTCATACGCTTCACCAGCTCGACAGCCGCGGCCATGGTTCCCCCAGTCGCCAGCACATCGTCGTGGATCACCACGATGTCGTCCTCCGAAATCGCGTCGCGGTGGATCTCGATGACATCCTTGCCGTACTCCTTGTCGTAGGAAGCCGTGAGGGTGTCGGCGGGGAGCTTGCCCGGCTTGCGGACCGGCACAAAGCCCGCTCCCAGCTCGAAAGCCAGGATCGAGCCGCAGATGAAGCCGCGGCTCTCTATACCGACAACCTTCGTCACCCCCTTGTCGCGGTACAGCTGGCTGAGATCCCAGCCGAGGATGTGAAGGGCGCGCGGGTCCTTGAAAGCCGTCGTCAGGTCTTTGAACACGATCCCCTTCTTGGGGAAATCGTAGATGTCGCGGATTCTTGACTTGATGTATTCCATATCTGTGTTTTTAAGTTGTTGTTCAATTTCTCGCGGGAGCCGCGGGGAGCGCAACGCGCTAACTTCCCGGCGCTTGGCAGCGTTCCACGTGGAACAGCCGGGGAGCGCCCCCGCTTTCAGCGCCCGCTAAGCAGAAGCAGGATGTTTACGTCGGCGGGCGACACCCCGGGGATGCGCGACGCCTGCCCTATTGTCTCCGGATCGATCCTCGCGAGCTTCTGGCGCGCCTCGGTCGAAAGAGAGGAAATCGCGGCGTAATCAAACTTCCCGCGTATCCTTATGCCGTCGAGACGTGTCAGCTTCTCCGCCGTCTGGCGCTCGCGGCGGATATACCCGTCATACTTCACGAGCACCTCCGCGGCCTCCACGATCTCGCTCCTACGCTCCCCCTCTATCTCTGATAGGCGTTCGCGCAACGGTGCGTAAACCTCCGCGAGGAGCGTTATCGAGAGCTGCGGCCTCAGCACGAGCGCCTCCAGCCGGCATCCCTCGCGCAGGGGCGTTATCTCGTAGGGAGTGCCCGCGTAACCCAGCTCTACGTTCAGCGCTTCGAGCAGCGGATTCATGATGGCGGCTTTCACGCCGTGGTCCCTGATGAAGCCGATCAGGGCGTCGCGCGCGGCCAGCTTGGATTCCAGCAGCCGCAGGCGCTCTTCCGACGCCAGACCCAGCGCCGCGGCCATCGGCGTGAGACGTGCGTCGGCGTCGTCCTGGCGCAGAAGTATGCGGTATTCGGCACGCGACGTGAACATGCGGTAAGGCTCGTCGACCCCCTTGGTCACCAGGTCGTCGATCAGCACGCCTATATACGCCTCGTCGCGTCCGAGGCGCAGCTCTTCATCCCTGCCGAGGGCTTTCAGCGCGGCGTTGGCTCCGGCGACGAGGCCCTGCCCCGCCGCCTCCTCGTAGCCCGTGGTGCCGTTGATCTGGCCGGCGAAAAACAGCCTGTCGACGAGCTTTGTTTCGAGTGTGTGGTAGAGCTGCGTCGGGTCGAAGAAATCGTATTCGATAGCGTAACCTGGACGGTAGATGCGCACGTCGGCGAGCGCCGGGATCGTTTTCAGCGCCTCGATCTGTATGTCGATCGGGAGCGACGACGAAAAGCCGTTAAGGTAGAATTCCTGCCCCTCCTCCACTTCCGGCTCGAGGAACAGCTGGTGCTCCGCCTTGTCGGCGAAAGTCACTATCTTGGTCTCGATCGATGGGCAGTAGCGGGGGCCTATGCTCTGGATCTGCCCGTTGTAGAGCGGCGAGTCAGGAAGTCCGCGGCGCAGCACCTCGTGGGTGCGCTCATTGGTGTATATCGTATAGCAGCGCCGCTGCGTCAGTTCGCGCCGCGAGCCAGGAAGATATGAGAACTTGTGGAAATCCTCTTCAAGCTCCTGGGGGGTGGTGAGCTCCCATTTGACCGACCGTCCGTCGACGCGCACCGGCGTGCCGGTCTTCATGCGGTCGGCGACGAAGCCTATCGAGCGCAACTGCTCGGTTATGCCCCGCGAGGCGGGCTCGGCGCAGCGCCCTCCGGGAATCTGGACGCGCCCGATATGCATCAGGCCGTTGAGGAAAGTGCCGTTGGTGAGCACCACCGACCCGGCGGCGAACTCCACCCCCAGGGCAGTCCTCACGCCCCTCACGCGGCGGTTCCCCTCGTCGAAAAGGAGCTCTGCGACAGAGTCCTGCCACAGGTTGAGCCCCTGGGTGTTTTCGAGGATGCTACGCCACAGACGCGAGAAACGGACTCGGTCGCTCTGGGCGCGCGGACTCCACATCGCCGGCCCTTTCGACCGGTTGAGCAGACGGAATTGCAGTGCCGTTCGGTCCGTGACGATCCCCATCATACCACCGAGGGCGTCGATTTCCCTAACAATCTGCCCTTTCGCGATCCCGCCCACGGCGGGGTTGCAGCTCATCTGGGCGATCTTGTCGAGATCCATCGTTATCAGCAGCGTGCGCGCGCCGAGCCGGGCCGCCGCGTGGGCTGCCTCGCAACCGGCATGGCCGGCACCGACAACTATGACGTCGTAGTCGAATCTCATAGGGTCAGAAATGCTTTTCGGTATCCTTCAACTCGCCGTCGGCCTCGCGGGCGGTCTTCCAGACCTCGCGGTCGGCCACGCCGGCGGTTTTCCAAAGCTCTTTGTCGGCGGCACGCTCACCGGTTTCCATAAAAGAGGAGTCGGTAACCCCTTTTGCCCCATTGGGGTCAAAAGGCACCCGCCGTTCACTCGCCGCGATTTCATCGAGTATAGCAAGCGACTGATTCTCAGCAGCTTCCATAATCTCGCGCTCACCGGGACCCTTGTCGTTTATCCCGCAGAGATGCAGTATGCCGTGGATGACGACCCTTAGCAGCTCGCGGCCGTAGTCCTCTCCGCGCATGGCGGCGTTCGAGGCCACGGTGTCGAGCGATATGAACATATCGCCGCGCAGCAGCTTGCCGCGGCAGTCGTCAAAGGTTATAATGTCGGTGTAATAGTCATGGTTGAGGAACCGCCTGTTGACTTCCAGTATGCGCTCGTCGTCGCAGAAGATGTATGTCAGCGGACCGGGGACGCGCCCGCGGCTCTCCGCGACGGCGCGCACCCACTGTTCCACAAGCGGGAAGTCCAAGGGTGGCATCTCTGCCGACCCCTGCGTGATCCATTGAAAATTCGTTGCCATGCGAAAATCGAAAAATACCTACAAAGGTATAAAATTTTTTCCTGAGAATCAATGCCAAATTCCGCAGCTGCTCCCGGAACCTCCGCCGGTTTCTGCGCGAAAGTTTCCAATAAGAAGCGCGAGGCCGGCAGGATAGGCCGGGACGGCATGCACCGGTTCCCGCACGATTTTTCAGCAAAAAAACGCCGACAGGCGCGATTCGATGGCAAAACGCTGGCAATCCGCCGTTTGCGGCAGAAAACAACGCTATTTGGGGCGGAATGGGCGCGATTTTTCAAAACGCCCGGCCACACGGACGCTCCCGCCGCGAGCAAAAAGCCCCAAAACAGGGCACTCCCCTACCCCACCGGACCTCGCCGCCGTAAAACCGGAAGCCGCGCCTAACGGGGCCTGAGATTCCGGGGATGGTGAGTGAGGATCTGCTCCCGCAGGGTCGAGCTGTCAAGGTGGAGATAGATTTCGGTCGTGGCGATCGACTCGTGGCCGAGCATCTGCTGGATAGCTCTCAGGTTGGCGCCACCTTCAAGGAGGTGCGTCGCGAAAGAGTGGCGGAGCGTGTGGGGAGATATCCGCTTGCGTATTCCCGCGAGCGCCGCGAGGTCGCGGATGATTATGAACACCATCTGCCGCGTGAGCCGCCGCCCCCGCCTGTTAAGGAAGAGCGTGTTCCTGTCGGGAGGCGCCGGTGCCACATCGCCCCTGTCGGTGGCGATGTATTCCGTGACGAGCCTCGCGGCAAGAGGCGAGACCGGCACGATCCTCTCCTTGTCGCCCTTCCCCCTGACGAGGATATACCCTTCGTCGAGGAAGAGCTGCGACAGCTGCATGTCGACAAGCTCGCTGACGCGGAGCCCGCAGCCGTAGAGCGTCTCGATCATCGCCCGGTTGCGGCGCCCCAGCGGGTCCTCCAGGTTCACGCAGTCGATCATCGCGTCGATCTCCTCAACCGAAAGCACCTCCGGGAGCCGGCGCCCCTTGCGCGGTGTCTGGAGCAGGAACGTCGGATCCTCCTCGATGAAGGTTTCCAGTTTCAGGAAATGAAAGAAACTCTTTATTCCCGACACGATCCGCGCCTGCGAGGTCGTGGAGATGCCAAGGTCGTGTAGGTCGGCCAGGAAGCTCTGCAAATGGTCGTAGGTTATTTCCGCGATGCCCACGCCCTCCGTCTCCGCGTAGTCCAGCAGCTTGTCGAGGTCGAAGCCGTAGGCCTCGACGGTGTGCCGCGACAAGCCCTTCTGCAACCTCAGGAACGACGCGTAATATTCTCTCAGCTTCGATAACTCGGGAAGTGGTCTCATAAGTGTTACTTAGCAGCCTTATCTTGGGAAAAGCACGGAAAACTTCTGCCGCGGGAGGCCGCGGCGCGACACCGCCAGCAGGGTGTGCCAGCCGTCGAACACCATCCCCTCGGGAGGGTTTTCAAGCAGCAGGCGGCGGAGGATACGCGCCTGCGGGGAGCGGTTGATACCAGACAGCAGAAAGGCCGACTGGGAGGCCGAGAGAGCGGCACGGACTTCGGCGGCCATCTTCTCGGGAGATCCTTGGAAGCGGTCCGCGAGCAGGAGGACGGAGGGGGGAGCGGCTACGGGAGCCGAGGCGATTGTATGAAAAGAGGGGAGCGCTCCCTCAGGTGGGAAAGCCAGGAAGGCGATTTCGGAGAGGAAGGAGGATGGGGAAAGGAACCGGGTGGTGGAGGGGGCGAGGGAGAGCGCGGCTCCGGGGAAAAGGGAGCGGAGGTGGAGGAGCAGGCGGTAGAGAGAGCGCGCCTCGCACTCCGTGCGCCCATGTCGGGTGGCTATGCCGCGGAGGGCGTCATAGGCGTAGTAGCCGGAAGCGGTGCCGCGCAGCGTCCCCGTCACCATCGAGAAAGCATATGGGGAATGGAGGCCGAAGCCGAGCGCGTGACGCGCCCTGCCGGGCCAGAAAAGGATGCCTTCGAGGAAATAGTTCATTGGTTTCGCTCGGCTACGCCTCGCCACGGTGGAGCTTGTCGCGGAGGTTGGATTCCTCGCTCGGCTTCCGCCTCGCGCACGACGAAGAGGTTGCCGCTCACTCAACCCTACTGGCTGCGCGGTTGAATTTATACGCGGCACGCCGCGTCCCTACGGGAGGAGGTGGTGGAATCGAAAGGAGGAAGGGGACTGGCGGGGTTCATAGGGTCGGTTGGAGGAAGGGGACTGGCGGGGTTCCCGGGACTGGCGGGGTTCCCGGGACTGGCGGGGTTCCCGGAACCGGAGGGGCGCAGGAGCCAGGAGAGGAGGGCGAGGGCGGCGAGGAGGTAGATCAGGATGACGGCGACGCGGGCGGCGGTGACGGTGGCGGTCACCGAACGGGGGGCGAAGCGCATCTCGATCCGGTGGTCGCCGGCAGGGAGGGCCAGGGCGCGGAGGAGGTAGTTCACGCGGGCCAGTTCCACCGGTTTGCCATCAACCTCGGCCTCCCAGCCCCAGGGGAAATACACCTCCGAGAACACGGCCACGCGGGGCCGCGCGGAGCGGTAGGCGTAGGTCAGGCGGTCGGGAGCGTAGGTGGTTTCGTAGATGGTGTCGGATTCCTCGCCCGGCTGGAGCCTCGCGGGCAGCAGGGGGCGGAAGCGGGCGTCGGCCACGGCGGTTGTGGCGGGGTCGATGGAGGAGAGGAGAGCCATCTCCTCGTCGGGGGTGGCGGCGTAGATTACGGAATCGACGAACCAGGCGTTGCCAAGGGCGCGGTCGTTGACGGCGAGCTGCCCGTCGGGAGCTATTATATAGCGGGCGTTGAGCATGTCGAGCACGCGCATGTCGGCCTCGGTGGCCGCGCCGCGGGCGAAGTTGCCGAGATGGCGGTCGATGAGGTCCTGGTAACGGGTCAGTTTCGCCGCGTGGTAGCCTCCGATGGTCTTGTGGTAGTAGGATGGCGCGGCCTGGTAGAAGCCCGGAATATCCATCACGCGGAAGTTCTGGGCGGTGTCGGCCAGGATCTGCCGGTCGTTCCGCGAGAGGGGGAACGGGTCGGAGGCGGAAAGCTCCGGGGAGCAGAAGCTGTCGTGGGAGAGATAGCGCTTGTTGACGGTGTAGAGGTCGGCCACCACGAGTAGAGCGAGCATAGTCACTCCCATCCAGGGCCTCACCTTCTGTATCAGGCAGAGCATCACGGCACCGAAAGCGAGCAGGATGAACAAGAGGGAGCGGAGCGAGTCGGCCTTCACCAGCCCGTAGCGCAGGCTTTCGGCCACTGCGGCGATCGCGGGGTTGTCGATGGAGAACATCGCCAACGCTTCGGCGGGATAGCCCCCCTGGGAGAGCTGGTAGCCGATCATCTGGGAGAGCTGCTGGTCACCCTCGCTGATCGCGGGGCCGTAGAGCTGTGGGAAAAGCCAGCCCAGGAGGCAGAAGAGGGCTGTCGCGCCGAAGGAGGCGTAGATGGCGGTTTTGTACCGGGTGAACGCCTTCGGAGTGGTCAGCAGCTTCTGCAACGCGAGGATGGCGAGCAACGGTATGGTGAACTCCGCGATTACCAGTATGCTCTCTACTGTGCGGAAGCGGGAATACATCGGAACGTAGTCGATGAACAGGTCGGTGAACCATTGCAGGTTGCGCCCCAGGGCGAGGAGCACCGACAGCAGCGTGGCGGCGAGGAGCGCCCACTTGACAGGGCCTTTGACGATCACACATCCGAGGATGAAGAGCGTGAATATGATTGCGCCGACATAGACAGGGCCGTTCGTGCCTTCCGGCTCGCCGAAGTACTGGCTGACGTAGCCCTCGACATACTGGCGCTCGGCCTCGTTGAGGCCAAGCCGGCTGACGGCCTCCTCCGCGCCTGGGAGGTCCATGACGGAAGTGGGCGCCATCTGCCCGGCGACGGGCCTGGCCGAAGCTCCACCCTTGATGTTGGGGATAAGGAGCGAGAAGGTCTCCGCCCGGCCGTAGGAGTACTGAGTGATATAGTCGCGGTCAAGGCCGTCGGTTTTCGCGGAAGCCACGGAAGGGTCGGCGGCAAGCTCCGAGTGTGCGCCGCGCATACTCTCCTTGGAGTATTTATAGGTGTTGTAGAGGTTTGGCAGGTTCGCGGCCACGGCGAGGAGGGCAGCGGCGGCGAGCGCGCCTGTCGCGGTCCACCAGCGGCGCGTCCGTTTCTCCCTGACGGCGCTTGCGAGGAAGGCGACAACCAGAGCCAGCACCACGAAGAGGAAGTAGTAGCTCATCTGCACATGGTTGCTGTGGATCTGCATCATCGCGAAGAGCGCCGCGATGGCCGACCCGGCGAGATAGCGCCCGCGGTAGGCGAGGATGATGCCGCCTATCGTCGGGGGGATGTATGCCAGGGTGACGAACTTCCATATGTGGCCTGCCCCTATTATGATTATGAAATAGGTCGAGAAACACCAGGCGACCGCGCCAATGAGGCCGTAGTACCAGCGCACCCTCATGCAGGCCATGAGAATCAGGAAGCCGAACATCATCATGAACAGCAGGTTCGACGGCGACGGAAGCCCCAGCCCGTAGGCCGTCGTTATCCAGGAGAAAAGGGAGTCGGAGGGGTAGGCCGGGGTTATCTGGAACGTGGGCATGCCGGAGAAGAGGGCGTTTGTCCAGCGCGGTTCCTCCCCACCATTCGCCTCGGCGAAAGCCTTTACCTCGTGGGAGATGGCCGCTCCCTGCTGCATGTCGTGCTGTCGCAGCTGGTTTCCCATCGCGGCGTCGGGATAGAAGAACGCTATGGCGAGCACCGCGGCGACAGCCATAGACACAAGGAACCCCCACACGGCGGGTTTTCCGAACGATTCGCGCAGCAAGGCGGGAACGGCGGCAAGCCGTTCTTTGATATTCTGTTTCATAAGGAATTGCAGGTTTATATCGCAAAATTAATGATTTTCGGGCATACAAGCGCGCCCGACGGAATAAAATCGCTATTTTCGCGCCGTATGCGCGACCACCTGACCAAAGACAAATGGCTCCTGGGCGCCGCCCTGGCTTTCGCCGCGGCGGCCTCGGCCATATGGGCGTGCGCTCCCGTCATGAAGGAGGACGCGGCTTTCCGGGAGATGCTGCGCTACTTCAACGGCGGGAGCGACAGCTTCTGCCTCAAAGGATTATGGGACTACATCCTGTGCCAGCGGGAGGTAGACAACGGGCGTCTGGCCAACATCATCTCCCCTTTGGCCACGCTCTACGGCAACGGCCTTCTAAGGGGAATCATCGGGGGCTTCTCCCTTAGCTCCACCTACCTGTTCATAGTGCTGACGGCCAGGGGAGGAAAGGCCGGTTCACGCGGGGCCGACCTCCTGTTTTTCGGTGCCGCGGCGCTCGGAGGCTTCTTCCTGCTGCCGTTCCGCGACAACATGGTGGTTTTCGACTACGCGCTGAACTACATACTGTCGTCGGCGCTGTGCTTCGCCTTCTGCCTGGGGGTCTGCCGCGCCGCGGTGAGGCCCCGCGGAGGCTGGGAGACCGCCTTGGCATGCCTCGCGGGATTCCTGGCGGGGGCGAACCACGACGGCTTCGCCCTGCCCCTGCTCGGGGCGGCGGGATGCTACGCCATCTCGCGTCGGTTCAGGCTGCCGCCGGCGCTTTGGGCCATGGGGTTGTCGCTTCTGTGCGGAGCCTTGGTCCCGGTGAGCGCCCCGTCGGAATGGGACAGGGCCGCGGGGGCCATCGGAGGGGTTTCGCTTGCGGAAAGCCTGCGGCGCATGGCGCTGCTCGCGCCGGCTGTGTTCCTGCCGCTGCTGGTTCCGATCGCGGCGGTGGGAAGCCGCTCGCTTACGCTCGCTCCACCCGACGAAGGGGGATGGCGGGTAGGTTATACGCGGCACGCCGCGTCCCTACGGGAGGGGGAAGGGCCGGGTGGCAGATGGGCGGGTAAGGCGCTGCTCTGGGGTATATGGGTGTTCAGTCTGGGACTGTTCCTGCCGTTCGGGCTGGACGCGAGGCAGGGGTGGCTGCCGGGATGCGCGGCGATGGGGCTGGTTATGGCCTACGCGCGGCCGGTTGCGGAGCGGCTTCCCCGACGGCTGAACCTCGCGTGCGGCGCGGCGCTGACCGCGGCGGCCTGCGCCCTGGCGCTCTACATAGCCCGCTGGCAGAGGGTGGTGGCTGAAAATGACGCGATGGTGCTCCGCGCGCTCAGATCCTCCCCTGACGGGACCGCGTACGCCGACCGCCTCCACGCCCTCGACCTGCCGAAACTGTCGCTGGCGCGGCTGGCCAACGACCGTGGGAACCTGAGCGTATCCTACGGGCCGCTGAACCTCAACGCGCCTGACGGGAAGGTCTATGTGGTTGTTCCCTCCGCGATCAAGGGCTACCGCGACGGAACGGGGCGACGTATTCCCGGCGGCTGCCGGATGGTTGAGTTCGAGGGGCACCTGCTGCTCGACAGCGTGCCGGAAGTGTTCAGCCGCAGCTATACGGCGGGGCGCTATTCGGAAGCGTGGCTCACGATCGACTACATTTTCGCCTCAGGCAGAGAGGCCCGCGAACGCCACCGCGCGTTCCGCTTCGCGCTTCCCGACGGGACCCCCATGGTCTACGTCATAACCGACGGCCTCCTCTCCGCGGCGAAAGCGGAGGGAGGGATAGCCGAGGCGCGGCTCGCGGAGACCGATCCTTTCCCGCACCAGATCAAGGGGAAGGCGCGACAGAAGGCAACGGCTCGCTGAAGCTCGCCGCACCCGACAGGCTGCGCGATCAGGGGGGTATACGCGGCACGCCGCGTCCCTACGGGCTGCCGGGGAGCGGAGGGGGAGGGGGATTATCGGATGGGGGGAAGTTCAGCGCCAGCGGCGGAGGAGGGAGTTGGCGCGGGCCATGAGCTCGCGGAGCGAGAATGGTTTCAGGAGGTAGTCGTCGGCGCCGTTGTTCAGGGCGTTGATGATGGTCGTGGGTGACATGCGGGTTGAGCAGGCGATCACGGGGATGTCGAGCGTCGATTCCGACTGCTTGATCTGGGCTATGACGCCCAGCCCGTTGTTGTCGTCGATCCCGAGGTCAATTATAAGCAGGCGGTACTGGTCAAGCTCGGTGTTGTAGAGCACGTCGCTGGAATCACACGAATCAACCGCGAACCCGTTTCTCGCGAAATGGGCGCGCACCATCTCCACGACAGCCTGGTCGGGATCAACGACCAGGATACGGCCGTTCGCGGCCTCTCCCTGGGAATATCTGATGGAATTTGCTCCGTTGGTGCTCATTGATTCTACGTTTAAGCCGTAAGCCGCCGCAGCCGCCTTACGGCTTCGGTCCATCGGTCTCTGGAAACCGATAGTCGCGGATGTTTCTGTTGGATATTTGACTGGTTTCTGGAGCGAGAGCCCGGCTATCGGGTTTCGATGGGGCAAAAGTACAACGGAAACGGGAGCGACGGCCAACGGTAACCGTATTGTGTTCGCATTGTGTCGGTAATTAAACCACGGTGTCGGGCTTGTCACAGTCTGTAATCGTCATCGACGGTACACCGGCCACCGGTAACGGCGCAGGCGCGAAGCGAGGAGAGCCTCGCGGCCTCCGAGGTAGCGGTCGAGCAGGGCGTGGAAACGGGGGGAATGGTTCAGCTCGGAGAGGTGGGCGAGCTCGTGGCAGATGACGTACTCGCGCAGCTCAGCCGGGAGGAGGACCAGGATGTAGCTTAGCGAGACCGTGCCGCGGGAGTCGCAGACGCCCAGCACGCGGTGGCCGGTCGAGATGGCCCAGGCGGCGGGCCGCGCCCCCACCCTTTCGGCGCACTCCCTGGCTACCGGGAGGAGCACGCCGGGCGCCACCTTTCTGGCGATTTTAAGCAGCATGTCGCTTATGGCGAGCGTGGTGGTGCCGAGGCCGAAGTCCAGCTCCGCACCCACCCCCACGGCCGACACGGGGAGGGCGGCCTTCCCGAGCACCTTTCCGGGGGCGAGGCGCTGGCGCCGTATCCCGACAGAGAATCCCGGGAACGACAGCACCTGCCCGTCGGCGTATGATAGCTCCGGGCGGCTCGCCAGGAGCCTCGGGGCGAGTTCGTCGAGTATCGGGGCGATACGCGAGCCGCGTATTCCGGCGGGCACGTTGAGATGCACCACCCCGCCCCTCCACCTGGCCGAGGCGCGGGAGGAGTTGCGGCGCATGGTGACCACCACGCGTCCGAGACTTCCGTGTGTCAGCTCCCCGAGAACCATGGCGCTACACCAGGCCTCCGAGGCCGAGCTTGTTGAGGAGTGTGTCGGAAAAGCAATGGCCGGGGTTCTGCACGATCGAGAGGGTGTAAGGGGCCTTTCGGACCGTCACCCGCGTGCCTGTCGGGATCGAGACCGCCTTGCCGTCGACGGCCAGCCGGAGCGCCGGGGCCCTACCCTCGCACAGCACCTCTATCACCGCGGTGTCGCCGAATACCACGGGGCGGATGTTGAGCGAGTGGGCGGCGACCGGCGAAACCACGAATCCCCCGAGCGAGGGGTCGAGGATGGGTCCCCCGACGGAGAGGTTGTAGGCCGTCGAGCCGGTGGGGGTGGAGATTATGAGACCGTCGCCGGAATATGTCAGAGACTCGCAGCCGTTGACGCGGGTCGGGAGGCGCACCATCGAGGCGGTGTCGGCGCGCGTTATCGCGACCTCGTTGAGGGCCGTCACCGACTGCCGGCGCGGCGTGCCGCCCACGGGGTCGGCATCCCATGACACTTCCAGGAGGGTGCGCCGGTCAACGTCGAAGCGTCCTTCGAGCAGACAGGAGCGTATCTCCTCCGGGCGGTCGAAGGTGAAAGCCGACAGGAAGCCCAGGTGGCCGGTGTTGATTCCGGCGACAGGCTCGCCTCCGTCGGCCACCCATCGGGCGGTCTTGAGGAAGGCTCCGTCGCCACCGATGCTCACGGCTATGTCGGCCCGCGGCTTTTCGGACAGCTCCATCGGGATCACACCCAGGGCGAACCGGGGGCCGAGGCGGCCGGCGAGATAGTCGAGAAACGGCCGCGCCATGACAACCTGGTGGTCGGCGGCCACGAAGGCGCTGACCAGGCGCTCGATGTGGTCGAGGTGGCCGTCCTGTCGCTTGTTTCCGTTGATGGCGAATCGCATATTTGTTGTGGGGGGGATTGGTTTGACGGGGGGAAGCTCGGCAGAAGAGAACGGCTCGCTGAAGCTCGCCGCACCCGACAGGCCGCGGGGGAGGACACCAGAGAGGGAAGAGAGGAGGG
>CAJTRT010000005.1 GCA_910579105.1 uncultured Muribaculaceae bacterium | reverse complement strand
CGTTAGTATCTAACAGTTTGCAAATAATGCTGATAATCAATAAATTTGCTCAATTTAGAAATAATTGCTAATTTTGCGTCTCCGTTCCGCAGAAGGATAGATGATTTGCGAATTAGATTAATAGAAACCAGGTTTTGCTGAAATTCCTTCGACAGATATTGCAATTGGTCCTCCGCCCGGCAAACGGGTGGGAGGATGTGGCGTCTGATCTCGGTTCGGATCCGGACGAGGCCGCCCGCGTCTACCGCGACGACTTCCTGCCGCTGATCGGTGTCTGCTCGGCGTCGTCGCTTGCGCGGATGTTTTACGGTGTCGACTTTCTCGGCGCGCTCGCCCAGGGAATTGTCATGTTCGTAGCCCTGTTCCTTAGTTACTATATCGCCTGCTGGGTAATGGCCTCTTGGATGCCAAGGCTGACGGGTGAAAACCGGGGCGACACACGCCGCAATCAGTTGGCCGTGATGTACACGCTGTCGATTATCGCACTCATCGGCCTGCTGGTAAACGCGGTCAAGGTGAGGATCGCGATTCTCGACTTCCTGCCGCTGTACACGGTGTTCGTGCTGTGGAAGGGATGCGGTTTCCTCGGGGTCGACCCGAGGAAGGAGGGGCTTTTCATGCTCATGTCGACGGGTTGCGTACTCGGCAGCTACTACGGGCTTTCGTTCATCTTCAACAGCCTGGTTTAATCACGTTCAATATATTATCGCAAGCCATGCCAGCAGCAAAAATGAAATTCAAGGAGGTTAACATAAAGAACCGCCGCGCCAGCTTTGATTACGCCATTTCCGACACGTTCACTGCCGGAATCGTGCTGACTGGTACCGAGATCAAATCAATACGCCAGGGAAAAGCGTCCCTGGCCGACACGTTCTGCTATGTGAACAATGGCGAGGTGTGGGTCAAGAATATGTATATCGCGGAATACTTCTACGGCACCTACAACAACCATACGGAGCGTCGCGACCGCAAGCTGCTGCTTAACCGCAAGGAAATCAGGGAGCTTGAAAAGAACGGCAAGGAGGCGGGATTCACAATCGTGCCGCTGCGCCTTTTCATAAGCGACCGCGGATACGCCAAGCTGGTGATAGGCATAGCGCGTGGCAAAAAGGAGTATGACAAGCGGCAGAGCATACGCGAGCGCGACGACAAACGCGCCCTCGCCAGGGTTATGATGAAAGCCCGCTGAACTGGGCTGTCAGCTGAATTTCTTACGGTTGAATATGAAGTTGCGTCCGAGGTATTTCTCGCGGACCACGGGATTGTCGGCAAGTTCCTCGGATGTCCCCTGGAAGAGTATTTTGCCGTCGAAAAGGAGATAGGCGCGGTCGGTTATGCGCAGGGTCTCCTGGGCGTTGTGGTCGGTTATTAGGATTCCGATGTTCTTGCTTTTCAGTTTGTAGACAACTTCCTGGATGTCCTCCACGGCGATGGGGTCGACACCGGCGAACGGTTCGTCGAGCATTATGAACTTCGGGTTTATCGCGAGGCAGCGGGCGATTTCCGTGCGTCGTCGCTCGCCGCCCGACAGCTGGTCGCCGAGGTTCTTGCGCACTTTCTGCAGCCTGAACTCCGCTATCAGGCTTTCGAGTTTGTCGCGCTGCTCTTCGGCGCTCATAGGCGTCATTTCAAGAATGGAGCGTATGTTGTTCTCGACCGACATCTTTCGGAACACCGATGCCTCCTGTGCCAGATAGCCTATGCCGTGCTGCGCCCGGCGGTATACGGGGAATTTGGTTATGTTTGTGTCGTTTAGGTAAATGCTCCCCTCGTTTGGCGTGATAAGGCCGGTGGTCATATAGAACGTGGTTGTCTTTCCGGCACCGTTGGGGCCGAGAAGACCCACGATTTCCCCCTGGGTCACATCTATCGACACATGGTTCACAACAGTGCGGCGCCCGTATTTTTTCACAAGGTTTTCCGTCCTGAGCACCATCTTGCCCTGGGTTTCGTGCGGCGTTTCCCGCGATTCTGTCAGATGCTGTTCTTCCATATGGCCCGGGAGAGTCACTTGTTGAGGGCGAGCCGCCCCTGTATGTAATCGGTAAGCAGGCCTATGGCTACGGAGTTGGTCCCCCCCTGCGGTATAATGAGGTCGGCGAACCGCTTCGACGGTTCGATGTACATGCAGTGCATCGGTTTCAGCACTTCCTCGTAACGGTCTATGACCATCTGGGGCGTGCGCCCGCGCTCTATGCAGTCGCGGGCTATCACGCGGATGAGGCGGTCGTCGGCGTCAGCGTCGACGAAGCATTTGACATCCATCATCTGCCGCATGACAGGGTCGCATAGCACGAGAATCCCTTCGACAATCACCACGTCGGAGGGCTTAACGGTGATGGTCTCAGTCTGCCGCGTGCATGTAAGGTAGCTGTAAGTGGGCATTTCCACGCTTCTCCCCTCTTTAAGAGCGCGGAGGTGGTCGGCCAGGAGAGTCCATTCGATAGCGGCAGGTTCGTCGAAGTTTATCTTGGACCGCTCCTCGGCGGGGATGTGGGACGAGTCCTTGTAGTAATTATCCTGCGGGATAACCACCACTTCCCCTGCCGGGAAGCTGGAAATGATTTTATTGACTACGGTTGTCTTTCCGGAGCCGGTTCCGCCGGCGATACCTATGATGAGCATACGGGGGATGGTTTGCTATAATGAATTATGGTGCGAAATTAATGTTTTTTTCGCACATTGGGCGCGTATCGTTCCCGGAATCTTGGAAAAAGTAGTAACTTTGCCTGATATTCGGGATGTAAAAACCGCCCCGTAACCGCGCTAACGCGGCTTCCTGGCATAACGATTAAAGAGATTAGGCACATATGGTCATAGACAAGTCACTTGAACAGCTTGGCAAATACTGTCGCTTCATGGCGCGCGCGTTCAGCGTTCCGGACCGGTGGGGCGTTTTCGGGCGCCGTACTGTCGCGGAAATAGTGAAACTCGGTATTGATTCAATCCCGCTCGTGATCGTGATCTCCGTCTTCATCGGCGCCGTTTGCACCATACAGATGAAGCTCAACACTTCCAACCCCCTTATGCCGGCCTATTCGGTAGGCCTCGCCACCCGCGACATAGTGCTGTTGGAGTTTTCCAACTCCATCCTCTGCCTGATACTGGCCGGCAAGGTCGGCTCCAATATCGCTTCTGAAATCGGGACGATGAGGGTCACGGAACAGATTGACGCCCTTGACATAATGGGTGTGAATTCCGCCAATTTCCTGGTGCTTCCGAAAGTCGTGGGATTCGTCGCTTTCATGCCGGTGCTCGGTGTGTTCTGCATAGGCACGTCGCTTCTTGGCGGTTACCTTGTCGCGACATTCACCGACCTTATAAGCGTCACGAGGTATGTCTACGGCATCCAGGCCTATTTCATAGAGTGGTATGTGTGGTACGGGCTTATCAAGTCATTGGTTTTCGCCTTCATCATAGCCTCCGTGGCGTCGTTTTTCGGATATTACGTCAAGGGGGGCGCGCTCCAGGTGGGCAAGGCATCGACCAACGCGGTCGTTTCCAGCTCGATCCTTATACTGCTGTTCGACGTTATACTCACCAAGGTACTTCTGCAATGATCGAGGTAAAGAACATAACGAAATCATTTGACGACCGCACGATTCTCCACGACGTGTCGGCCAAGTTCTATACCGGGCGCACAAACCTGATTATCGGTCAGAGCGGCTCGGGAAAGACCGTGCTCATGAAGAGCATGATCGGGCTGGTGCGTCCCGAGGAAGGAGAGATTCTTTATGACGGGCGCGACCTGCTTGAAATGACCGCGAGGCAGGTCAAGGAGCTTCGCAAGGAAATAGGGATGCTGTTTCAGGGCTCCGCTCTTTTCGATTCGGAGACGGTACTTGGCAACGTTATGTTCCCCCTGACGATGTTCACGGACATGGGCAAGGGTGAAATGCTCGACCGCGCCCGCTTCTGCCTGGAGCGCGTCAATCTCCAGGGTGCGGAGTCAAAGTTCCCGTCCGAGATTTCCGGCGGCATGCAGAAGCGCGTGGCGATCGCCAGGGCCATCGCCCTCAATCCGAAATACTTGTTCTGCGACGAGCCGAATTCAGGTCTCGATCCGAAGACCTCGATCCTGATTGACGAGCTGCTGCACGACATAACCCACGAGTACAACATAACGACGATAATAAACACCCACGACATGAACTCGGTGCTCGGCATAGGCGAGAATATCATATTCATCAACAAGGGTCACCGCGAGTGGGTGGGCGACAAGAACAAGATTTTCACCACTGCGAATGAGGCTCTCAATGAATTCGTGTTCGCGACCCGCCTGTTCCAGGAGGTCAAGGACTATATCATAGAACACGGCCAGCCAAAGGACTGATTTTACCACGATATGACCGAACAGAACAACATACCAGCCGCCTGCGACCTGACCGACGAGGAGCTGCTCGCTCTGCCTCGCCACTACGCCGCCCTGATGCGGGGGGTGCGCGACGTGGCCATTGGCGGCGACGCTCGGCGTATGCGGCGGTTGCTCGCCAGAGGTGCCGATGAAGGTCATCTGGGCCGCGACAAGTTCGGCAACAGCCATCTGATCCGCGCCCTTCTGACGGCGGCCGCTTTCTGCGACCGCGTGAGCCCCGACCGCAACATAGTGGCGGCCATACTGCTTCACCATTTATGCCGGGCCGGAATGGTTTCCGAGGAACAGGTGGCCGCGGACTGGAACGACGACGTGGCCAGGCTGGTACGCGGGCTGCTGAAAGCCACTTCGCTGTATACCCGCGGGGCTTCCGTGGATTCTGAAAACTTCCGGCGGCTGCTTATGGCGTTTGCCGAAGACATACGCGTAATCATCATCATGATAGTGGACCGGCTGGTGCTGATGCGCCTTGTCAACCACCACCCCGATGAGCGCCGCGTCAAGGATTTGGCCTACGAGGCCAACTACCTGTATGCCTCGCTGGCCCACCGTCTCGGACTTTATTCCATAAAGAGCGACCTCGAGGATATGTCGCTCAAATATACCGACCGGGAGACCTACACGTCGATCGCCCGCCAGCTCAACGAGCGTAAGAAAGAACGCGACCAGTATATCGACGCGTTTATCGCTCCGGTAAAAGAGAAACTGCTGCACGCCGGCCTGGACTTTGACATCAAGGGGCGGACAAAATCGATTTTCTCTATCTGGAACAAGTTACGGAAGCAGAAGACCGACATAGACCACATCTACGACCTTTTCGCCATCCGCATAATAATCGATACTCCTCCTGAAAAGGAGAAAAGCGACTGCTGGATGGCATATTCGCTGATAACCGATATGTACCGTCCCAATCCGTCGCGCATGAAGGACTGGATTTCCATTCCTAAAAGCAACGGATACGAGAGCCTGCACATCACCGTTGCCGGCCCGGGCGGGAAATGGGTGGAGGTGCAGATCCGCACCCGCCGCATGGATCTCGTGGCCGAGAAGGGGCTTGCCGCTCACTGGCGCTACAAGGGAATCAAGAGCGAGGGAGGGCTGGACGCGTGGATGAACAATGTGCGCGACATACTTGAAACCGCCGATTCCGGCCCGATGGAGCTGGTTCGCAACTTCAAGATGGATGTCTACGACAAGGAGGTGTTCGTGTTCACTCCGAAAGGTGACCTGTACCGCCTTCCCGCCGGGGCCACCCTTCTCGACTTCGCGTTCAATATCCACACCAAGCTCGGAGCCTCGTGCGTCGGCGGCATGGTGAACGGCAAGAACGAGAAGCTGACCTACAAACTCCGTTCGGGCGACACTGTTGAGATTCAGACTTCCCCCTCGCAGCAACCGAAACAGGATTGGTTGAACATCGTTGTAACCTCAAAGGCCCGAACCAAGATACGCCAGACTCTCAAAGAACGCGAAAGCCGCACTGCCGACCTCGGGCGCGAGATGCTGCAACGTCGTTTCAAGAACCGCAAGATCGCTATCGACGAGGCACGGCTCAGCCGTCTGATCAAGAAGCTCGGCTATAAGACCACCACCGACTTCTTTCGCGAGATAGGTGATGAGAAACTCGACGTCAACACCGTCGCGGACCGGTATGTTTCCATTGAGACCCCGAATGACGCTCCGACCGCCCATGTGTCGGCCGATGAGTTTGTGCTTTCACAGTTTTCAGAGGAAACATCGGCGAAAGAGGCCAGCGCGGCAGACGACATTCTCGTCATCGGTAATGATGTCAAAGGGCTGAATTACAGGTTCGCTCGTTGCTGTAACCCGATTTACGGCGACGACGTGTTCGGATTCGTCAGCACCGACGGCGTTGTCAAGATACACCGTGCCGATTGCCCCAACGCGCCGTCGATGCGTCAGCGTCACCCATACCGCATAATCTCGACTAGGTGGTCCGGGAAAATCGGCGAACAATTCGCGGCGACGCTCCGCGTGGTAGGCCGCGACGACATCGGGATTGTAACCAATATCACCTCGGTCATCAGCAAGGAGAAGAACACCACGCTGCGCAATATCTCGATTGATTCGCACGATGGTCTGTTCCAGGGCACATTGGTCATCGGCATACCCGACAACGCCTCCCTCGCCTCCATAATAAAGAAAATAAAAACAGTTAAAGGAGTCCGCGATGTCGGACGCCTATGATATACCGACATGAACAAGAGTGTTTTAGCTTTATGCGCCGGAGCGCTTATAATGTCTGCGGCCTCCTGCGGGAAAAAAGTCAACGCCGAAGCCGAGGGGCTTCTCAACCAGGCGCGGGCCGCTTTCGAGAGCGCCGACTACGATGGCGCGCGCCTGCTGCTCGACTCATTGCAGAAGGGCTACCCTGCCGAGATCGAGTTGCAGCGCTCGGGTATGGCGCTGCGTCCGAAAGTAATCGAGCAGCTGACCATACGGGAAATCCAGCAGGTCGATTCGGCCATAGCCGCTGAAAAGGCCGAAGCCGACAGGCTGAAGTCGGAATTGCGCTGGGTAAAGACCCCTGGAATGATTGAGGGATACTGGACCTACGGCAAGACATACCGTCCCGACTTTATGAACACCACCGGCATTGAGCCAAGGGTTTCGGAAATCGGGGAATTCTACATCGTTTCGTCGGTGAATCCTTCGGGCGGCCTCAAGCATACCTCTGTCGCTGTTTCGGGTAACGGAGGCCGGGCTGCGGCCACCCCGGTACCCTACGACGGGGAAAGCAATTACCGGATCGACGGCGGCGAAATCATAACGTTCTCCCCTCAGGCTTCCGACACGGTCGGCTCGTTCGCGTTCAACAACCAGGGCGCACCGCTCACGCTTCATTTTACCGGCACGAGAGAACGGTCGCAAAAACTCTCCGCGGCGCAGGCCGCCGCGATAGCCGCCGCGTACCGATACTCCAAAATAACAATTGACGCCAGGGAGCGCACGGTCAACAGGCAGCGGCTTGAAAAGCAGCTCGCTATCGCCCGCGACCAGATTGCCCGGACGGCCTCGGCCGGGAAATGAGCCGGATGAGTTCGGGATTTTTTCGTAACTTCGCGTGAAATTTTAACAGATTATCTTTTATGGGCTTTTTCAATTTCTTCTCCAAAGAGAAAAAACAGACTCTCGACAACGGCCTGGAACGTACCAAGCAAGGGCTGTTCACGAAGATTTCCCGTGCGATCGCCGGAAAGTCGAAGGTCGATGACGAGGTGCTCGACAACCTTGAAGAAGCCTTCATAACGTCCGATGTCGGGGTTGACACCACTCTCAAAATCATAGAACGGTTGCAGGAACGGGTGGCCCGCGACAAATATGTCAGCTCGTCAGAGTTGAACTCTCTGCTGTGCGACGAGATTTCGCAGCTGTTGGCAGAAACCGGCTCGGAGGCGGCTACCGAGGACTTCAAGGTGCCGCAGGGACACCAGCCGCACGTCATTATGGTGGTGGGTGTCAACGGCGTCGGCAAGACGACCACGATTGGCAAGCTCGCCGCCCAGTTCAAGCAGGCGGGCAACAAGGTGATGCTCGGGGCGGCCGACACTTACCGCGCCGCGGCCATTGAGCAGTTGCAGGTATGGGGCGACCGAGCCGGGGTGCCGGTAGTAAGGCAGGAACAGGGTTCTGACCCCGCCGCCGTAGCATTTGACACGCTCCAATCGGCAAAAGCCCAGGGGTACGATGTCGTTATCATTGATACTGCGGGACGCCTTCACAACAACAAGGGGCTGATGAACGAGCTGACAAAAATCCGCAACGTTATGCAGAAGGTCGTTCCGGGCGCCCCCCACGAGGTGCTTCTGGTTCTCGACGGCTCTACCGGGCAGAACGCTTTCGAGCAGGCCAAACAGTTTACCGCCGCGACGAGTGTTACGTCACTCGCGATAACCAAACTTGATGGTACCGCAAAAGGCGGAGTGGTGATAGGAATTTCCGACCAGTTTAAGATTCCGGTTCGCTATATCGGTCTTGGGGAGGGCGTTAACGATCTCCAGGTGTTCCATAAGAAAGAATTCGTAGAATCACTTTTCGGAAATCTGTGATGATGGAGAAACCGACAGTGAATGTCGTGACCCTCGGTTGCTCAAAAAACCTGGTCGATTCCGAAAAAGTGCTCAGCATGTTGTCGGACAGAGGGTTTGTTGCCGTGCATCAGACCGACCAGCCGACCGACATTGTGATTGTGAACACCTGTGGATTCATCGGAGATGCCAAGGAAGAGTCTGTGGATGAAATTCTCCGTTTCGCCCAGGCCAAGGAAGATGGGCTGATAAAGGAACTTTATGTGATGGGGTGCCTTTCGGAGCGTTACCGCTCCGACCTGCGGACAGAGATGCCTGAGGTCGACCGGTTTTATGGGAAATTCGACTGGGAAAGCCTCGCGGACGATTTGGCCGCGGCCCATCCGACACAGATCAAGACGTATGCGCCTGCTGTAAATAAGCATCGTATGGTCACTACCGGCCCGAGCCACGCCTATCTGAAAATAGCGGAGGGGTGCGACCGGTTTTGTTCGTTCTGCGCCATACCTCTGATTACGGGTCGTTTCCATTCCAGAACCATCGACGAGATTGTCAGCGAAGCCGAGGATCTCGCGTCGCAGGGCGTGACGGAACTGAATGTGATAGCCCAGGATCTTTCGAGCTACGGGCGCGACCTGCCCGGCGGCCATTCGCGTCTCGCCGAACTGGTGGAGCGGCTTGCCGGGATTGATAAAATCAGATGGATTCGCCTCCATTATGCCTATCCGGCAGATTTCCCCATGGACGTTCTCGATGTCATGGCCAGGGAACCAAAGGTATGCGAATATCTCGACATCGCTTTGCAGCATGCCTCCGACAAGGTGCTGGCAAATATGCGCCGTCATATCACTGCCGCCGAGACGCGCGACTTGATAGCGGAGATGCGGCGCAGGGTTCCGGGAATCCATATAAGGACCACGCTTATGACCGGTTTCCCGGGTGAAGGCGAGGCCGAATTCGAGGAACTGATGACGTTCGCCAGGGAAATGCGCTTCGAGCGTATGGGCGCTTTCGCCTACTGCGAGGAGGAGGGGACCTATGGCGCTCGCAACTTTGCCGACGACATTCCGCAGGGGGTAAAGCAAGAGCGCCTTGACCGCCTGATGGCGTTACAGGAAGAGATTTCGCAGGAAATCCAGAATGAAAAGGTCGGCAGGATTGTGGAGGTTGTGGTTGACCGGGAGGACGATGACTATTACGTGTGCCGCACGCAGTGGGATTCCCCGGAAGTCGACCCGGAGGTGCTTGTGAGAAAGACCGAAAAACTCGTTCCCGGTTCTTATCTCGACGTAGTTGTCGAGGAGGCTTACCCGTTTGAATTGATCGCATCTCCCGCGAAGCCTGCCGGCGAATGACATTTACTGCCCGCTCTAAGTAATAATGACCAATATGGACATGCCTTTGTCGGCAGGAGAAATAGATTCGTTCGTTGATTCTGGCGAGGCGTTCGGCTTTGCCATGCTTCCTGGAGAATCCGCTCCCGGCGGCGAGTTGGAAGCGGGTCGCTGGCTCGCTCCGTATGCCGGGCGCGTAATGCCCGCGCGCTGTGCCCGGGAGGATGCGACGTCATATCGCGACGCGGCGTCTGCGGCTGGAGGCAATGAGGATGATCGGGAGCGGTATGTGGCCGCCGTGAAAAAGGTTATCGGGTCTTGCGCGGCACGCGGCGGTAAAACGGTTTTTTCACGGGAAATAACCGGCCGTGCAGGCGATGGCGTTACCGCGGGAAAGGTTTTCGAGGAACTGTGCCGCGAATTTCCTGACACGTTCCGTTACATATTCAACTTGCCCGGCGAGGGCGTGTGGATGGGTGCCACCCCCGAAATTTTGTTGAGCGTTGATTTGCGCTCAGGCGATTTTTCCACAATGGCGCTCGCCGGGACCAGGGGGCGCAGCCCGGAATCCGGACCGTGGGACGAGAAGAACATAAGGGAGCATCGCTATGTTTCCGACTTCATCAGTTCCAGATTGCGCGAGGCTGGAGTCAGGTTCGCGGAATCAGGACTCCAAAGCCTGCCTTATGGGGATATCGAGCACCTGTGCCGCTATTTCAAAGGCAATCTCGGCAGCCTCCCCTATTCCGCGGTTCTGGACAGAATTAACCCCACCCCCGCGCTTTGCGGCACGCCGACAGACGCGGCGATAGCCGATATAAATAAATATGAGCCGCATGACAGAGCTTTTTACGGAGGTTTTGTCGCGGTTAAGTCGGAATCACGTTTTGTGGCGTATGCCAATCTGCGCTGCCTGCGGCTTAGGGGGAATGAGTTTTCTGTCTACGCCGGAGGCGGGATTACGGCTCTTTCAGACCCGTATGAGGAATATCTCGAAACGGAAGCGAAAGCGGCCCCCCGGTTAAGATTATTGCGCTGAATGGTTAGAATTGTTGAGCCGAAAGCCCTGTTAACATTATTTCACAAGCCAATTCCGCCATTTTTGTTAACTTTGTAGATGATAAGCCGTTCAGAGGCTTGTCGGTTTGCAACTGCGTAAATTCAAACCCAATATACACACCAAACTCTATGAAAAAGAGTGCTTTGCAAAAAGCCCGGGCTGCTTACCAGCCTAAGCTGCCCATCGTGCTGACCGGCGCGGTCAAGGCCGTCGAGGGCCAGCCCACGAATTCCGTGGCCGACCAGGATGAAATCAAGAAACTTTTCCCGAACACCTACGGCCTGCCCGAACTTCGTTTTGAGAAATCGTCGAACACCCAGCCTGCGAAACCAATAAATGTCGGCGTGATTCTTTCCGGCGGCCAGGCTCCCGGCGGTCACAATGTGATCTGCGGTCTTTTCGACGGCATAAAGAAGATTCACCGCGAAAGCCGCCTCTATGGCTTCCTGATGGGCCCCGGCGGGTTTGTCGATCATAAATATATGGAGCTTACCGCTCCCTTCATCGCCGACTACCGCAATACCGGCGGTTTCGACATCATCGGTTCGGGCCGCACGAAGCTCGAAACCAAAGAGCAGTTCGACAAGGGTCTTGAGATTCTGAAAGAACTCAACATCCAGGCGCTCGTGATCATCGGTGGCGACGATTCCAACACTAACGCCGCGGTTCTCGCCGAATACTACAAGAGCATTAACGCCGGAGTGCAGGTGATCGGCTGCCCGAAGACCATCGACGGCGACCTCAAGAACGACGTGATCGAGACCTCTTTCGGTTTCGACACCGCCACCAAGGTCTACTCCGAGGTTATCGGCAACATCCAGCGCGACTGCAACTCGGCCAAGAAGTACTACCACTTCATCAAGCTGATGGGGCGTTCCGCCAGCCATATCGCCCTCGAATGCGCTTTGCAGACCCAGCCTAACATCTGCATAATCTCCGAGGAGGTCGAGGAAAAGGATATGACGCTCGACCAGGTGGTTGAATACATCGCCGGAATCGTCGCCGCCCGCGCCGAGAAGGGTATGAATTTCGGCACAGTCCTCATTCCAGAAGGCCTTATCGAGTTCATCCCCGCGGTCAAGCGCCTGATCGCCGAGCTTAACGATCTGCTAGCGAAGAACGAGGCCGAGTTCGCGGCACTCGCTCCCGCCGAGCAGCGCGGTTACATCATCGCCCACCTCTCCAAGGAGAACGCCGCTGTTTACGAGTCGCTGCCAGAAGGCGTGGCCCGCCAGCTCAGCCTCGACCGCGACCCCCACGGCAACGTGCAGGTGTCCCTTATCGAGACTGAAAAGCTCCTGAGCGAGATGGTGGCCAAGCGCCTCGAGGCCATGAAGGCCGAGGGCACTTTCAACGGCTCGTTCAAGTCGCTCCACCACTTCTTCGGCTACGAGGGTCGCTGCGCTGATCCGTCGAACTTCGATGCCGATTACTGCTACTCACTCGGCTTCAACGCCTCCTGTCTGATCCGTGCCGGTGTCACAGGCTATATGTCATCGGTGCGCAACCTGACGAAGCCCTCCGTGCAGTGGATCGCCGGCGGAATCCCCGTAACCATGATGATGAACATGGAACGCCGCCACGGCGAGATGAAGCCCGTAATCCAAAAGGCGCTCGTGCGTCTCGACGGCGCGCCCTTCCAGAAGTTCGCTTCCAAGCGCGACGAATGGGCGCTCAACACCTGCTATGTCTATCCCGGCCCCATCCAGTACTTCGGCCCTGCCGAAGTATGCGACCAGCCCACTATGACCCTCAAATACGAGCATCAGGGCAAATGAGAGGCTAACTGATTCCGTCTAAAAGACGCCGCGTCGACAATCGCTTGTCAGGCGCGGCGTCTTTCTTGTTGTTTGGAGGCTAAGCGGAAAATCGCTAACTTTGTTGTTATAATAGAAAACAACGGATTATGATTATAGCTTCTAAGAAACGCAGGGAGAATATCGCCGAATATATTCTCTATATGTGGCAGATCGAGGACCTTATCAGGGCAAACGGTCTCGACATTAACAAAATCAAGACGAATGTCATCGATTCGTTCCAGCTCGACGAGGCTCAGAAGAAGGAGATGGAGCAGTGGTATGAGTCGCTGATCGATATGATGCGCCGCGAGGGTGTAGCCGAGAAAGGTCACCTGCAAATCAACAAGAACATTCTCAACCAGCTGGTGCGGCTGCACCAGGCACTGCTTAACGACCCGGAGTTTCCCGAATACTCCGCGGAATTCTACCGCACCCTACCCTATATAGTCGAACTGCGTTCCAAGGCCGGTGACGCGAAGGTCGGCGAAATCGAGACCTGCTTCACGGCGCTATATGGCATGCTGATGATGCGTTTGCAGAAAAAAGAGATGAGCGAGGAGACGCTGAACGCCCTCAAACAGATTTCACGATTCATAACGATGCTGAGCCGCGACTTCCATCTCGACGAGGAGGACAAGCTCTTCAAACATCCCGACAACGAATCCGCGCCGGGCGGAGCCGCGGCCAATCCGCTGTCGCATGCGGAAGCCAATCGGAAGTCGGAAGCGCCAACCGCGGAGCTGCCGAAAGAATAATCCATCAACCCTCCTTGGCGCCCCATATCCGTCTTCCCAATACCTGTTCACGCTATCTCCCACCTATCATTATCTGCCAATCCCTATGATTCAAGCAATTCTTGTGATTTTCGGCATAATCATCGGAGCCATATTTGGTTATCTGATCGGAAAACAGCATAACGTCGCGCCTCTCGCAGCTGAACGAGCCAAGGTTGAAAACGCCGAAACGCGTCTGACAGAGGCTCGGCAAGCAGCCGAGCGCCAGTTGGCCTCCGAGCGTGAATTGTCGCAGAAACAGCTTGAAGAAGTGCGTTCCGCGGCCCTAAGGCAGATAATGTCGGAGCGCGAGCACCAGGAATCGCTCCGCCGCGAGGCCGACAAGCAATGGACTGCGCAGCTCGACAAACTTCGCGAGGAGATGCGCAACGCTGCTGCCGAACTCTTGCAGGCGCGCCAGGCGGCGTTGCAGGAAACCAACCGCGAGCAGATGGGTGAGATTCTCAAGCCGATCCGCGAACAGTTTGCCGAGTTCAAGCGCTCGGTCGAGGAGTCGCGCACTGCCTCGGAGGTCGGGCGTAAGGAGATCCGCAACACCTTCGACGCGTCGATGAAGCTCTTCCAGCAGCAGCAGGAGCAGGCTGTCAGGCTGATGCGCGAACAGACCGAGCGTATCGGCCACGACGCGGCCAACCTGACCAAGGCGCTCCGCGGCGACACCAAGATGCAGGGAGACTGGGGAGAGATGATTCTCGAATCGGTGCTGGCCAACAGCGGGCTGCGCCGCGACGAGGAGTATTTCATCCAGGAGGTAACCCCCGACGATGACGGCCGCAACCTGCGCCCCGATGTCATCGTACGTTTTCCCGAAGGACGCTCCGTCGTGATTGATTCCAAGGTTTCGCTGACCGCCTATGCCGCCGCCGCCGAGGCTCCTACCGATGAGCTGGCGCAGAGGATGTTGGCCGAGCATGTCCGCAGCGTGCGCAAGCATATCGACGAGCTGGCCGAAAAGCGCTACGACAAGACCGTGAAGGACGCTATCGGTTATGTGCTGATGTTCATGCCAATCGAGAACAGTTATATGGTGGCGATGAAGAAGCAGCCCGACCTCAGCCGCTACGCCTATCAGAAAGGGATCATCATCATCTCGCCGAGCAACCTCCTCATGGCGCTCCAGCTCGCCTTCAACCTCTGGCAGCAGGACCGCCAGGGCAAGAACGTCGAGAAGATTGTCAAGACCGCCACCGAGCTTTATGAGAAACTATCCCTCTTCTCCGAGACCTTCGCCGACGTCGAGGCCCAGATCGACCGCCTCCAGAAATCCTTCTCCAAGGCCAAAGACCAGCTCTACGACGGCAAAGGCAACGTCATGCGCCGCATGGAGTCCCTCAAATCCCTCGGCATCACCCCCAAGCGCCAAATCAAAGGCCTCGAGGAATAACCTCTGCTGCCAGCTCTTCGCCAGGTCTTTCCGTCCCTGGTTCCGTCCCGCCTTTGGCGTTGACAAATTTTAACATCGCATAATTCGCCACTATTGCCCCACCGATAACATTTTTTACTAACTTTGCGATTGATTCACGATTGCGTCAAAGAGTTGGCGCTGTGAATCAGTCTTTTTTACTAAAAGGTGTTATTGAAATTTTATCTTCGTAATTCAAACTTGGTCGTTAGAATTCCGCAGAAGATGAGATTGGCAATAGCACCTGCATCGGATGCTTATACTATGCCGTGATTGGCAGATTATAACGCAGTCTCGGTGTGGGGCTATTGTTTTATCCTGCGGAAAGGTAGACCAAGACCTGAATTACGGATAAAACAAGATACAATCCTCACACCTTTTTTATGTCCAATCGCAAACGTTCCGCAGGGGATTGAGGAACATACGAATATGAAAGAGCTAAACCAAATCGAGTACGAGAATCTGAGGGAGTCAGGCGCGAGACTTATAGGACGCGTCATCCCCTACGATTCCACAATGGGTGTCATCTACTACATGGTATCGCCCGACCAGCAGAACTTCTGCGCAACGGAGATCCTTGACACGCTGTCTTTGGCCAATAAGTCCCTCTATGGTCAGTTTGACGTAATCCGCCACTGGACTACGCCGGAAGTAACAACCATAAACTACAACGAGCCATGAGAATCCCCCGCCTTAAACCAATCCTGTTTGCCCTCTTTGCGATGTTGGCAAGCGTCAATGCCCTCGCCTACGACTTTTTTCAGGACGGCCTTTGTTTTAAGATGACCGCTTGTGAAAGTGGCTCTGGCGTCGAGGTTACACACAGCATTAGATTTGATGGAACCAGCTACATAAATCCTGTTGTGAATGATCGTCTTGAAATCCCAACGGAAGTTTTCGGGGAGTACGGCGGCAAATATAGAGTTGTCGCCATCGGGGAAAGCGCGTTATCTTTCACTTCCCATAATTGGTTGTCATTTTCATCAGTAACAATTCCAAATTCAGTGATAAGGATTAATGATAATGCCTTTTTTGGACGCGATGATTTGAAATCAATTTCCGTGCCAAACTCTGTCACCTCAATCGGAAAAGATGCATTCAGCTGCACCGGACTGAAGTCAATTACTCTCCCCAATTCAGTTACCTCAATCGGAAATAGTGCTTTCTCGGTATGTAAGTATCTAGCTGCTGTCTCACTTCCCAATTCTTTGTCTGAAATTCCCGCAGGAGCATTTGCGAGCTGTTCTAGACTGGAGTCTGTGAACATACCAAACTCCGTAACCTACATCGGCAGTAACGCTTTTGGAGACTGCACAAGCCTTACATCAGTGACAATTCCCGACGCCGTAACCTACATCGGCGAACGAACTTTTGGAGGCTGTACAAGCCTTACATCAGTGACAATTCCCAACTCCGTAACCCAAATCAACGAACAAACTTTTAGAGACTGCACAAGCCTTACATCAGTGACAATTCCCAACTCCGTAAACAGATTATGGAAGGAGTCTTTCTATGGCTGCGTTGGACTTACAGACATCTACTGCTATGCCACCATACCCCCCAAAATGGAGTATAATTCCTTTTCGTGTAAAACATATGACAACTGTACGTTGCATGTGCCGTTAGGATGCTGGCGGGCATATGTGAAAAGTGGTACTTGGGGACAATTCCGCAAAACAGAGGAAATGGATTTCAGCGGTATCAACGAAATGGAAACTGACGACGATCAGTTTCAGATAACGGTTCAAAATGGAACGTTAGTGATCAATGACAGTATTGGGAACGCAATTGTAAATGTTTCGGATATGCAGGGCCGGGTGGTTTACAATGGCTACGAGCGCGAAATATCGGGACTTGCCCGTGGGCTTTACATCGTTAGAATCGGAAATCTAACAACTAAAATCGTAATTTGAAATGAACGAGAACAACTATCTCATCCAGTTTGACTATGCCGGGGAAACCCACAGCATACCGAATCTCTCGCACAACGACCTATCCAACGGGGATGTCGGCGTAAAGCTGTGGATGGCCGAAACAATTGAGGATTATATCAAGTCCTCAAACATCAGAAAAGATGGTGCCGTGGTCACCGGCGCCCGCCTCTTCGGCAAAGGGGGTGAGCTAATCGCCAAAATCACCGACTTCAAAAAGGAGTTTACGATAGATCCAACCGACAAATCTTGATGTCAAAAGTGCCGTCAACAGCGCTTTCGACGAACCAACATCAGCGCCCCGGTCAATGATTGGGGCGCTCTTTTGTTCTTGTTGCTGTATGGGTAATCAGAATTATTATCCAGTTGCAACCGATAAATTGATGTGTTTCTATAACAGAGTGTTCTTATGTCGGAAAGAATCACTATCTTTGCGATTGTTAAAGGTCAATAATCAATGAATGATAAGGTGTCATACTGGGTAGAAATGTCGGATTATGATTTCGACACGGCAAAAGCTATGTTTGAAACAAAGCGCTACCTCTATGTCGGATTTATGTGCCACCAGGTTATAGAAAAGATATTGAAGGCATATTGGAGCAGAGTGCTGGATGAACCGCCATTGAAGATTCATCATTTGTCTCGTCTTGCTGCGAAATCCGGCTTGATAGATATGCTATCAGAGGAACAGATGGAATTTGTAGATAACCTTGAACCGCTGAATATCGAAGCCCGTTATCCATCATATAAGGAGCAACTAATGAGGATGCTGACCGCGAATAAATGTAAGGAACTATTGGAGAGGACTAACGAACTACGACTATGGATAAAAGCAAGGCTATAGAAATAGCGAGAAAATACAAGGATATGGTGGCGGAACACCTGCCGCTCAAAGCATTGTATCTTTTCGGCTCATACAGCAAAGGGGGATATACGGATGAAAGCGATATTGACATCGCTGTAATTGTTTCGCATCGGAGCGAGAACTATTTTGAGGATGTTCCGCTATTATGGAGATTGGGACGTAAAATCAACTACCTGATAGAACCTGTGCTTTTGACTGATGACGATAACAATCCACTCTATTCCGACATACTCAAAACCGGAATTCTGATATAGTCCATTATTGCGATTTGACAAATTCATTCATAATAGTTCGGTAAAGAGGAACCAATAGCGAGCGCCGGAGGCGCGGTGTAATAGTAGCACATTGCCGAGCGACCGCCGGGAGCGATGACTGTGTGTGTAAGTGCGGTGAAAAACGAAGACCTCGAAGAGGTCCGATAATCCGATAATCCGATAATAATTGCTTAACCGACCTCTGCGAGGCCGTTCACATATGTTGGGAAACTACACACAGCCATCGCTCCCGGCGGTCGCTCGGCAATGTGCTACTATTACACCGCGCCTCCGGCGCTCGCACTACCGTGATTCAGAATCAAAGCCGTATAATTCAGTGTGATGGTAGAGGGCTTTAATTAAAATCAGGCGGGGCGGAGTTGGCCGGTGCCGTTGATGAGCCAGCGGTAGGTGGTGATTTCGCGGAGGCCCATGGGGCCGCGGGGGCCGAGCTTCTGGGTGGAGATGCCTATTTCGGCACCGAGGCCGAACTGGGCGCCGTCGGTGAAGCTCGTCGGGGCGTTGAGGTAGACGCAGGCCGCGTCGACCTCGCACTGGAAGCGGTCAGCGGCGGCTTCGTCAGCTGTGATGATACATTCGCTGTGGCCGGAGCCATAACGGGCGATATGCTCGACGGCCTCCGATAGGTCGGCTACGGTGCGGATGCCCATCTTATAGTCCATCCATTCCGTGCCCCAGGTGTCCGCGTCGGCATGGCGGAGGAGCGCAGCCGGATAACGGCCATCGAGGGCGGCGTATGCCTCATCGTCGGCGTGGATCTCCACGTTCTTTTCGGCCAACGGAGCGGCCAGCGCCGGGAGATCGGAGAGCCTGGTGCGGTCAATCAGCAGAGTGTCGAGCGCGTTGCAGACACTCACGCGGCGGGTTTTGGCGTTGCTGATTATTGCTGCTCCCATCGCCGTGTCTCCGGCTGAATGGAAGTAGGCGCTGACTACTCCCGCCCCGGTCTCGATGACGGGAACACGGGCGTTGTCGCGCACGAAGTCAATCAGCCTGCGACCTCCGCGGGGGATGCAGACATCGATATAGCCCACGGCGTTGAGCATCGCGGCGGTCGCCTCGTGCGTGGCCGGAAGGAGCGCGACGACATCGGGACTGATGCCCTCCGACCGCAGGACTTCGTGAATAAGGCTGACTATGGCCTCGTTGGAACACTCGGCATCGCTACCCCCTTTCAGCACGCAGGCGTTTCCGCTTTTGAAGCAGAGCGAGAACACGTCGAAAGTGACATTCGGGCGAGCCTCATATATAACGCCGATCACGCCGAACGGCACCCTCACCCGTCTAAGCCGGAGGCCGTTAGGCAATACTCGCTCTTCGATAATCTCTCCGAGTGGCGAAGGGAGGGAGGCCACATGGCGCATGTCGGACGCTATCCCCTCCAGGCGCTGCCGGGTGAGTTTCAGACGGTCATATAACGGGTTGTCGGGATTCATCCGAGCCAGGTCGCGGGCATTGGCCTCTAACAGTGAATCCGCGTTTGACAGTATCGTGTCGGATAATTTTAAAAGTATCTCATTACGGCGCTCCTCTGTCAGACGCCCCATTTTGCGGGAAGCCGCTTTGACAGAGCTGAATATTGAGTTTAATGATTGATATTCCATTATTTATTCCAGAAACAGATAGTCGTAATGAACAATGGGGCGGCCTCCGTGCTGCCCGATTTGCGCGAGTGTCGCGGCGGAGTCGGCCGACGCGCGCCCTACCCCGATTTTTGAGCCGTCGGGGGCGTAGATGTTCACGATATCCCCCTCCTCCCATTCTCCGTCGACAGACGATATGCCGACAGGTAACAGGCTGACCGCCCTGTCGCTGCGCAGCAACGCCGCCGCATCATCCTTGACTGTCAGGCGACCTTTCGCGAAGCTCGCGCTGTGGGCGATCCACCGCTTTATGTTGCTCACCGGGGCATCGCTGGGGACGAACTCGGTATGCGGCGTTTCGCCGGGTCGGTTTACAAGGCCGGTAAGTATTCCCTGGCGGCGACCGTTGGCGATAATGACTTTGACACCCTCCTCGGATAGCTTCCTGGCGATGCCGTACTTGGTTCCCATGCCTCCCCGGCCGAAACCGCTTTTCGTGGTCACGATGTGATCTGACAAATCCTCACCCAGGCCGACAACGGGAATCAGCCTGGAAGCGGGGTCGTCGGGCGAGCCGGTATATATGCCGTCGATGTTCGACAGGATGATGAGCTGGTCGGCATCCATCATCGCCGCTATCAGTCCCGACAGCTCGTCATTGTCGGTGAACATCAGCTCGGTCATTGAAGCCGTGTCGTTCTCGTTGACAATCGGAATCACCCCGTTGTCGAGCATCACTTCCATGCATGAACGCTGGTTGAGGTATGACAACCGGGAGCCGAAATTCTCTTTCTGCGTCAGCACCTGTCCCACCGGGATACCGTGCCCTCCGAACAGCGACAGATATGTCGTCATCAGTTTGATTTGGCCCACAGCCGAGAAGAGCTGCCGCTGCCCCGCGCTGTCGAGCCTCTTTGACGGCCTCACCATTGACCGTCCGCAGGCGACCGCTCCCGAAGAAACGAGTATTACCTGATGACCCTCGCGGCGCAGTTCCGCGATCTGATCGACAATCCCCGACATAATGGTTATATCCGGTGATCCGTCACTCCTGGTCAGCACATTGCTGCCGACCTTGACAACGATTCTAAGCGTCTTATCCATAGCGTTTAGCGGCGATTACTTCAAGCCGGCCTTCAGGCCGCGGACCACCGCGGCGGAGAAGCCGGCACGCTCCATCTCGTTAAGCCCCTTTATGGTAAGGCCGCCAGGTGTCGTCACCTTGTCGATCTCGCTTTCCGGGTGAGCGCCGTTTTCGAGCAGCGAAGCCGCTCCCTTGACAGTCTGGGTAACGATTTCCTGGGCGATGTCGGCCCTGAAACCAAGCTCCACTCCGCCTTCGACCGCCGCGCGGATATAGCGTAACGCGTATGCTATGCCGCAGGAGGCCAGCGTTGTTCCCGCGGCGAGCTGCCGTTCCTCAACAACGAGCGTTGTGCCAACGCGGTCGAAAGTGTCGGTAATCAGTTTCAAAGCATCCTCCATAGCCGTCACCGGCGCGATGAAGGTCATCGATTGGAGCGTTGACGCGGCGGTGTTGGGAATAACCAAGGCGGTTTGCGGCATATCGTGTCCGCTCCCGAGCCAGTCGATCAGTTGTTCCGACGAGACCCCGGCGGCAATCACGGCTACCACCTGGCGGTCAGCGTCAATATCGTCCTTAATTCCGGTAAGCACGTCGCCGACGAGCCAAGGCTTCACGAACACCATAATGAGGTCCGCGTCCTTGATCGCCGCATTGTTGTCGATGGTCGTGCTGACACCCAAGGCTGCCGCTTTGGATAGTGCTTTGTCGAAGGGGTCGGCGACTGTGAGATCTGCTGAATTGAAGCCGCTCTTTACCAGCCCTTCCAATACGGCGCCACCCATGGCGCCGGCACCTATGATTGAGATTTTCATTTCTGACGTATTATAAGTTTGATTGCAAAAGTAACAATAAATCAGACGCGGTTGCTCATATCGGTCGGAAAATTCCACAATTTCCGCGACAAATGGTTGCGCGGCCCAACTTATGCCGCGGTGATGCGGCGGGAATGTGCTTTTTTTCGTACCTTTGTAAAAAAGAATCACACTGCCAGTTTTACGAATATGAGATTTGCCGACGTCATAGCGCATGATAGTGTCAAGGACAGGTTAAGGGCGCTGGTCGACAGCGGACGCCTACCTCACGCTCTTCTGCTTGAAGGCCCGGCAGGCGTCGGTAAGTTCGCCATGGCCCGCGCTCTCGCCCAGTATATCCATTGCGAGAACCGCCATGACGGAGACTCCTGCGGCGTATGCCCCGCATGCGTGCAACATTCCACTTTCAACCACGTCGATCTCCTCTTTTCGTTCCCGGTGTTGAAAAACGGCAAGTCGCAGGCTGTTTCCGATGATTACATAGCGGAATTCCGTGACTTCATCACCCTCTCGCCGTTCATGAACTTCGAAGAGTGGCAGAAAGCCCTCGGCAATATCAACGGGCAGCCGCAGATGTATGTCGAGGAGAGCCAGGATATACTGCGCAAACTCGCTTTCACGGCAAGGGCGTCAGACACCAAGATCGTGTTGATGTGGCTCCCGGAGAAGATGAACGTGCAGTGCGCCAACAAGATGCTGAAACTCATCGAGGAGCCGCTTCCCGGCACGTCGTTGATATTCGTCAGCAACAGCCCGCGCGAAATACTGCCCACGATATATTCCCGCTTGCAGCGGATCGAGATGCGGCGGCTGGGCGACGACGTGGTAGCTCGCTACCTGGCCGGGGTTCTGTCGCTGTCCGGGGCCGATGCGCGCTCTGTCGCTCATGTCGCCCAGGGGAGCATCCTCGCCGCCGAGAAGGAGGCCAGGATGAGCAAGGAGACCGAGCAGTTCCTTGAATTTTTCACACGCCTGATGCGCCTGGCCTACCAGCGCAAAATCGGATTGTTGAAGGTCTGGGTCAACGAGGTGGCCGCGCTTGGCCGCGAGCAGGAGGGGCGTTTCCTGGAATACTGCCAGCGGATGGTCCGCGAGAATTTCATATGCAACCTCCGCATGCCGCAGCTGAACTATCTCAACCAGGCTGAGGCGCGGTTCTCGTCGCGCTTCTCCCCCTTCATAAACGAACGCAACGCCGAACGGATCATGGGGCAGTTCAATCTCGCCCAAACCGACATTGCCGCTAACGGCAACGCGAAGATCATCCTCTTCGACCTTGCCGTGAAAATGATTCTCCTGCTCAAACAGTAACATGGCGCACGACAGACAGACAGGCGATTCCGGAATCAATTCCAATCCAGAGCCGTTCCTCCAAGCCATCGCGAGAGCCTATGCCGGGGAACCGCCGGAGAGGCTGCTCGACTATTGCTTCGTGTTCCCCAACAAGCGTTCGGCCACGTTTTTCTCGCACTACATGGCGGGATTCCAAAGGAAACTCGCTCCCACCTCCATACAGCCGGAAACGACTACGATCACGGAGTTTGTCGACGGGCTTGCTCCCGGGATTCCCGCCGAACGACTGGAACAGATACTGATTCTTTACCGAGCGTACCGCCGCGTGCTTATAAGACATTCCGAAGCACTCAATAAAGGCGAGGCTTCTGACGAGATAGCGGCCGAGATAGACATAAACAGGTTTGTCTACTGGGCGGACGTGCTGCTTTCCGACTTCAACGACGTTGATATGTACCTTGCCGATCCCAGGGAGGTTTTCCGCAATGTCGAGCTTCTCAAAGAAATATCGGCGAATTATCTCCAGCCCGAGGACTGGCAGGCTGCCGAGCGCTTCCTGAACCTTGACCGGTCGTCGCAGCGCCATGTGGCTGAATTCTGGAACCACATAATCCATAACGGAGCCGAGGGGACGCGTTCGAAAGCGGTCAGCGGGTTCACGCGTATCTGGCAGGTTATGAACGAAGTGTACGGTGAATTTCATAACGAGCTTGAATCCCGCGGCCTGCGCACCTCTTCGATGGCATACGTCTCGGCGATAAAGTGCCTTGAAGCCGCCGATCACGCCAGGCTGCCTCATTCAAGATACATCTTTGTCGGATTCACTATGCTGTCAAAGGCCGAGGAACGTATTTTCGCCCTGTTGCGCGATATGCGCGGGACGGATGGCGAATCCATGGCCGATTTCTACTGGGACGCGGCCTCTCCGGTATTCCGCGACGGCGACAATTCAGCCGCCGGGTTCATGAACAAGTATGTCCGGGAATTTCCGTCGCGGTATGACTGCGTCGGGCAGCTCGATAGCTTTCCCGAAATCCATATAATAGGCGTGCCCTCGCGAGCCGCCCAGGCGCAGATCGCGGGTAGGCTTGTGGAGGCGGAGCATCCATTCGACTTGGAAACTGACTCCTTGCACGCGGCGGAAGCGTTGCGCCACACGGCAGTGATTCTTCCCGACGAGAAACTGGTGCTCCCGGTGGTGTCGGCTATTCCTGATGAAATCAAGCCGCTGAACATCACAATGGGCTACCCTCTGCGCAACTCACCTGTATGGGGACTGACGCGTTCCATCGTCAGCCTGCAGCTCAGAGGCCGCAGGGAGCGCGAGGGGGGCTACGCGTTTTTCAACGAGGATGTAAGAAGCGTGCTCTCCCACCCTGTCCTGCGGGATAGCATGGGAGATGTGTGCTCCCTGGCGATGCGCTATATCAACGAATCACACCTGATAATGATTCGCGCCTCCCTCTTTGCCCAGCCCGAGTTCGAGGATTTGCGCCCGGTATTCACGCCGGTACCGGCCGACTCCCGTGCCGGGGCGGTGTTCGCTTATCTACGCGATATTCTATCCTGGCTTGACAGGCTTGTAAGCTCGAAACTAACAGATATGGAAACAAACGAGACGGAGTGTGAATTCGATGATGACGGGGCGCCGCTGTCAGCTTCGGCCAGCGGGAGTGTGCCCAGGATTGTCGACAGAGTGTTCCTGCGCCGGTATGCCGCTGCCGCCGACCATATAGAGGAGCTTGCAGCGAAGTATCTCGACGCAGCGGGGCAGGCTCTCATCCCCTCTACTGTTTTTTCGCTTATCGAGCGGCTTGTTTCCGGCGAGACGGTCAATTTCGAAGGAAGGCCGTTGCGTGGGTTGCAGATTATGGGTGTGCTGGAGGCTCGCTCGCTTGATTTCCGAACCGTGATCCTGCCCTCGATGAACGAGAAGGTTTTCCCGCGCACGCGTTTCCAGCCGTCGTTTATACCCGAGCAGCTGCGCAGAGCCTACGGCCTTTCCACGATCGAGCACCAGGAAGGAATTTTCGCGTATTATTTCTACCGGATGATCTCAAGGGCGCGCAAGGTATTCCTGCTGTATGACACGCGTCCCGGCAGCCGAGGCGGCGGGCAGATGTCCCGCTATCTCCACCAGCTGCAACGCGTTTACAGGCCGGCCGGGCTTACCCGCGACCTTATCCCGTTTAATATCCCCTCCCCTGATGACGCCTTGCTCATCCAAAGGAAGACCCCGGTGGTCATGGAGAAACTGGAACGTTTCCGTTCTTTGGAGAATCCCTTGTTCCTTTCCCCATCGTCGGTCAACACATACATCGATTGCCCTATGAAGTTTTATTTAGCGTATATCGCTGATTACAGGGAGGAGCGGGAAGTCCTTGAATGGCTCGACGAGGGTACTTACGGCACTATCGTACATGAGGCGATCCAGAAGATTTATGACGGCAGGCTGGCCCATCCGGGCGGAAGCCATGTCGACGAGGCGGCTTTGAGCGCCATGAGCGCTGATTCGGCCGCGATCAGCAGGGAGGTGACCCGCGCTATAAACCGGCATTACCTTCTTCTGGGCGAAAACAACGACACCCTCCTGCCTCCGAGCAGCGCGATGATGGGGCGGCTAATAGCCCGGCAGATTTCCGACTTGTTCCGTCTGGAAAAAGGATTCGGGGCATTCACATATCTCGGAGGCGAAATCCCTTACGAGGGGCATATGGAGTTCGTCGGTTCGCCGGCCCCAGACAGTCCGGAGAACGGATGCCGCCGGTTCGGGGTGAATATGAGATGCACGATAGACCGTGTTGACCGTCTTGACAACGGCGGCCTGCTCCGTATAATAGACTACAAGACCGGGGGCGACGATACCGGGATAACGTCGGTTGACGAAATATTCGACCAGCCGAAATCCGCGCAGGCGACACGCAAGAAAGCGATATTGCAACTGATGATATACTGCCAGGCGTACGCCCGCTTGCAGGGAAACGACGAGCCGATGCAGCCGATGATTTACCAGATTCGCAAACTCCTTGAATCCGGCCTGAAACCCGTCACTACCTCTAACCGCGCGGGCACAGGCAAGAAGCGCGAGGAGCTTGCCGACTATCACGAAATCGTAGACGAGGTCAACGACCGGCTGATTGATGTCTTTGAGGAACTTTTCGATCCCTCGGTGCCGTTCAGATGCGCTGAGAAAGAAGAGTGCGCGTATTGCAAGTTTACCGCGGTTTGCCGTAAGATGGAGAAAGAATTGTTGTGATGGCCGGTGTGTACATTCATATTCCGTTCTGCCACGGCAAGTGTGCCTATTGCGACTTCTACTCGCTCGGAGCGCCGGTGGCGTCACTCATGCGTCGATACGTGTCGGCTCTCCGGACAGAGTGGAGCCTGCGCGCCGACGAGCTTGCCGGAAGCGACATTTCGACAGTGTACATCGGAGGCGGCACTCCGTCAACGCTTCCCTTGCCGCTGTTGCGGCAGATTGTCGAGGCGTTGGAGGAAGGCGGCATAGACGCGCGCTCGCTTGAAGAGTTCACCATTGAGGCCAATCCCGAAGACCTCACCGGTGAATGGCTTGACGCGGTGCGCGGATTGGGGATAAACCGGGTCAGCATCGGGATACAGTCGTTCAGCGACCGCGAACTGGAATGTGTGAGCCGCAGACATACCGCCCTACGGGCGGAAGAAGCGTTGGCAGTCCTTTCCGAGTCGGGAATGAATTACAGCGCCGACCTCATTTACGGGCTTCCGGGGCAGACTCTCCGCGACTGGCAGACGAACCTTGAAAAGCTGATCGGTTTCCGGCCGCCGCATTTCTCGGCCTACCTTCTGTCCTACGAACCCGGGACTCCGTTATACGCGCGGCTTCAACGGGGCGAGGTCGTGGAGGCGACCGATTTTCTCGCGGAAGAAATGTACCATGTGCTTTGCCAGATGAGCCTGGATGCCGGATACCGCCATTATGAGATTTCCGCTTTCGGCCAGCCAGGCTACGAGGCAAGGCATAACAGCGGATACTGGAATCTCACCCCCTATCTGGGCCTCGGATGCGCCGCTCACAGTCTGTCACCTGGGGGCGAGCGCGTATTCAATCCCTCTAATATATTGGAATACCTGCGCAAGCTCGAAAACAACGCGACGGCCTTTGAGCAAGACGCGGAATCCGATACGGACAGGCTGAACGACTACATTATAACCTCCCTGCGCACGGATGCCGGGCTCAGCATAGAGTTCGCCGGGAACCGCTGGGGAGAGCCGGTAGTGAACCGTCTGCTGGACGCGGCCAGGCCGTTTGTCGTCGGCGGCAGACTGGAAATTGCCAATGGGCGCGTCAGGATTCCGGAACATAACTGGCTTACGGCTGACGCCATACTTAGAGAACTTATATTTTGAAAAAATGGATATTAAAGCGCTATATAAATCCAACTACGGTCGCGAACCGATGGAATCCAGGCTGCTTCCGGGTGCCGGGTCGAACCGCAGGTATTACCGCCTGACGAATCCCGACGGGAGCAGTGTGATAGGCACCGAGGGCGACGACTATGCCGAGAACCGCGCGTTCTGTATGATCGGAGCGGCGTTATCGCGAAAGCGTCTCCCTGTGCCAGGCATAATCGCCACAGCCCCGGATTTCAGCTGCTATATACAGGAAGACCTCGGCGATGTTTCTCTGTTCGACGAGATTTCCAACGGACGAGAGACGGGCGTGTTTTCCGATAAAGAAAAAGCGCTGCTGAAAAAAGCGGTTGAGATGCTTGCCAGAATCCAGGGCGCCGGTCGGGACGGTTTCGATTTCTCCGTATGCGCCCCCTACAAGGAAATGGACGCGAGGATGGTGTCCTGGGATCTCAATTATTTCAAATACTGTTTCCTGAAACCCGCCATAGGCGAAGTTGACGACGGCAGATTGCAGGACGACTTCGACCGGCTCGCGGCGCGGCTGTTAAAAGACCGGGGAGAATGGGATACTTTCATGGTCCGCGACTTTCAGAGCCGTAATATAATGGTGACGCGAGACGGCCTGAGGCTTATAGATTTCCAGGGAGGGCGCCGCGGGCCGCGGGCGTATGACCTCGTATCGCTCTTATGGCAGGCCAAGGCGAATATCCCGCAGCGGCTAAGGGACGAGCTGGCCGACGCTTACATCCGGGAAGCCAACCGCCTCGGAGGCGCGATCGGTCCTGAAAGGTTCCGACGTGAGATTTCCGTGTTCGCTTTGTTCCGCATCCTCCAGACTCTGGGGGCTTACGGGTTCCGCGGACTGATTCAGGGCAAGCAGCATTTCATAGAGAGCATAACGCGGGGGGTAAGGAACCTGCGTGACATCCTCTCACAGCTTTCCAACGATTATCCGTATCTTTATTCACTTGCCGATTCCCTGTGCCGACGCTTTACTCCTTATGAGGAAGAACCCGGGCTGACCGTGACAGTGGGAAGTTTCTCGTACAGGAAAGGCTATCCGACAGACCCGAGCGGCAATGGCGGCGGATTCGTGTTCGACTGCCGGGCGCTCCACAATCCAGGGCGATATGACCAGTACAGACAGCTGACAGGGCGGGATGCAGAGGTAAGGCGCTTCCTGGAAGACGACGGCGAGGTATTTGATTTTCTCGCACAGGCCGAGGCGATGGTAGGCGCCTCGGTAAGGCGGTATGTCAAGCGGGGCTTCACAAGCCTGTCGGTGTGGTTCGGCTGCACCGGCGGCCGGCATCGCTCTGTATACTGCGCCGAGGCTATGGCGCGTCATCTTAATGAGCGTTACGGTGTCAGGATTCGTCTCGCGCATCGCGAGCAGGGAATTGATGAAGTGCTCTCCCCAAAAAATGTTTAGAGGCCGCTTGAAAATCTGAAACGATATGAAAGGAATGATATTCGCGGCAGGCGTCGGCTCCAGGCTGCGCCCCTTCACCGACAGCCATCCAAAGGCTCTCGCCCCCGTAGGAGGGAAACCGATGCTCCGCCGCGTGATTGAGAAAATGACGGCCGCCGGTATTACCCGCATAGTGGTCAACACACATCATTTCCCCGGGCAGATAACCGCCTATTTGGAAGCGAATGATTATTTCGGAGCCGACATCGTGGTTTCCGACGAGAGTCGCGCGCTGCTTGACACGGGTGGCGGTCTGCTCCATGCCAGGCGTTTCCTTGACGGTGACGAGCCGGTGGTGGTTCACAACGCCGACATACTGACCGATTTCAATATCGTTGAGATGCTTCACCGGCATTTGTCAGAGAATCCGCTCGCCACTCTGCTGGCTTTTCCGCGCCCGTCGTCAAGGCAATTGTATTTTGACTCAGCCGATGACCTCAGGGGGTGGGAGAATATAAACGACGGGGAGCGCCGTCCGGCAGGCTTTGATCCCTCGGCACCGGGTCTGTCGCGGCTGGCGTTCGGAGGCGTTCACATCATCAGTCCGGCAATATTTCCGATATTGGAATCATATGCCGCGAATGCCGGGGATGTGTTCTCGATAATACCATTTTACCTGAGCGTTATCGGAAAGGAACGTGTCAAGTCGTTCCATCCCTCGGAGTCGTTCCGGTGGCATGACATAGGCACTCCCGAAAAGCTCGCGGCGGCGGAACAGTCGTTCGCGTCCGACTACGGGGTAATGCCGAAATTTGCCAACTCGGCCGGTAAAATGTAACTTCGCGACAAAGAACAACAATATGCCCAACGATAATCAGAACAACCGCCGCCGGTTCGGCAATCCATATGACAACCAGCAGAAGCTCCTTGACTCCGAAGGAAGGATCGCCCCGCGCGACCTGGAGGTGGAGGAGGCGGTACTCGGAGCCTTGATGCTTGAAAAGGACGCGTACACGACCGTGTGCGACCTGCTGCGCCCTGAATGTTTCTACGAGCCCGCCCATCAGAAGATTTTCACTGCTGTCCAGCAGCTTGGCGCTTCGCAGCAGCCGATCGACATGCTTACCGTTACGGAGAAACTCCGCTCCAACGGCGATCTCGAAGCGGTCGGCGGCCCTGTGCGCATTTCCGAGCTGACTTCCAGAGTGATGTCGGGAGCGCACGTCGATTTCCACGCCCGAATAGTGGCGCAGAAATTCCTGGCGCGCGAACTCATATCGTTCGCTTCCCAGATCGAGGCCAAGGCCTATGATTCGGCCAACGATGTCGACGACCTGATGCAGGAAGCCGAGGGACGCCTTTTCGAGATTTCCCAACGCAATGTCAAGAAGGACGTTACGGCGATCGACCCTGTCATCAACCAGGCGCTCGCCCAGATAGAGGCAGCCATGAACCGAGCCTCCGGCCTCAGCGGACTTGAAACCGGGTTCCACGAACTTGACAAACTCACTTCCGGCTGGCAGAACTCCGACCTGATCATCATCGCAGCCCGTCCGGCTATGGGCAAGACCGCATTCGTGCTTTCCATGGCGAAGAACATGGCCGTGAACCTGAACACGCCTGTCGCCATATTTTCGCTTGAAATGAGCAATTTGCAGCTCGTGAACCGCCTGATAAGCAACGTATGCGAGCTTCCGGGCGAAATCATCAAGAGCGGAAAACTGTCGCCAGGCGACTGGGACAAGCTCATGGCGGGGGTTAAAAACCTGTACGGGGCTCCCCTTTATATCGACGATACACCGTCGCTTTCGATTTTCGAGTTGCGTACGAAGGCCCGGCGCCTTGTAAGGGAGCACGACGTGAAGATTCTGATCATCGACTACTTGCAGCTGATGAACGCGTCCGGGATGAAGTTCGGCAGCCGCGAGCAGGAAGTATCCATGATTTCGCGTTCTCTAAAACAGCTCGCCAAGGAGCTGAATATCCCGATTATAGCGCTTTCGCAGCTTAACCGCTCGGTCGAGAACCGAGGTGACGGCCAAAGCAAGCGCCCGCAGCTCAGCGACCTCCGCGAATCCGGCGCCATAGAGCAGGATGCCGACATAGTGTGCTTCATACACCGTCCGGAGTATTATCTGCATAGCGGGGAGGATGCCGAAGGGCGCGACATACGCGGCCTGGCGCAGTTCATAGTGGCCAAACACCGTTCTGGTAAGGTCGATGACGTGGATATGCGCTTTGTCAGCCAGTTCGCCCGGTTCCAGAACTGGGACGAGAACAGAATCGCCACACAGGAGGTTGTCGGATCCAGACTCAACGGGGGCGGCAGTGTCGGCGGCGCGGGTGACCCGTTCAGTCCGTCAGCCCCATCGGGCGGCACGGCCGACATATCCTCCGACGGCACGGGCGCGGTACCCTTCTGAATCAGAATGTCGCGGAAAGACGAAATCCGAACGCTTTCGACTCACCCGGGAGCGGCGCCGGAATCAGCAGCGGTTCCGAAGTGAAACATCCGGGACCGAGGTTGCGGCATTTTCCTGGATTGAAATACCCCATCACCTCGTTAAGCGGATCAAGGAAGAACGCGACGATATGGCCGAGCACCGGCGAGCCGAGCAGCTCGTAATCATTATCCACGATGAACCGTTTGGCGCGGTAACAGCCCTCCCCAAGCAGTGAGCCTATGATCGGGGTGACAAGCAGATCCTGGTAGGACGGCCGCTCCATGCAGGCCTCGATGCCGAATTCCCATCCGATCGTGGAGATGAGGGCGCTGTAAAGCATCGACTGCCAGAAATTGAAACCGCATGTCCTCGCCCCCATGAAATAGGCGGCTCCGGCATATGGATGCAGGACGTAGTTGAATATCGGGTTGTCATGGTCCCATTCGGGGCCGCGCTTGAACACGTTGCGGTACCACCGCTCGTAGAAAGGCACCTTGCGAAGCGCCGCACGGTTCCAGGTCGTAGCGTCCTCGGGAAGCATTTCGAGCACGAACAGCGTCCCGATGAACGCTCCGGAAAGAATGGCGGTGTTGATCCACATCCCGTGCCAATATGGCTCCGAGCGGGTCCAGGATGCCGGAAGATGGTAAAGAGAGCGCGGCCTTTCGGGAATCAGGGCGATTGTGTCGGCCCATAGGCGCTGAGGCGCGTCGGCTGTCGCGGGAGGGGCCTCGGGGGGACCGATCGGTTCGCCGGCCTCGGGACCGGCGAATTCCTCGATGTCGACGCGCGTTTGGCCGCCAGTTTCCTCCGTCTGTATCAATAACTTGTCGGTCGTGTTGACTATCAGGGTGTCTGGAGCCTCAGCGGCCACACACGGAAGGGCGATGAGTGTCAGTGCGAGAGAGAGGAGGAACATCAGCATCGCGTATTTCCACCGTAAGTTTCTGCGAATTTTAGAATTGAATTTCATTGTCCCTCGATGTTGAGCAAAGTGTAATATAATGAATAATCCCTCGGAGATTTCCGCCAGTGGCGGCATTTCTCTATGTTCAAAGGCTTGTTACAGGCTTTGATGTTTACCCTTATAACAAACAGTGGGTGGAAGTGACGGATTTTTAATATATTTTCATAAATTCGCGGAGTGAATGTAGCGCTGTTCATAAGCCGGCGACTTCGCCTGACACCGGGCGGCAGGCGGCGACCCTCGACCAACGTGGTTATCGCGGTGGCGGGTATTTCGTGTGCCGTCGCCGTGATGTTGCTGTCGATCGGCATAGTGCTCGGATTCAAGAACGCCATCAGGGAGAAAGTGGCCGGATTCGAGGCCGCGATCAGCATAGAGCCGGCCAGGAATGTAAGCGGCGAGGCGATGCTGCCGGTAGCCCTGACGCCGGCTATATCGGAAGCCGTCGGGGACGCCATACCCGCTGCCAGCGTAGCACCGGCTGTGCGCCATGCCGGAATTCTTAAAACAGAAGATGATTTTCTGGGAGTGGTGTTTCGCTCGCTCCCCTCTGATTCCGCGGGACTTCGTTTTGTGTCGGATATGGTCGTTTCCGGCACCATCCCCGCCGACACGGCGCGGGAGGTGCTTTTGTCCGAGCGGCAGGCATCCAGGCTGCGCCTTTCGACCGGCGACAAGGTTTATTCGTATTTCTTCGTCAATGGCGCGCTGAAAGCGAGGCGCTATGCTGTCAGCGGTCTGTTCAGGAGCAATTTCGGCGATTACGACGATCTCACGGCGTATCTGCCCCTCCCGGAATCGCAAGGCGTGTGCGGACTTGGCGCGGGAAACGGCCTGCGGCTTGAACTGCAAGGCATACCCGAGGCGGAAATAAAACGCTCGGCTGAGCGGTTGCAGCAGGCTCTTAACAAGGAGTACGCGTTTGGCCGGTTACGTGAACCTATGGTGGTCGATACCGTGTCGCGGTCCGGCGCGATGTATTATAACTGGCTCGGGCTTCTTGACACCAATGTGGTCGTGATACTGATACTGATGGGATGCGTGAGCGGCTTTACTCTGATTTCAAGCGTGTTCATTCTGATTCTGGAAAGAGTGCGCATGATAGGCCAGCTGAAAAGCCTCGGTGCCACCGACGGCCTGGTCAGGCGCGTGTTCATCCTGCTTGGCGGCAGAATCGTGGCCATAGGTCTCCTGACCGGCAACATACTGGCGCTTGGCTTTTTGCTGACACAGCGAATGTGGCACTACCTGCCTCTCGACCCGCAGGCTTATTATCTGAGTTATGTGCCTGTGGAGATCAGCTGGTTGCATGTGGCGCTCCTCGATCTGGGCGTTGTAGCTGTTTCCGCGGGGCTCATGCTGATTCCGGCCGCCGTTGTCGCGAGAATATCGCCGGCGAAAACCATGCGCTTCGAATGATTGTTTAATAATGGTAAAAAGAGTTGCCCCTTTCGGGAAAAGCGCCCACAATGTCGGAAATAATTAGTAACTTCGCAACTTCTAAAATCCGCCTGGACGCAGGCGGGCAACGTTTCAACGTATTCATTCCATTAGCATTAGAACTGACTTTCATATGACAGATAAACTGACTTCTAAATCCCGGATGACGGATAGCGCGTCGTTCGACAATCTCGTGATTGACGCCATACAGGATCGCAAGGGAAAGGAAATCACCATCATAGACCTCTCGTCTATCGAGGCCGCCCCGGCTATGAAATTCATACTCTGCCAGGGGACTTCAAACCAGCAGGTCGCGGCGATCGCCGACCATGTGCGAGACGCCCTTCTCGAAAGCAACCGTATAAAACCCTACAACTACGACGGCTACCGCAACGCGCAGTGGATCGTGATCGATTATGGCGACACGCTCGTGCATGTGTTTACCCGCGAGGCCCGCTCTCTTTACAATCTTGAAGAGCTTTGGAGCGACGCCGTCATAACCAACATTCCCGACCTCGACTGACGCCTGGACACGACGGCAGCATTGTCGGAACAGACCCACCCTATCACGAAAACAATATGGCTGACAACAAGCAATCATCAAATAACGGCAATCCAAGCGGCAAGAAAAAGACACCGCAGATACGGTTCAGCATGTTCTGGATGTACGCCGTGATACTCGTGTTCCTCTTTGGCGCGTACTATCTTGATGACAATTCCATAAAAAAACAAGTCAAGTATTCCGAATTTGAGAGCTACCTGACTGATTCGGTAATCTCGCGGAATCACGGAATCACGGAGATAATCGTTGACAAGCGCAAGGGCGTCGCTACCGCCATGCTTTCCGACTCCCTGGCCAGGAAGGTATTCCACCAGAGTCAGTACAAGGACGGCGGCGAGGCGTGCATCACCACCCAGATTCCCGAACTCGGCGACTTTTCCCGTAAAATCGACGCTCTCCGCCAGCAGGGAATCTACACCGGACCGGTGGACTACGAGGAAGGAACAGACCTGTCGGCCATACTCTGGACTTTCGGCCCGGTGCTCCTGCTCGTAGCCTTCTGGTTCTTCATAATGAAGCGGATGAGCGGCCGCGACGGTTCTGGCGGCGTGTTCTCCGTCGGTAAGTCAAAGGCGCAGATTTTCGACAAGGACGGCCCCGTGAAAGTAACATTCCAGGATGTTGCCGGTCTGTCGGAAGCCAAAGTGGAAATCGAAGAAATTGTCGAGTTCCTCAAAAATCCGCAGCGCTATACGAATCTTGGCGGCAAGATACCGAAAGGGGCCCTCCTTGTGGGGCCTCCGGGAACAGGTAAGACCCTGCTTGCCAAAGCCGTCGCCGGAGAGGCCAATGTGCCTTTCTTTTCCATGTCCGGTTCTGATTTCGTGGAGATGTTCGTAGGTGTAGGCGCGTCGCGCGTCCGCGACCTCTTTCAGAAAGCCAAGGAGAAGGCCCCCTGCATAGTGTTCATCGACGAGATTGACGCGGTAGGCCGGGCTCGAGGCAAGAACCCGAACATGGGCGCTAACGATGAGCGCGAGAACACTCTCAACCAGCTCCTTACCGAGATGGACGGGTTCGGCACCAACAGCGGTGTGATTATTCTCGCGGCGACCAACCGGGCCGACATACTCGACAAGGCCCTGCTCCGCGCCGGGCGTTTCGACCGTCAGATCTATGTAGAGCTGCCCGAGCTGAACGACCGCGTGGAGATATTCAAAGTGCATTTGAAGAATATCAAGATCGATGACAGCGTGAACATCGACCTGCTCGCCCGGCAGACCCCCGGCTTCTCCGGGGCTGACATCGCCAACGTCTGCAACGAGGCGGCGCTTATAGCTGCCCGGCGCAACAAGGAGGTTGTTCAGAAGCAGGATTTCATCGACGCGGTAGACCGTATTATCGGCGGCCTGGAGAAGCGCTCCAAAATAACCACCGAAGAGGAAAAGCGCGCCATTGCGTGCCACGAGGCCGGCCATGCGACGGTAAGCTGGTTCCTACGTTACGCGAACCCCCTGATAAAGGTCACAATCGTTCCTCGCGGACGCGCTCTTGGTGCCGCTTGGTATCTCCCGGAGGAACGCCAGATCACACCTTCTCAAGCCATACTTGACGAAATGTGCGCCACCCTCGGAGGCCGCGCCGCGGAAGAGCTGTTCCTCGGCCACATCTCGACCGGGGCTGCCAACGACCTCGAGCGGGTAACCAAACAGGCATACGCGATGGTGGTGTATTACGGTATGAGCGAGCGCCTCCCCAATCTCTCCTATTACGATTCCACCGGTCAGAATTACGGGTTCTCCAAACCTTACAGTGACGACCGCGCCCGGATGATCGACGAAGAGGTCTCGCGGATTATAAACGAGCAGTACGAGCGAGCGAAGTCGATTCTCAGCGAACACGCGTCGGGACACAACCAGCTTGCCGAAGTGCTGTATTCCAGAGAAGTGATTTTCACAGAAGACGTGGAACGCATTTTCGGCAAGCGGCAGTGGGCTTCGCGCACCGATGAGATCCTTGCCGCGCAGAGGGCTGCCGACAAGGGCGACAAGCAGCTTCCGCCACCAGTGCCGGTCGATGTGGAGGCGACAGATGTCACGGCGGATAAAAACGCGACAGGCGACGGCTGTGGCACAGGTGAATCCGAAGCTGGTCCCGCACCTGCCGGACGGCCAGATAACTCCAAGGAAGAGAAATAGGCGTGCGAGTTGCCAAATCGGCTACACCGCAGATGGATTTCTTAACTGACTAATTATTGTAAGCACCGCGAATATTGTATATATTTGCGGTGTTGTTTATATGCGGCATCAAATACAAGCCCGTCGGATGGATGGAGCGGGCGATGCCTATGAAATAAATCTTGGATATGGAACCAGCTAACGAAGCTAAAACGACTCGCCGTCCCAGACGCTCGAAAGCCGATATTGAAGAGGCGATCATGAAAGCGGCCGTGTCACAAATCAAAAAGAAAGGATTTTCCCTGGCCCTTGTAACGGATATAGTGAAGAAGGCCAAGATCGAGCCGATAGTGTTTTACAACCGCTACAAGAATCTTGACGAGTTCTACGACGAGTTTGTGAAAAAATATGACTATTGGCTGCGTGATTTCGTCCGCAACAATCTCAAAGAGCTCGGCACCCCCGAAGTGTATGGCGAGTTGCTCGGCAAACTTATGGAGACCTTGATCAATGACGCCATAATGGCGGAAATCCTGAGATGGGAAATCTCGGAGGGGAACCACATAACCGAGCGCACGGCGCGTCTGCGCGAACTCCATTCCCAGGAGATGCTCGATATGGCCTCAGGGCTGGAAGAAACGTCAAGGCAAGACATCGTGGCCGTAACCGCCATGCTGGTGGCGGGCATATATTATCTCGTGCTCCACAAGGACCGCTCTCCCTTCGCTGGCATAGACCTCAATACCGAAGAGGGGCGCCGCAGGGTGACGGGCGCGTGCCGCCATGTTGGAGAAATGCTCTTCTGCAAGGCTCCGGTTGACAGGGAGAGGGAGCGTATTGCCGAAAATCTCCGCCAACAGGGTGTCGCGGAAGATGTTATCGCGAATGCCCTCCAATATTGAATCCCATCTCCGACGACTTCTGTGCGTCGGTTGATGTATGGACGCCCCGCGAACCCCCTATGGCGCTGTGTCTTGGTCAAAAGACACAGCGTCTTGTTGTTACTACATTATGCTCAGTCGACAGGCCCGAGAGCCATTATGGCTCCCTCCTTCACATAGGGGCGGCCTGATAAAGACAGGCGGCGGCTGGTCAAAAGGTGAATATGCGGTGAGGGTTGCTGTAATGTCAGAAAAAATTGCTAATTTTGCTTATTGAAAGCGTCAGGAAGCCATCAGGGCTTTCCGGCGCGAGATAAACTGATTATTCATCTGATGAGCGTGTCCGTTATTCTGAGGTTCGTGATTATAGGACTGTTGTGGCTGGGAATATGCGCCATCCTTATTACCAGGATGATAGCGCAGCAGATTCCGCTGACCCTTGTGTCTTTGTTCCCTGTCATAGCTTCCGGCTTCATCATATTCATACCGCTTTATAAGAAATATGTCGGCAACAACAACAAACGCGACAGCGACAACTGCCGGTAATGCCGCCGGTCGTTATCCCCTGCTGAGCCGGATTGACTCGCCTGCCGATCTCCGCGCCCTCGCGGTCGGGCAACTGCCGCAAGTATGCTCCGACATCCGCGAGTTTCTGATTAATTCTTTGTCGAAAAACCCGGGACATTTTGCCTCGAGCATGGGTGCTGTCGAACTGACGGTGGCGCTACACTACGTATTCAACACCCCGTACGACCGCATAGTATGGGACGTCGGTCATCAGGCTTACGGCCACAAGATTCTGACCGGGCGCCGGGACCGCTTCCATACCAACCGCAAGCTAAACGGCCTTAGCGGTTTCCCGAACCCGGACGAGAGCGAGTATGACACGTTCTCCGCCGGCCACGCCTCGAATTCCATCTCCGCGGCGCTCGGAATGGCGGTGGCCACAGAGATGAACACCGACGAGCCGCGGCGCAACATAGTGGCCGTCATAGGCGACGCGTCAATCGGTGGCGGTCTCGCCTTCGAGGGGCTAAACAATGCCGCCAACACTCCTAACAATCTGCTCATAATCCTCAACGACAATGACATGTCGATTGATGACAATGTGGGCTCGCTCCACAGATATCTCGCCCAGATTACTACTTCCAAGCGGTATAACAACCTGAGGTTCAAGCTGTACAGCATTCTTCGGAAGGCACATCTGGTTTCAGACCGCGGACGCGGTTCCATCCTGCGCTTCAACAATTCGCTTAAAGCTCTTCTGAGCCGGCAACAGAATATTTTCGAGGGCCTGAACATTCGCTATTTCGGGCCAGTCGACGGCCACGATATAGCCGGACTGGTCAAGGTGCTCGGTGACATCAAGGATATGACCGGCCCTAAAATCCTACATATCAAGACGACCAAAGGCAAGGGATTCGAAGCAGCCGAGCAGGATCCGGCGACATGGCACGCACCCGGCAAGTTCAATCCCGAATCAGGCGAGCGCCCTGCGAGCATCCCGGGCCCGCATCCGCCCAAATACCAGGATGTGTTCGGGCAGACGCTCCTCGAACTCGCCAAAGAGAACAAGAAAATAACCGGCATCACCGCGGCTATGCTGTCCGGCACCTCCCTGAGCATAATGCGGGAAAAGCTACCATCGAGAGTGTTCGATGTCGGCATATCTGAGGAACATGCCGTGACTTTCGCGGGTGGGTTGGCCAAGGACGGTCTGCGCCCCTATGTGGCCATTTACTCCGCGTTCCTGCAACGGGCATATGACCAGATCATAAACGATGTCGCCCTCCAGCGCCTGCCGGTCGTGTTCTGCATAGACCGCGCCGGACTGGTCGGTGAGGACGGTGCGACGCACCACGGAGTCTTCGACCTGGCATATATGCGCGCGATTCCCGGCATGACAGTAGCCGCCCCGTCGTCGGAAGAGGAGTTGCGCGACCTGCTCTATACATCAAGCCTCGGCGTGATAGAGGGCCCGATGGCTATCCGCTATCCGCGAGGTTGCGGGCAGAAGGCCGAGTGGCAGAAGGCGATGAAACGCCTTCCGGTCGGCCAAGGCGTGGAGGTAGAGGTTTCAGACAACGCCGATGTGGCACTGCTTTCAATAGGCACTATGCTGTCAGCCTCGGTTGAGGCAGTGAGGCTTGCCGCGGACCATGGCGTGACGGCGGACCTTTATGACATGCGTTTCCTGAAACCGCTCGACGAAGAAATCCTGCGGAAAGTGGCTTCGAAGGGAGTGAGAGCGATTGTAACCGTGGAGGACGGCGCCCGCACAGGAGGTTTCGGCTCGGCGGTTATGGAATGGATGGCCGACAACGGATACAACATTCCAGTCAAGCGCATTGGCATCCCAGACCGGTTCGTGGCGCAGGGCTCTGTGGCTGAGCTTCACGAGCTTTGCGGCCTTGACGCGGCTTCAATCGCGAAAGCGCTGGTAGACGCGGCAAAACAATAATCACTCCCCGGCAGTTTAAGTAGTTATGAGGATTGTTATTGTCGGCGCCGGTGAGGTGGGATCGCATTTGGCGAAACTGCTGTCGAGGGAGAACCAGGACATAATAGTGGTCGACCGCGACCATGAGAAGCTCGACAAGCTCGATGCGAACTATAACCTTATGACATATGTCGGCAGCCCGACCTCGTTCCGCGACCTCGCGGCGGCCGGGGTGAACGCCGATTGCGACCTGCTGATAGCCGTTACTCCGTTCGAGAACACCAACCTGGTGGCGTGCGCCATAGGCAAGCGGCTCGGGGCGACAAAGACCGTGGCCCGTATCGACAACTACGAGTTCTTGTCGGGTACCGGGCGCGAGTTTTTCAGCTCGATAGGGGTCGACCATCTGATTTATCCGGAGGACCTTGCCGCCCAGGAGATAGTCACCGCGTTGCGCCGCCCATGGGTCAGGAACTGGTATGAACTGCATGACGGCCAGCTGATAATCCTTAGTGTGAGGGTGCGTTCCGGAGCGGAGATTATCGGCAAGAAACTCCGCGACATAACGTATGGACAGCACAACTACCATGTCTCCGCCATCAAGCGCCGTCACGACACGCTGATACCTGGTGGCGAGGACGTCGTGAGCGAGAATGACATACTTTTCTTCACGACCACCCGCGATTATGTCGACGAGATCCGCCAGATCTGCGGCAAGCGCGACTACAAGATACGGAAGGTGATGATTATGGGCGGAGGGCGCATCGCCGTACGTCTCGCCCATATGGCGTCGGAACGTTGGGAAATGACCATCATTGAGGAAAATGCCGAAGTTTGCCGGCGCCTTCCGGAAAAATGCGGCGGATGCAACGTGAATATCATACACGGCGATGCCCGCAATAACGACACACTGCGCGAGGAGGGGCTCGAGGGGATGGATGCGTTTGTGGCTCTTACGGACTTCTCAGAATCTAACATTCTCGGATGTCTGACCGCTAAGGAGTTCGGAGTGAGCAAGACTGTGGCGGAGGTGGAGAACATACAGTTTATCTCCGAAGCGGAAGGACTTAACATCGGCTCCATCATAAACAAGAAACTGCTCGCTTCGAGCAAGATTTTCCAGGTGCTCCTCGCGTCCGACGACAGCACGTCGAAGTTCCTCACCCTGGCCGACGCGGAAATAGCGGAACTCGAAGCCCGCGAGGGATCGAGAATCACCCAGGCCCCGGTCATGGATTTAAAACTGAGCAAGGAGATGACGATTGCCGGTCTTATCCGCGATGGAGAGGGGATGCTCGTCAGCGGCCGTACCCGGATAGAGCCGGGCGACCACGTCGTAGTATTCTGCCTCGTAGGTCATATCCACAAAATAGAGAGGCTGTTCAACTGACCTCCCTTCCCCGCAAACAAAAATCTTGTTGGAAAAGACATGAAGCGCTCGGCATTTTTTCAAATAAACTGGATGATGCTCATCCGTATCGCCGGATGGCTTCTTCTTGTCGAGGGGCTTTTTATGGCCGTCCCGCTGTTCACGTCATTGTATTACGGCGAGGAAGACGCGAAAGGATTCGTTATCGCGATGGCTGTGACGCTCGGTTGCGGCGGCTTGTCGGCGTTCTGCGTAAAGCCACGCAGATTCGATATGGGAAAGCGCGAGGGGTTCCTGCTGACGGCTCTCGTGTGGGTGGTTTTCTCGTTCTTCGGGATGATTCCGTTCCTTCTCAGCACCACGCGGCTGAGCGTCTCGGAGGCTTATTTCGAGGCCATGTCGGGTTTCACGACTACTGGCGCCTCGGTAATGCCGACTGTCGACGACCTTAGCCACGGAATCCATATGTGGCGGTCGCTGATGCAGTGGATCGGAGGTATGGGTATCATACTGTTCACCCTCGCCGTGCTGCCGATGCTCAACTCGTCAGGCGGCATGCAGATGTTCAACGCCGAAGTGACCGGTATCACCCACGAGAAACTACGCCCGAGAGTGAGTTCCACGGCCAAACGCCTGTGGCTGGTATACTTTCTGCTGACAATCGTCCTTATGGCGCTCTACTGGGCCGGTCCGATGGATCCGTTTGACAGCGTGTGCCATGCTTTCTCCACTATGTCGACCGGGGGCTTCTCTACCCGTCCCGAATCGATTTCGCAGTGGAACTCACTCTACATAAAGATTGTAACAACTGTCTTCATGTTCATCGGGGGTGTCAATTTCGCCTTGATATTCAAGGCGTCGCTCGGCGACCTGAAAGCCGTATGGCGCAACGAGGTGTTCAGGGTGTATGTCGCCGCGATCTTAGTGCTTTTGATACTTTTCGATATGTCACTGGTGATGAATCCGCTGGTGCCCGACAGAGTGGAATCATACACCATCGATCCGCTGTTTATGATTGTGTCGATGATGTCGTCGACAGGGTACACGCTTAACGGAATCAGCGACTGGGGACTTTTCATCTTCGCCCTGATACTCGTTATGATGTTTGTCGGAGCGTGCGCCGGATCAACTTCGGGCGGCTCGAAACTCGACCGGTCAATTTACCTGTGGAAGAACGCCCGCAACGAGCTTTACCGTTGCATATATCCCAACCACATACTTTCGGTAAACGTCAACGGGCGCACCATATCGCCTGAAATCATTAATAAGGTGATGGTGTTCATGAGCCTGTACGTCATCGTCATCATTGTCGGCGGGATAGTCCTGTCGATTAACGGGATACCTCTCGCCGACGCGTTCTTCTCCTCGTTCTCCTGCGTCAGCAACACGGGGCTTTGCAACGGCTTTTCAGGGCTTGGCGACAGCTACTCCGTGGTTCCCGACGCTGGCAAATGGGTTCTTTCACTGCTGATGCTTACCGGCCGTCTGGAAATCTTCACCGTGCTGTTGCTCTTTACCCCCGGTTTCTGGAACCGCTGACACCGAGCTCTTCCCGCAGGAACGGGGCTGTCGGTGATTCGGTTTCAGCGACTTCTTCCGGGGTTCCGGCCGCTATTATCCGTCCGCCATCCCGTCCGCCGTCGGGTCCCATGTCGACTATGTGGTCTGCGCTTTTCACCACGTCGAGGTTGTGCTCGATTACCAACACGGTGTTCCCTTTGTCGACCAGGCGGTTCAATACAGCGAGGAGTACCTTTATATCCTCGAAATGCAGGCCGGTAGTTGGTTCGTCGAGGATGAACAAGGTGCGCCCGGTATCGCGCTTCGACAATTCGGTCGCGAGCTTCACGCGCTGGTTCTCGCCGCCCGAAAGGGTCGATGATGGTTGCCCGAGCTTTATGTAGCCCAGCCCTATCTCCTGCAACACTTTGAGCTTTTTTAAAATGGCGGGCTGGTTGGCGAAGAACTCTACCGCCTGGTTGATAGTCATGTCGAGCACATCGGCGACAGACTTGCCCTTGAACCTGACTTCGAGGGTCTCGCGGTTGTACCGCTTTCCGGCGCACACCTCGCACGGAACGAGGACATCCGGCAGGAAGTTCATCTCGATGCTCTTGTATCCGTTCCCCTTGCACGCCTCGCATCGGCCGCCGGCTACATTGAAAGAAAAGCGCCCTGGCTTGTAGCCTCTGATTTTAGCCTCGGGAAGCCCCACGAACAGATTGCGTATGTCGGAGAACACGCCGGTATAGGTCGCCGGGTTGCTGCGGGGGGAGCGGCCCAAGGGCGACTGGTCGACGGTCACGATCTTGTCGATATTCTCAACGCCGGTTATCTCCCGGTATGGGAGCGGTTCCTGGAGCGAGCGGTAGAATTTACGGGAGAGTATCGGTTGCAGCGTCCCGTTTACAAGCGACGACTTGCCGCTGCCGCTCACACCGCAGACACAGGTGAGGGTGCCAAGCGGGAGACGGAAATCTATATCACGCAGGTTATGGCCGGTGCATCCGAGCAGCTCTATGAACTTGCCGTTGCCCTGGCGGCGGGTTTCAGGCACCTCTATGGAAAGGCGCCCGGTGAGATAACCGGCAATCAGGGTATCGGTTGCCAGCATTTCGGCGGGGGTGCCTTCGAACACCACTTCCCCACCCTTGCGCCCGGCCCGCGGACCAATGTCAACGATGTAGTCGGCCTCGAGCATCATATCCTTGTCATGTTCGACAACTATGATGGAATTTCGAGCGTCACGCAGTCTTTTTAACGAACCGATCAGTTTCCGGTTGTCGCGCTGGTGAAGGCCTATGCTCGGTTCGTCGAGAATGTACAGCACGTTTACGAGTTCCGAACCCAGCTGTGTGGCCAGGCGTATCCGTTGGCTTTCACCTCCCGAGAGGGTGGCCGACGCGCGGTCAAGCGAGAGATATCCGAGCCCCACGTCGGAGAGGAACGCCAGCCGGGTCCGTATTTCTTTCAGAATCTCCGCTCCGATCACGCGCTGACGTTCTGCCAGCCTCGTTTCGACAGTCCGCGACCATTCGAGCAGTTCTGAGATATCGAGAGAGGAAAGCTCGGCGATATTCTTTCCGTCGACGAAGAAGTGCAGAGCCTCGCGGTTCAGCCGGGCGCCGGCACATTCGGGACACACCTGGCGCGAATAAAACTGGTCGCTCCATTTCTGCGCCGCCGAGGACGCGTCGTCGTTCTGTTGCAGTTCGATGTATTTCAACAGTCCCTCGAACGACAGGAAATAGTTTGAAGTCGACAGGGTGTCGCTTTTCACTCTCAGCCGCTCGTCGGTGCCGTTCATGATGTCGCCCACAGCTTCCTCGGGAAGGTCTCGCAGGGGGGTATCGAGCGAGCAGCCGTATTTGTCGCAGATCGCGTCGACCTGCCAGAATATCATGGAGTTTTTGTATTTGCCCAAAGGCGCTATGCCACCCTGGCGGATAGAGAGCGAAGGATCGGGGACGACCTTCTCCATGTCGATGACGTTCACCTCTCCCAGTCCCTTGCAGCGCGGGCAGGCGCCGAGCGGGGAGTTGAAAGAGAAGTTGTGCGGAGCAGGCTCGCGGTACGAGATGCCGCTGACCGGATCCATCAGGCTCTGGCTGTAATGCCGGGTCTCGTCAGCATCAACGTCATACACCATCATCTGACGGCCTCCCTGCCGTAGCGTGTCGGCCACGGAATTCCTTAACCTTGATGTGTCGTTACCGCTGACTTTCATCTTGTCGACAACAAGCTCTACCGAATGGTTCCGATACCGGTCAAGTTTCATTCCGGGGGTTATCTCGCGCAGTTCCCCGTCGACACGCGCGTTAAGGAATCCTTTCTTCACAAGCTGCTCGAAAAGATCCTTGTAGTGGCCCTTGCGGTTGTGGACCAACGGGGCGAGAAGGCATACTCTCTTTCCGGCATAGCGTTCGAGAATCAATTCCACGATTTTCTCCACGGAGTATTTGACCATAGGTTCGCCGCTGACATAGCTGCGAGCCTCCCCTACTCTCGCGAACAGAAGGCGCAGGTAGTCGTAGACCTCGGTAGTGGTACCGATTGTGCTTCGCGGGTTTCGGTTGATGGTTTTCTGCTCGATGGCTATGACGGGTGACAGGCCTGATATATGGTCGACATCTGGACGTTCGAGCGACCCGAGCATGTTCCGTGCATACGAGGAGAATGTCTCTATGTAGCGGCGCTGCCCCTCGGCGTAAATTGTGTCAAAGGCAAGCGACGACTTGCCGCTGCCACTCAGCCCGGTTATGACCGACAGTGTGCCGTGGGGAATGGCGACATCTATATTTTTAAGGTTGTGTACCCGCGCCCCTATTACTGTAAGGTTCGCAAGCGGGTCAATCTCTTTTGACATAGGCGGATGGTTGTGCAGTTCTGAATGTCCCGGCTGTCGGGCGTTCGGGCTGGTTAAGACTTAGGCAGCCTGATGGTGTACGTCTTTCCAGGGGTCACAGGAAGTTTCTTGGCCCGTATCCACGGATTGTACTCTCTGAGCATATAGTAATTGGACCCTTTTGCCTTGGCCCATGCGGGAAGGTCCTCTATTGTCTCGTCCACTGTGACCTCTCTGTACTCGTATGGCCGGTAGAGCTGCGACTGGCGCAGCTGGTAGCCGAATTTCTCAGGGTTCTCCATCAGCACCTTCGCGGCAAGCACCCGGAACATGTACCGCGACGTCTCCTCTACCAGGTAGAGGTCGAAAGCCGAATCAACGAGCTGCGCCTCGAGTTCTTTCGAGATTCGTCCCTGCCCTCCGTTGTATGAGGCCATGGCTGATTCCCAGTTGCCATATTTGGCTTTCGCTTTTTTCAGGAACCTTGCGGCCGCGGCGGTCGCTTTCTCCGGATGGTAGCGCTCATCGACGTACTCGTTGACCTCCAGACCATACTCTTTCGCTGTCGCCGGCATGAACTGCCACAGTCCGGCGGCCTTCGCCCCGGAATACGCTCTCGGGTTAAGGCTCGACTCTATCGCTGCGAGATATACCATATCCTCCGGCACGCCGTTCTCTTTGAGAACTTTCCGCATCATGGGAAAGTAGCGGTTCGCGCGTTTAAGCATCAGCAGTGTAGAGGTATGGGAATATGTCATCTGTGACAATTCGCGGTCAATGCGTTCGTACATATCTGGACGGTCGAAGCTGAACCGGTGACCTGCGAATGTCATCTGTTTGGGAACGGGAGGGCTGTAAACCGCCGGCATGGCCAGCGGGCGCTCCTGGGCGGCAGCTGGTGCCGCCGCGGCAATCAAGAGTGTCAGTGAGAGTGTCAGAAAATTCTTGTTCATGTTTCAATAGTTCTGCGGGCTGGTGCTGCACGGGAGCTGACGGCATGCCGCTCTCCTTATTCTGCCGGAGCGGAAGTCGTGCCCCGCGTGCCCTTGTAGCCCAGGATGTTTATGTCGCCGGAAAGCTTGTAGTTCTTTCCGTCGGCACCATGAGCGGTGATCACATAATAATAAACACCCGAAGGCACTAATTTCCCGTTGTGGCGTCCGTCCCACCCTTGCGAGGGGTGTGTCAGCTTCGCTACTTCTATCCCCCAGCGGTTGAAAATATGGCACTCAAACTTGGTGATTGACTTGTAGCTGACCTTCCATTCGTCATTGACCCCCTCTGATGCGCCGGGAGAGAAAGCGTTGGGACATTCCAGCCTCGACTCGCCGATGCTTACCGTGTAGGTCTGGGATACATATTCGCAGGAGCCGTCGTTGTTCCCGCAAACGAATCTGACATAGGTCGTGCCGTAGTCGTCGAATGTGCGGTCTGCTTCCGTCTGGTTGATTCTCAGGTCGATTACATCGAACTGCGGGTCGGGAGAGAACTGCCATTCGCGGTATATGGCGGCATCTGTCACTGCCGCGGTGAACGTTATGTCGATTGGCGCGGATCCTCCGAGTGTATCGCCGCTCCCTTCGTCCGTATCCTTGATTTCGTTATCCTTGTCGCACGCGTCCTGCTCGGCCCATGTCGCTGCCTCAACGGAGTGAGCCGCGACAGTCGGAGTGGAGACCGACTGTTCCCTGCCCCATTGGCGTTGGAAGCGGTCGCCCGACAATTGAAAATCTGTATCGCAAAGCGGTGCCGGACAAATGATGTCGCCGGTCACATAATCAATTGACTCCTCAGCTTCGACAGTCGTCCACTGACGGCGCTCTTCGTCAAAAGAAAGGGTGGAATATTCCAGTTTCAACCCGCGCGACAGAGTTTCCCCCCTCCCGTTTACGGAATAATAGGCAATCCGGCCGGCATCGCCGTCGAGAATCAGGCGTTGCTGCCCGCAATCCTGTGCGGCGGCAGAAATCAGTTCGCGGAGCACGCACGCGTGGGCCGCGTAGTTCACAATCCAGAAGCATACAGGTTTCGCTCCCACATATGGCGTGACGATATAGCCGGCATCTGCTTCTGACAATTCCACCACACTGCATGAGCCGGATATGCCATATGGGACGGTCTCGGCGTAACCGCCACCGCGCGAGTCGAACCGCTGCCACTGATGGCTTGAAGCCGGCGCGCCGGCACTCTGATACAGAACCCTGGCATTTGCCGCCGCGGGCAACACATACACAGCCGAGAGCCCTGTCGAGACCGGGGGCGCGATCTCTATCACTTCCCCGCCGGTATTTTCAAATGATATTTGAGCGTGTGCCGTGAATGTCACCGTCAGCAGGGCGGTAAGTATGTTTTTTAGTCTGCGAGTCATACGGAGCATATGTTATCTGTTGAGTTCTCCAAGCCATACCGACAGAGAGTCGCGCAATAGCGAATCTTTCGGGTTCAGGGCCCAGGAATGGAACTGGTTGAATGAAAGGCCGAGCGAGAAATCGAGATTCGGGAACATTCTGCTCATTGCCAGCACGACGGCGAGCGACACCGCGGCGTTCGGTCGCTCGCCGTTGGCCACAAGTATCAGTAGCTGCTCAGAGGAGTAGAGAGAATCCTGCCGCACAATTATGGTGTCGCCGATCTCCCTCGACAGCGAACGCATGCGGCTTAACGCCGGAGAGCCCTTCGGAAGGTATATCTCTTTCCCCGCGAGTTCGACCTGGGTTCTGATCGGTATATTGCCCGCGCTGTCGGCCAGTTGCGCGAGCACCATTCTGTCTACTTCGACAGGATCGGTGAATATGAAGCGCTCTTTCATATCGGCAGTCGCAGGTATGTCGGATACAACGAGCTGGTATTTCCCCTCGGCAAGCCCCTCGAGGGCGGTGGAAAGGAGTGTGAAAGGGTGGAAGCGGACGTTGATTCCGTGGCGACGGCATACTTCCCGCACCATATCGTAATACACCCCCGCGAGTGTGTCTCCTGCCAGGCTGACACCCATAGGAGAAAGCTCGATGGCGACATTTATAGTGTCACCCCCGGCGATGTCTTCGTGGCGCGGAGGCAGACCGGGCGCGGAACACTGCCTGACTGAAATCATCAGGAACAGCGCTCCCACAAGTAGCAGGAGGCTGAGCGCAAGTTGGCCGCGTTGCGGTTGTAATCGCTTGAACATTGCTGGGGAGAGGCTAATTGGTTAGATCTACCGACAGGCCGAGCTGGAATCTACGGGGGTTCATCGGGTAATTCGGCATAGAGAAATAGTTGTCGCCTGTCAGACCCTGGTTGATATGGCTCATCATGACGTAGAAGCGCGTCTTGGATAACTTGAAGTTGATGTATGCGTTCATGAACGGATAGTTGCCAACGAGATAGTCGCGCTGGTTGTAGAACTGCATCGTGGCAGGCTGATAGCCGAGCGCCTTGTAGCGGGTGAAATAATCGCAGTTCACTCCGAGCTGGACGAAGAGCGTCGCCACCTTGAATGTCACATACAGGTTTGAAAACACCGCCAGTTTCGGCAGGGGGATCACCCTTTCAAGCGATGTGGTCTGATATGTCACAAGGTTGTCCCAGTGCACGGGGCCGAACTTGAAATCCTGCTTCAATTGTGCCGAGAACACCTGCACGTTGCCGCCGTACTGCTCCGGGAGCGCCCGCTCGTTGAAGAACAGCTGGTTCTGGATATTCTCCACACCGATGGTGAGATTCGTCCGCGTCCAGGGTATTGCAAGCTCTCCGCCCGCCCTGAACGACCTTGTCTTGCCGAAGCTGTTGTCCCACACGAAATGGTTTGACCGGTAATGGTTCATAAGCCAGGGAGCGGACGTGTTGTGGAAGCGCCCGAAACCTCTGACGGCTACGGTGTCGCCGAACAACGGTATGCGCGTGGTCACTTCCCCGTCGACTTTGACTTCGCCGGCAGCCGGACCTACGAGACCAAGCTCGCCGATCACATCGTAGTTGAGTATGCGTCCCTGGCGCTTGGCGATACGCGCCCCTACCCACAGGAGGTTCTCGTTCTCGCTGGTACGCATCCCTGGATATGGGTTGGCCGCGAGAAGAGATCCCTCCTCTCCCGCCGGAATGAAGGGTCCGTCTTTTTCCGTCGGGGCGAGTATGCCCATCTGGTAATGGCGCGCCTCGTGGGTAATGAAGGCCGTCAGGCCGGCTTTCGCGTATTTGTTGAATCCTTCGAGAAGCGCTATGCCGACGGTGTTGCGCAGGTTCCAGTAGCTCGACAGATCGCTGGTCTGGAAAGGGTTGAAGTAGGTGTTATCCCAGAACTCCTGGTTCTCCTCGGTATTCGTCGAGATGAACCTGTGGCGCGAGAAAGTGTATTTCAACGTCCAGATGAAGCTGGTCACCGGCACGAGTGTGCGCTTTACCGTGGAGTCGTTGACTTGCTCCTCTTCGAAAAATCCGAGTTTGTAACGGGTGTTGAGATATAGTTCTCCGCCGCGCACTCTGTTGTGAGCCGCTGTGAGGAATGTGGGAATCTGTTTGGGATTTACGGAGTTGTCGCCACCCTGCACCTCCGCCGGGTCGGTGATGTAAAGCGGGTCGGTGATGCCGCCGTTCTCCTTGTTCACGAGGTTGTAATGGAAGTAATATCCCTGGAATTCGACGCGTTCCCCCATATATGAGCCGGAAAAGCCCCATGTCAGGTCTTTCGCCGCCTGGTTATCGTAGCACCCCTTGGAATACAGGTATTCGAGCATGGCGCCGACCTGGACGCGCTTGTTGGCATTGGCCGAAAAAACAGCCGAAAGATGGTCCTGGGTGTTTTCCTTGCCGCCGCCGAAATTGTAGCTCAGCAGCGTCATCGGTATGCGGGTGTTGTAGAACTTCGCCTTTCTCTCCGATGGCAGCCAGTGGGCTATCGGGTCGCGGAACATGTAATCGCTTATGGCTGGCTTGTCGAAGTGGATCAGGGTAACGCCCTCGGCGCAGTAGTTTCCCGTGGCGGCGTAGGCGCTTGACACCTCCTGCGGCACGAAGCGCTGGGAGTAGTTCTCGAAGAGAGTGTCGATTGTCGCTTCCCGGCGGTCGCCCAGCGGGGGCTCGACGCCCCAGGCGAACGACGGCTCAACGACCGTTTTCTTTCCGGCCGCTCCTGGCGGGAATGTCAGTGTCGCGAGGACGACGGCCAGGACTGTGAGTTTGAATATATCGTGCTTGCGCATCTTTTTCCGAAATAATCCACAAATTTACTAAATCCCCGCCATATACCGAAATCCGGCTGGTCCAATTCGCGGAAGGCATTCGCGTGGAGCCCGTTACCTGATGTCGAGGCGTGCCTTGCGCGCCGACAGATAGTCCGCGAGCGAGCGGCGGAAGTAAAGCGTTCCGGCTGCCGTGTCGGAAAGGATGGCGTCGATGGCCGCCAACGCCCGGTCGGCCAAAAGGGCTTTGTCGGCGAAATTCAAGGCCGCCACGAGGATTCCAGCCACTGACTTTATCAATGCTTCCGGAAAGTCGATCCTTTTCTCGGCAGCCATAGCATGCCGGATAGTCCAAAGATACAAGTCGAGCACTTGCTCGTCGCCCGGCTGGAACGAGGCGAAATCGCGGAGCGCGGCTTTCACGTTGCTCATGCGCGCCCGGCAGTAACGCCGCTTCACGCGGGCGAACTCTTTCGCGATCGCGGCCTCATATTTCTGCGACAGTTTGCCGACATCCGGATTGAGAAAGAACTCGAAATATTCCCTTGTCTCTTTCCTCGCCTCATAGGCTTCGAGCAATAGGCCGGCAAGCTGCTCCCGGCTCATCGACGCGATTTCCTTCTTGAATTGTGTTTTCGACATACCGGCCGGATTAGAAGTCAACCGACAGACGCACGTTAAACTGCCGCCGGGTAAGATAGTTGGGCACTGCGTACTGGATGCGGTTAACGTCGGTAACCCAGTAATAACTTGACACGTTGGATATGTCGAGTATGTTGAACGCGTCCACTCCGAGCCATATGCTTTTGATCCACTTGCGGATGCCGGTCGGTGTCTGGTGGTCGGCCGGTGGCGACAGCAGGGCGTATTGCAGGCCGATGTCGAGGCGCTTGTAAGCTGGGGCGCGGAAATATCCCTTGTCGCGCGACGAGTGGGGCGCGGTGGTGGGGAGGCCGTCGGAGAAGATGCCTCGGAGGGAGAATTTCAGCTTGGGGAACTTGGGGAAATAGTCGGTGAAGAACACCGCTACCGAATAGCGCTGGTCGGTCGGGCGAGGCACTGTCACCCCGTTGAGGTTCTCGCCCGTCTTCATCAGCGAGAAACTTATCCAGGAGTCAGTGCCGGGGACGAACTGCCCGAAGAGCTTCATGTCGAGGCCGGCGGTATACCCGTCGGTCAGGTTCTCCCCCTGGTATACCACTTTCAGGTTGTCTATTTCATAAGGTATCAGCTTGTTGAGTTTCTTGTAATAAGCCTCGCCCGACAGCTTGAACGGGCGGTCGAACATGCGGAACGTGTAATCCGTGCCGAGGATGAAGTGGAGGCTCTGCTGCGATTTTATATCGCTGTTGAGCCGTATGTGGTTGTTGCCGAACTCGTCCGTTACCGGCTGACGGAATTCCTTGTAGAATGGCTGCTGGTAGTAAAGCCCCGTGGCGAACCGGAAAGTCCACGCGTTGTTGCGCTCCGGCACGAAAGCCACGTTGGCTCTCGGCGAAACCAGGAACTCCCGGTTGAAATCCCAGTAGGAGAAGCGCAGCCCGGCGTTGAAGGCGAAAAAGCCGAGCGATGTCTTCAATTTATACGAATCCGCAACGTAAAAAGCCAACCTGGTGGTCGACAGGTCGTGGTTGGAGGTCAGATTGTAGATCATCTTTATGTTCTGGCCGTCCGACGGGAGGGTGAAGCCAGCGGAGTCGCGAAGCTCCCATTCGCGGGTGCGTTCCATTATCGTCTGCCTGTTGAAGTTCACTCCGTAAGTCAGGTTGTTGTTCTTTATGGATGTATGCCCGGAAAGGCCTATGCCGAACACACCTATCTTCAGCCTGTTGCGGGCGTGCTCGTGGTAGCGTCCCACACCCAGCTCTCCGCCCACGGCGTTATCCGGGTTTCCAGAGCCGGTGGTGCCGGCCTGGTCGAGCCAGTATTCTCCTGAAATGTCATAAGCCACAAGCTCGTTCGTGAGGTAGCCTGATGCCAGGAGCGTGAACTCCGTGGAGCGGTTGTGGCGGTAGTTCAGGTTCAAGGCGCCGAAATAGGTCTCGAAGCGGTCCTTCTCCATGCCGTCGAAATATACCTTGAACTTCTTGGCGTCGGTGGAGGTGCCGAAATTCGTCTCGCGGCTCACGGGGGTGAACTTGTAGTTGTTGACCGCTATGTTGCCAAGAAACGACGCCTTCCACTTGTTGTTGAACTTGAATGTGAGATGTGTCTGATAGTCGAAGAAATTCGGGTCGTACTCTCCCTTGCTTTCAAGCGACCCGAGCATTGAGGAGTTGCGCTTGTAGCGTATGCCGTGAAGCTGGGAGAACTTCTTCACCGACTGTCCCAGCGAAGCGGATACTCCCATAAGGCTGAGTGAGAGCGCCCCTTCGAGCGATTCGGGTTCGCGGTAGGTTATGTCGAGGGCCGACGACATCTTGTCGCCGTACTCAACGCCGAAACCGCCGGTAGAGAACCCGATTGCGCCCACCATATTGGGGTTGATTATGCTGAGTCCTTCCTGCTGGCCGGAGCTTATCAGCTGGGGGCGGTACACCTCCACCCCGTTGATATACACGCAGTTCTCGTCGTATGTGCCGCCTCTGACGGAATATTGGCTTGACATCTCGTTGTTTGAGTTGACCCCGGCCATAGTGGTCAGGAGCGATTCTATTGAACCGCCGGTCGCATCGGCGGCAAGCCGGTAGCTCTCCTTGTCTATACCCTGCATCTGGGTGGTCTGCTTGCGGAAGTCCGTGACTTCGATTTCAGTGAGCGTATGGTCCTTGGGGAGCATGCGCACGTTAAGGGCCAGATCCCCCTTGGGGTCTATGAGCTGGCGGCGCAGTTCCTCGTAGCCTATGCAGGTGAACACCACCGTTATGGTATCGGCCGGGGGCGCCGATAGCTTGAATGTGCCGTCGAGGCCCGAGGTCGTGCCGAGGGCGGTGCCAGCCACCCTGATTGTGACAAATTCGAGCGGCTGGCTTTCCTGGTCGATTACCTTGCCGTGGATTTTAACCTGGCAAAAGGCTGTCATGGCGCAACTTAACAGCAGCGCGACAAGGAAGGCCGTATATCGTAGGAAGAAATTCATCATTTAAATAAGGGTGTATCACTAATAATAACGAAGATTATCCCGATAAATTGCTTAACTTCGCGATACCAAATCAGAGACTCACCAATTCTATGATCAAGCTCTCGGTACCGCATCTGGCGGGAAATGAAAAGGAATACGTCGACCAGGCGGTCGAGTCAACGTGGATCACGCCGCTCGGGCCATGGGTCGACGAGTTTGAGCGCCGTCTCGGGTCCTTCCTCGGCAAGGGAGAGTGCGCGGCTCTCTCCGCTGGAACCGCTGCTATCCACCTGGGGCTCGTCATGGCCGGAGTGAAGGCAGGTGACGAGGTCATATGCCAGTCACTGACGTTCTCGGCGAGCTGCAACCCGGTGGTATATCTCGGTGCCAAGCCGGTGTTTGTCGACAGCGAGCCTCGGACCTGGAACCTGTCTCCTGAGATTCTCGAGGAAGCGATAGCGGACCGCCACCGCCTGACCGGGCGCTACCCCGCCGCCATAGTGGCCGTCCATCTCTACGGCATGCCGGCGATGATGGACGAGATAAACGCCGTGGCAGCCCGATACGGTATTCCCGTTGTCGAAGATGCCGCCGAAGCTCTCGGGTCCGCCTACAAAGGCCGCAAGTGCGGCACTCTCGGGCTTTACGGTGCTCTCAGTTTCAACGGCAACAAAATCATAACCACCTCCGGCGGAGGAGCATTGGTGTGCCCCGGACCGGAAGAGGCAAAGCGCGTGCGGTTTCTCGCCACCCAGGCCAGGGAAGACAGACCCTACTACTACCATACCGTGATCGGCTACAACTACCGCCTCAGCAACGTGTCGGCCGCCATCGGGTGTGCCCAGATCGAGGAACTGCCATGGAGAGTGGAGCGCCGCCGCGGAATCCACGCCATATATGCCCGCGAGCTTGCCGGAATCGACGGCGTGACAGTCCATTCCAATCCGGCGCCTGACTTTGACTCAAACTTCTGGTTATCCACAATATCGCTTGATCCGGCCAAAATAGCCAGAACTCCCGACCAGGCAAGGATGTTGTTACTTGAAAAGGGAATCGAGACGCGCCTGATATGGCGGCCGATGCATATGCAGCCGGTTTACTCCGACGCCCCGTTTTATGGTGGCGGCTGTTCAGAGGAGATTTTCTCCCGCGGTTTGTGCCTGCCGAGTGGTTCGTCATTGACCGACGACGAGGTGGCCCATGTATGCGCGGCGCTTAAAGAGATTCTCTGAGACAGCGACATACAAACGGATTCAATGCCATGCTGATAGCTTTCGACCTCGACGATACTTTATATAAGGAAAAGGAATTCGTGGCCTCAGGCTGCGAGGCTGTGGCACGGAGGGCCGCCGCGACAGGTAAAATCACTTTGGGAGAGGCTCTGGCGATACTGCATGACGCGGCCATCACCGCGGAGGGGTTCGACCGCCTCGCCGAAGCCGCCGGAGGACTGACTATCGCCGACTTGCTCGACGCCTACCGCCACCACACTCCGGTGCTGTCATTGCCCGGCGAATCGGAGAAGGTGCTTGACGAGCTGCGTCGCAGGGGACATACCCTGGCGCTTGTCACAGACGGGAGAGCCGCTACCCAGCGAGGGAAGATCAACGCTTTGGGTCTGAACCGATATTTTTCTCCTCAGAACATAATAATATCCGGCGAGACGGGAGCCGACAAGAACCATCCCCTCCCCTTCCTGCTGGCAGCCGAGCGGAATCCGGCTGAAACGGAAAGGGTCTATGTCGGCGACAATCCGGCGAAAGACTTCCGTCACCCCAACCTGCTCGGATGGCGCACAATCCGCCTCAACGACGTTGGCGGAGTGAATGTCCACCGCCAGGATATTGAAGTCGCCCCGGAGTTCCGCGCGTCAGAGACCATCGACTCTCTCGGCGAATTACTTGACATTATATAACAACCATCAACCTCCAGAATATGGCCGCCCACAAGGATATGTCAAACACCATGACCGACGACGCGCAAGTGGTGCGCGTCGCCCGCCATGTCACCTGGGTTGGGTTCTGGATAAACGCGCTGCTAGGTGTGGCCAAGGTGCTCGCTGGCGTGTTCGGACGTTCTGCCGCGATGGTGGCCGACGGAGTTCACTCATTCTCGGACTTCGTGTCAGACATTATCGTGATTGTTTTCATCGGCATCTCCCGGCGGAAGGCCGACGAGCGATACCAGTACGGCCACGGCAAGTATGAGACATTCGCAACCATGCTGCTGTCATTGATTCTCGCCGCGGTGGCGGTTATGTTTTTCGTCGACGGCGCGGAGAAAACATGGGGAGCGCTCCACGGAGCCGAGATTCCAAGCCCGACCTACCTGGCTCTCGGAATGTGCGTAGTGTCAATCGTCTCCAAAGAATGGCTTTACCGTTATACCCGCCGTGCCGGGGAGCGCATAGGCTCAGCGGTAGTGGTGGCCAACGCATGGCACCACCGCAGCGACGCTTTATCATCGCTCGCTACCATGGCTGGCGTCGGAGGCGCGATGTTTCTTGGTCCGCATTGGAGGGTCCTCGATCCGATAGCCGCTATGGTGGTCAGTGTGTTTATCGCCATTGTGGCCGTGCAACTCGGCAAGCCGGCCATCCAGGAGCTGCTGGAAGTGTCACTGCCAAAAGAGACTGTCAAAGAAATGTACAGCGTCATCGGTACGACTCCCGGGGTGGAAGCGTTCCACCGCTTCGCCTCCCGCCAAAGCGGCAACCGTATGTTCGTCGATTTTCATATCAAGGTTTCACCGGAGATAACCGTAGACCGCGGCCATGGCATAGCGTCCGACGTCGAGCACCGTCTCCGGCAGAGGTTTGGCGACGGGCTCGCCGCCAACATCCACGTAGAGCCTTACAGGGGTCAGCCAGTCGGCAAATATAATATGTGCGAATAGGCGGCCGTGAATCCAATGCAGGGGGTAACAACTGTCTGCCCAATCGGATACCGCATCCGAACTGGCCTGCTGTAACCAAAACGCAACACATATTCATTCAATTTTAACAGAAGTTAAAACCTTATACCTTAGCGACATATGCTGCTTAGCGTCTATTTTAATATAAAATATCTTGTATTTTAACATCGATTAACGCATAACGCATCGCTAATATTGCTACTTTTGCAAAAAATCAAAAGATGACAAATCGGCTACAACCCAGGCGGCCGTAATTCGTCTTTACCGCGATATGCGGCTATTCGTTAACCTAAACATCGTTTTATAGCAGAGACAGAGCCAAAGTTCCAACACCAGCCAAAGTTCACAGCGCCGACGCTCGAAGGCGCCTGCGACACGTCCATTTCATCTGACAACATCAATAACCACGACGTTAAACGCTAACATAAAAAGCCTCATACGATATAATCCCCCTTAACAGGTATCTTCCGAAGCCGTATGCCGCATTTCCGCTAACGGCGTGCCAGTTTACAGGCCGGTGGCTAATTCACATCAACAGACCTTGAAAATATAATCCAATATTCTCAGTGGGCCGGTAGGCAACATCCATCCAAACCGCCATATTCAAGTAGCCTGCCGGCCCACATTCTGCGCTTTTCAGTCATTTCGGATTCCCGGGCTTGCGGGTTTCAATCATTTTAGCTAAATTTGTGAACCATCAAAACATTAACAGCGACAACTATGGATGCCTGGATTCTTTGGCTCATACTCTGCGGAGCGCTGCTCCTACTCGAACTCTTCACAGCCTCGCTCGCGGCATTGTGCGGGGCCTGCGGGTGTTTCGCCGCTTTCCTTTTCGCCGTGTTCGGCGGAGGCGTTGAAGCGCAGCTCGTCGCCGCGGGGGTCGGCACGGTGGCGGCGCTTGTGTTCCTCATGCCTCTCGTCAACCGTTACCGGGCGATGCGCGGAAAGGGCGCCCGCTCGATAAACACGAATATGGACGCCCTGATCGGCAGGATGGCTCCGCTGACGCACTCCATCGCGGCAGGCACGCCTGGACGCGTGCGTATCGACGGTGACAACTGGCAGGCGCGCTCCGCCAACGGCCATCCGATTGACAAGGGAACGGTTGTTGTCGTGAGGGGCTACGATTCGATAATACTCCTCGTGGAGGCCGCTGGCTGAAACATGGTTTCCTGTCCGTAAAATCCAGAACATAATCAAAAAGAATACAAAGATATGACCACATTCTCTATCACGGTTCTTTGCGTCGTGGGATTCCTGATAATCCTCACGATAGTGGCGGCAGTCAAGATCGTGCCGCAGTCGGAAACCCGCGTAATAGAACGCCTTGGGCGCTTCCACTCCGTGCTGAATCCGGGCCTGAATATCATATGGCCCTATATCGACAAGCCGAAAGTCGTTTACACGCGCCGGATCGAGTCAAGCATAAACGGGAAAACGATAGTGCGAATGTCGCAGTCTTCGGCCATAGACCTTCGCGAGCAGGTCTATGACTTCCCCTCGCAGCAGGTCATAACGAAAGATAATGTGACGACGGAAATAAACGCCGTACTCTATTTCCAGATCGTTGACGCGAAGAAGGCGGTTTACGAAATAGACAATCTGCCCAACGCTCTTGAAAAGCTCACGCAGACCTCTCTTCGCAACGTGATAGGCGAACTGGAACTCGACCAGACACTCACTTCCCGCGACACCATAAACTCCAAATTACAGTCGATTCTCGACGACGTCACCAACAAGTGGGGCGTGAAGGTAACCCGTGTGGAATTGCAGGATATAACACCCCCGAAGAGCGTGCGGGAGGCTATGGAGAAGCAGATGCAGGCCGAACGCAACCGGCGCGCCGAAATTCTGAACGCCGAAGGCCAGAAAACTTCTGAAATCCTGCGGTCAGAGGGCGAGAAAGTCTCTCAAATCAACCAGGCGGCGGCCGTGAAAGAGGCCGAAATCCTGCGCGCCGAGGGAGAGGCCCGCGCCAGGGTGCTGAAAGCCGAGGCCGAAGCCGAGGCAATCCGCAGGGTCGCTGACGCTATCCAGGGCACCAACACCAACCCGGCCACATATATGATTGCCACCCAGTATATCTCGACACTGGCCGAAATGACATCGGGCAAGGACAACAAGACGGTGTATATACCTTACGAGGCTTCATCTGTCCTCTCCTCCATCGGTTCTATCTCCACACTATTCCCCACTCCTGGCAAATAACAGCGGAGATTGCCCCGTAAAACAGAAACCCGCATCGCGTATCGTAGCGCATGATGCGGGTTTCTGTTTTTCGATTTGTTCAGGCAGCGAGTGCTTCGGCAAGCTCCTGCTCGGAAGGGTCGACTTTTTCTATCACCCCGCGCTCGTCGATGATGAATGTGCGGAGGCCGTCGGCCATTTCAAAGACTTCGCGAATAGCGCTCACGGCTGTCGCGTCGCCAACATGGAATTGCGAGCCGGCATCGAGATTGTCGATAGCCGCGATTTCTTTCATCAGCTTCTCAGAGTGGTCGAAATTTACGGAGACAACCGCGGTCTCCGTGTTCTTTCCGGCTTTTCGCATGGCTGCGGCCAGGAGGTTTTGGTCAAGACGCGACTGGGCATCGGCGGCAGACCAGAATGAAAGAACCACTTTTCTGCCCCGTAACCCTTCGAGGGTCAGTGAGCTGTCGGCGCGCTCAACCACCAGTGCGGGAGCCTCTGAACCGATACGCGCCGACCGGCGGGTATCGACAAACGCCGACATTGTGAGGAGCGTGATCGCGAAGCTCACAATGATCAACATTGTTTTCTTCATTATTCAATTTTGAGGTTCATAATTAAGGAAGCCTGTCGCGCCTGCCTGCTATAATTTCGCGATTCCCCCATTCAATTCCGAAGCGCACGCAAAACGTCCCATTCCTTCCGTATGCGGGAAGGAAAGATTAGTTTTTCGTTGCTGGTAAAGGGGAGATTGTCAAGGCGTGGAGCGCGTGTGAATTTCACTTGGTTTCCTTTGCCGATTTTCGGCTTCCCCGCGACTCTTCGCAAGGGATTATTTACTCATTTCGGGCGCAAAGTTACGAAAATAATGCCTAACTGCCAAATCAAGGCCAAACTACACGGTTCATACACACCCGTTTAGCATTGGGGCCGCCATGGAAACCCCGCCCAGATCGCTTGAAACGGAGCTTTTCGCAGTTTAGGTTAACCGATGTTAAATTAGGTTTACCGGGGTGCCGATGGCATAAAAAAAGCTCTTCCCGCCGTCACTTTGCCTGTTTGTGACAGCGGGAAGAGCGTCAGCTTATGAGTCGTGTCAGCGCCCTATGCAGCGGTAGGTGATCCCCTGCTCCGCCAGGTCGTCGGCATCGTATATGTTCCGCCCGTCGATAACGAGCGGCTCACGCATCGAACGGGTCACCACCCCCCATGACGGGAGGCGGAACTGCTTCCATTCCGTAAGGAGCAGGAGAGCGTCCGCGTCCAGCACGGCGTCGTACATGTCCGAGGCATACTCCACAATGTCGCCGAGACGTCGCCGGCACTCATCCATCGCCACCGGGTCATAGACGCGCACGGCGCACCCGGCCTCAAGCAGCAACGCGATTGTAACCAGCGAGGCTGCCTCGCGCATATCGTCGGTCTCCGGCTTGAACGAAAGCCCCCAGACGGCGACGCGCTTGCCGCGCAAACCCTCCGCGCCGCCGAAACAGTCGGCAAGTTTACGGAACACCACTGACTTCTGCGCCTCGTTAACCTCCTCGACGGCTTTCAGCACCCGCATCGTATAGCCCCGCTTTTCCGCGGTCTTTATAAGTGCCTTGACATCTTTTGGGAAACAGCTCCCTCCGTAGCCGCATCCGGGATAGAGGAATTTCGACCCTATGCGGGAATCACTCCCTATTCCCTTGCGCACCATGTTCACATCAGCCCCCACGAGCTCGCAGAGGTTGGCAATGTCGTTCATAAACGATATGCGGGTGGCGAGCATCGAGTTGGCGGCGTATTTAATCATTTCGGCCGAGGGGATGTCGGTGAAGATTACGCGGAAGTTGTTCAGCAGAAACGGCCTGTACAGGCGGCTCATAAGAGAGCGCGCCTTATCGGAATCCACTCCGACCACAACACGGTCGGGACTCATGAAATCCTTGATGGCCGCTCCCTCTTTTAGAAATTCGGGATTGGAGGCCACGTCGAACGGAACAGCCTCTTTCCTGTCCGCAAGCTCCTCCTCGACAGCGCTCCGCACCTTCGCCGCGGTTCCGACGGGCACGGTTGACTTGGTGACGAGCAGCGTGTAGCGCTTGATCAGCCGCCCGAACTCCCGCGCGACTTCAAGAACATAACGGAGGTCGGCCGAACCGTCCTCGTCGGGAGGCGTGCCGACAGCGATGAATACGGCGTCAACCTCGTCAATGACATCCGCCAGAGAGGTCGTGAACGTAAGTCTCCCAGCCCGGGTGTTGCGGAGCACCAGCTCGTCAAGCCCGGGCTCGTAAATGGGCACGCGCCCCTGTCGGAGCGCCTCGATTTTTGCCTTGTCTATATCGACGCAGGCTACGTTGACCCCCATCTCGGCGAAACAAGTTCCCGAAACAAGGCCGACGTAGCCTGTGCCTACGATAGCTATGTTCATTAGCTATAAGTTGGTCGACAAAATTATGTGTGGTTTACCATATAATCACCTGTTCCTCCGGGGCCAGGTAGAGCTTGTCGCCCTTCTTGATGCCGAACGCCTCGAGGAAGGGGGTGATATTGCGGAGCGTCACGTTTACCCGGTTCTCGGCCAGCGAGTGAACGTCGCCGATAGTCAGGTTGCGCTTTTCCTCGTCGCGCATGTTGGATGCCCAGATATTGGCGTAATTGAGATAGAACGCCTGCTCGGGTGTGTAGCCGTCGATTTTAGCTGCCTCTGAATTGATGTCGACACCTTTCTTTTTCTGCGAGTCAAGGAAGGCGGTATGGCTCACGCGTAGACCGCCCTGGTCGCCGATGTTCTCCCCGAGGGTATAGGAACCGTTAGCCATAAGTCCGGGGAGGATTTCAATCTTGTCGAACTGGTCGGCAAGTCCCTTGGTGAGCTTTTTGAACGCCTCGGCGTCCTCCGGCTCCCACCAGTTGGTCATATTTCCTTCGGCATCGAAGTTGCACCCCTGGTCGTCGAATCCGTGGCTCATCTCGTGGCCGATCACCACGCCTATGCCGCCGTAGTTCTCCGCGTCGGTTGCCTCAGGGTCGAAGAAGGGGTTCTGGAGAATGGCCGCGGGGAACACGATTTCGTTGGCCATAGGGTTGTAGTAGGCGTTGACCGTCTGCGGGGTCATGGCCCACTCCGTCTTGTCAACCGGCTTGCCCCATTTTGCGAGCTGCTCCTTCTGATGCCACATTCCGGCGTTGTGAACGTTCTGATAATACGACAGCGCGGGATCGATCTCCATCGACGAGTAGTCCTTCCATTTGTCGGGATAGCCGATTTTCACAGTGAAGCTGTTCAGTTTGTTGATGGCGCGGAGCTTTGTCTCGTCGCTCATCCAGGGGAGGTTGATTATGTGCTTGCCGAGGGCGACCTTGAGGTTGCCGACGAGTTCGAGCATTTTCTCCTTTGAACTTTCAGGGAAGAACTTCTCGACGTAGAGCTTGCCGATGGCCTCGCCCATATAGCTGTCGGGCACACCGAGGGCGCGTTTCCAGCGGGGACGCTGCTGCTCCACACCGCTGCGGGCCTTGGAGTACTCGAAAGCGGTGTCGGAAAACTTGTCACTAAGATATGGAGCGGCCTGGGCCACATATTTCCACAGATAGTAATCCTTGATCTCGCGGTCGGAAAGCGAGGCCATGAGGTTGTCGGCCTGCTTCACGGTGTTGATTTCGGTGACGATGAAGTTCTCAGGGGTGGCGATGTCCATGGTCTCCACGAAGAAACGGTCCCAGTTGATGTGGGGATACATCTCTTTGATCTGCGCGAGCGAGCGGGGATTGTACATGGCCGGTATGTTGCGGCTCTCCTCTCGGGTCCAGGTGGAGTCGGCCAGGAGGGTCTCGATCTTCATCACGTTCTTCATGATGCGGTTGGCATCCTTTTTCGAGTAACCGGCATTACGCATCTGGTCGACGATGAGTTTCTGGTAAGCCTCGCGGATACGCTTGTTCTCCTTGTCGTTGAGCAGGTAATAGTCACGGTCGCCCATACCGATCGAGCCGCCTGAGACATACATGGCATAGTTCTTGGAATCGGCCATGTCCTCCATCGGGCCGGCTCCGAAGAACGGCGACGAGTAGTTGCGGTGCATCCACAGGAAGAGATCTTCCATCCCTTCGTGAGGCGTGTTTTCGATTTTTTTAAGGTCGGCCAGTATCGGGGTGGCGCCCTCGGCGTTGCGGCGCACCGAATCCATACCCTGCGAGTAGAGAGTCCATATCTTGAAAGCGTTTGAACCCTTCTCCGGGTTGGTAGCGCCAAGGTTCAGCACTATGTCCTTGACGTTCTTCTCGGCTTCGTCGTTGAGGATGTTGAACACCCCGTAGCGGGCGTATTCGGGGGTCAGGGGATGGGCCTTCATCCAGCCGTTGTTGACGTGGTGGTAGAAGTCCTCGCCGGGCTTCACAGAGCTGTCAATGTACGCGGGGTTGACACTCTTCAGGTGCTGCTGTGCCGACAGTCCGAAAACGGCGGAAGAGCCGAGAACGACTGCCAGGGCGGCGTTCTTGATGTTCATATGGTTGGTTTTTAGTTGGGGTTATTTCAATGAGTCAAGGGCGGCGCGGAGGGTTGCAAGGCGCGACTCAGTGTCGGCCTGTTTGCGGCGCTCAGCGTCGATTACCGCCGCGGGGGCCTTGCTGACGAACCGCTCGTTGGAGAGCTTTTTCATGACAGAGGCAAGGAAGCCCTCGTAATACTCGATGTCCTTGCTGAGTTTGGCGCGCTCGGCTTCCACGTCGGTGTTGCCCGACAGTGGTACGTTAAACTCGTCCGTGCCTACCAGGAAGGTGCTTCCGGCAGCATCCTTCTCAGCGTTGGCGTTGATGGCGCTTAGGTTGGCGAGTTTGAGCACGACGGCCGTCGCGGCCTCATCAAGAGGCGAAGCTACGGCGCAACGCAGCTCAAGCTGTTCCTTTGACGGAATGTTCTTCTTGGCCCGCACGTTGCGCACTCCGGCGATAACCTCCTTGGCCGTCTCCATAGAGGAGAGAAGAGCCGTGTCAGGCTTGGAGGCGCGCGGCACGGGGGCATACATGATCGATTCGCCGTCGGCCCGCTCTTCGAGGTTCTGCCACAATTCCTCGGTGATGAATGGCATGAAAGGATGGAGCAGACGCATCAGGGAATCGAAGTAGCCGATGGTCGCACGGTAACTTTCCGCGTCGATGGCCTCGCCGTAAGCCGGCTTCACCATTTCGAGATACCACGAGGAGAACTCGTCGCGGAAGAGGCGGTAAAGCTCGTTCAGCGCCTCCGACAGGCGGAACTTGCCGAGCAGGTCCTCGATTTCGGCGATGCTTTCCGACAACTTGCTGTCGAACCACCGGGCGGCGGTAGCCGCTGCCACCGAGCGGGCGGCTTTCTCATCGACAGTCCACCCCTTGACGAGACGGAAGGCGTTCCATATCTTGTTGCAGAAATTTCGGCCGTTCTCGCAGAGCTTGTCGTCGAACAGGATGTCGTTGCCGGCCGGCGCGGCCTGCATAAGGCCCATGCGCACGCCGTCGGCCCCGTAGGTCGCGATCAGTTCCAGCGGGTCGGGAGAGTTGCCGAGCGACTTGCTCATCTTGCGTCCGAGCTTGTCGCGCACTATGCCTGTGAAGTACACGTTGTTGAACGGCTGCTTGCCGACATACTCGTACCCGGCCATAATCATGCGGGCCACCCAGAAGAAGATAATGTCAGGCGCGGTGACGAGGGTCGCCGTCGGGTAGTAGTACTTTATTTCCTCGTTTCCGGGGTTGTTGATCCCGTCGAAGAGTGTTATCGGCCATAGCCAGGAGGAGAACCATGTGTCAAGGGCGCCCTCGTCCTGGCGCAGGTCGCCAAGGTCGATGTCGGCCTTACCGGTAGCCTGACGGGCCTCTTCGAGCGCGAGTTCGGCGGTACGGGCCACGAACACCTGCTCCTCGCCTGTCGCGGGATCGGTGTAATAATAGGCCGGTATGCGGTGGCCCCACCAAAGCTGGCGGCTGATGCACCAGTCCTGGATGTTTTCGAGCCAGGTGCGGTAGGTGTTCTTGTATTTCTCGGGCACGAACTTGATGATGTCGTCCATAACAGGGCTGAGGGAGATGTCGGCGAAGTGCTTCATGTTGACGAACCACTGCAACGACAGCCTCGGCTCGATGGCCACCTTGGTGCGCTCCGAGAATCCTACCTTGTTCACATAGTCCTCGACTTTCTCCATAAGGCCGGCGGCCTCAAGGTCCTTCGCGATCTGGGCGCGGCAGTCGAAGCGGTCCATGCCGACGTACATCCCCGCGGTTTCGGCCACGGTTCCGTCCTCGTTGAAAATGTCGATGGTGTCGAGGTTGTGGGTTTTGCCCAGCATATAGTCGTTCTTGTCGTGAGCGGGGGTGACTTTCAGGCACCCTGTGCCGAAATCGATCTCGACATATCGGTCCTCGATCACAGGAATCTCGCGTCCCACCAGGGGCACGATCACGCGCTTCCCTTTGAGCCACGCGTTCTTCGGGTCTTTGGGGTTGATGCACATCGCGGTGTCACCCATGATGGTCTCGGGACGCGTGGTGGCCACCACGGCGTAGCGCCCTTCGGGGTCGCCGGCGACCTTGTAGCGGAGGTAGTAGAGTTTCGACTGCTCCTCGACGAAGTTCACCTCGTCGTCGGAGATTGCGGTGCGGTTCTGCGGGTCCCAGTTGACCATGCGCAGGCCGCGGTATATAAGTCCTTTGTCGTAGAGGTCACAGAACACCTTGTTGACAGCCTCGGACCGCTGCTCGTCCATGGTGAAGGCCGTGCGGTCCCAGTCGCATGAAGCGCCGAGCTTGCGGAGCTGCTGAAGGATGATTCCCCCGTGGTGGCGCGTCCAGTCCCAGGCGTGCTCGAGGAACTGCTCGCGCGTGAGGTCGGTTTTCTTTATCCCCTCGGCGGCGAGTTTCGCGATCACCTTTGTCTCGGTGGCTATGGAGGCGTGGTCGGTGCCGGGCACCCAGCAGGCGTTTTTCCCCTCCATGCGGGCGCGGCGCACGAGGATGTCCTGTATGGTCTCGTTGAGCATATGCCCCATATGGAGCACGCCGGTGACATTGGGGGGAGGAATCACGATGGTGTAGGGCTTGCGGGCATCGGGCACGGAGCGGAATAGCTTGTGCCGCATCCAGTAGTCATACCATTTTTCCTCAGTATCTTTGGGAGAGTAGACTGTGGCTAATTCTTTCATTCCTTAATTTTATGTTATTTGGGCGCAAAATTACAAAAATTTCAAGGAAAATTCGCTAACTTTGCCCGTGAAACTGCATATCCGAACACGGTTTTATACCACGCAATTACATCTAACCTAAAATGAACAAAAGCACTTTCATCGCACTCACTATGTCAGCGGCATCCCTCGCGGGTCTGTCGGGCTGCGGCGGCTCTGCCGACTCGCACCTCATCGACAAGCCCGAGTTCACAAGCGAGTCGGGCATTTTCGACATCGAGGCTCTCGAGGCCCTCGGACGCGTCAGCGGCCCGCAGGTGTCGCCCGACGGCGCCAAAATCCTCTACGGCGTAAGCTACGAGAGCGTCGAGCAGAACAAGAGCAACAACGAGCTGTATGTCATGAACCTCGACGGTTCGGAGCAGACGCGCCTCACCAAGACCCCCGGCTCCGAGAGCGGGGCCGTGTGGATCGACGGCGGCAAGCGCATCGCCTTTACCGCCGAGAGCGAGGGTAAGCCCCAGCTCTGGGTGATGAACGCCGACGGTTCGGGGCGCAAGGTGGTGTCAGCGCTTGAAAACGGCGTCGGCGGCTTCCTCTTCTCCCCCGACGGCAAGAAAGTGATCCTTGTGTCAACCATAAAGTCGGTACGCACGGCGGCCGACGTGTACCCCGACCTTCCGAAGGCCACGGGCCGCGTGATCGACGACCTGATGTACAAGCACTGGGACGAATGGGTGACCGAAATCCCCCACCCCTTCCTGGCCGATTTCGACGGTTCCAGGCTCGACAATATCAAGGACATAATGGAGGGAGAGCCTTTTGAATCACCGATGAAGCCTTTCGGCGGCGTGGAATCGTTCGCATGGAGCCCCGACTCGCGCCGGCTGATCTACACCTCGCGCAAGAAAACCGGAATGGAATACGCCGTTTCCACCAATTCCGACCTGTATATCTACGACCTCGAGACCGCCAAGACGCGCAACATCACCAAGGGTATGGCAGGCTACGACACCAATCCGGCCTTCTCGCCCGACGGGAAGTATGTGGCATGGCTCTCCATGGAGCATGACGGCTACGAGAGCGACAAAAACCGCATCTTCATTCTCGACAACGCGACCGGCGAGAAGACCGACCTGACCGCCGACTGGGACTATACCGCCGACGCTATCGCGTGGGCTCCCGACGGAAAGAAGATATACTTCCTGGCCGCTTACCAGGGATGCACCCCGATATTCAGCATCGACATCGCCACGAAGAAGGTCGAGATGGTGACCGCCGGAACCGACATCGCCGACTACTGCGCCCTCGCCCCCACCCCCGACGGGAAGCAGGTCATAACGATGCGCCATTCCATGCTCTACCCCAACGAGATTTTCGCCGTGGCAGACGGAAAGGCCACCGCGCTGACCTCAGTCAACAAGGAGATTCTCGAGCAGATTGAGGCTCCGAAGGTCGAGAAAGTGATGGTGCCGACAACCGACGGCAAGCTGATGACAACCTGGGTGCTTTATCCGCCGAAATTCGACCCTGAAAAGAAATATCCCGCCATACTATACTGCCAGGGCGGCCCGCAACAGGCCGTAAGCCAGTTCTGGAGCTACCGCTGGAACCTGATGCTGATGGCCTCGAACGGCTACATAGTCATTGCCCCGAACCGCCGCGGCCTCCCCGGCTTCGGCACGGAGTGGAACGCCCAGATTTCAGGCGACTATCCCGGGCAGAACATGCGCGACTATCTCTCGGCTGTCGACTTCATGAAAGAGAAGCCCTACGTCGACGGAGAGCACATCGGCGCTGTCGGCGCCAGCTACGGCGGCTTCTCGGTGTACATGCTTGCCGGAATCCACGAGGGTCGTTTCGCCGCGCTCATAGCGCATGCAGGCATCTTCAACACGGAGGCGCAGTATCTCGAGACCGAGGAGATGTGGTTTGCCAACTGGGACCTCGGCGGCCCGTTCTGGGACAAGGAGAACGCCGTGGCCCAGCGCACGTTCGCCAACTCCCCACACAAGTTCGTGGACAAATGGGATACCCCGATTCTCGTGACCCACGGCGAATATGACTACCGCATACTCTCGTCGCAGGGAGAGATGGCGTTCAACGCCGCACGCCTCCGCGGAGTTCCCGCCGAGATGCTGATCTTCCCCGACGAGAACCACTGGATCCTCAAACCTCAGAACGCGATCATGTGGCAGCGCGTGTTCTTCCGCTGGCTCGACAAGTGGCTCAAAGGGATAAACTACGAGAATCCCTCGCCGTTCACCACCGACGCTGCCGAAGCCGCCGTTGACGCTGCCGCCGAAATCGGCACCACCGACTGATGCCCCCGGATAGTGAGTAGGGACGCGGCGTGCCGCGTATAATTCGCAATAATACGCGGCACGCCGCGTCCCTACATCCTCCGCCATAGTAATTCAGCCCCCGTGACTACCGCGAGCGCGGTAGTCACGGGGGCTGAATTAGCGTTTAAACATGCTTAACGTATATAAAATGCGGATTTTGTTGCCATTGTGGAAAATAAGCCGTATATTTGTGGCAAAATGGCTGTTACCGGCCCTTACCCCCTGATTCAAAAGAAAACAAATATTAACCAATCAAATTCTCAGGCATGAAAAAACTTTTACTTTCAGCACTGTTATCAGCCGGAAGTATTATGTCAGCCTATGCGGCTGACGTGTACCGGCTCGTTGACGATGCGGCCTCCTTGTCGGCTGGCGACAAAATCATTATCGCATCAACTAAAAACAATGCTTCCACAGCGTTGGGAACAACGCAAAACTCCAACAATCGTAATGCGGTAAATGTAACGATAGAAGCCAATGCTATCACTGATCCAGGGGCAGATATCGAAGTAATCACTCTTGAAGAAAGCGGTAATGCCGAGTACCCCTGGCTACTCAAAGTAAGCGGCGGCTATCTTTACAATCCGTCGGCCAACAATTATCTGAGAACGGCGGCTTCGATTCCAGCGACACCCACTGGCTATCAGGCTTCTGTCTCAATATCCGGTGGCACCACCAAGGTGTTGATGAACCGTACAAAGACATCTAACGGCGTGACTACCAATTACGAGATTATGAAAAACTCGTCAAGCGCGTTGTTCGCCTGCTATACCGGGACACAGACCGCCATACAACTTTACCGTCTTGAAACCGAAGTGAAAAATGTTGCCACCCCGGTGATTGAGCTGGTGGAGCAGGGCGAGGGTTTCGCTGTAAAGATGACCTGCGCCACCGAGGGCGCGGAAATCCGCTATACCGATGACGAGACAGCGCCCACCGCGGCTTCCACGCTTTACGAGGCTCCTGTCGAAGTATGGTACTCCACCACTTTCAAGGCGGTGGCCGTAAAGGATGGCGAACTTTCCAATGTGGCCACCTTCACCGCCAATCCACCCTACATTCTCGACGGCTTCGCCAATCTGTTTGATTTCGCGGAGGGTATCGAGAACAATCAGAAAGTGCCCGTGGTAATCAAAGGCAGCATGACAGCCGTATACCAGAGCGCCGACAAACGCTATCTCTTCCTCAACGACGGATCCAAGAACATGCTCGTGTTCTCTTCTTCGGCAATGAGCGAGACATACTCCAACGGCGACACGTTCAGCCGTCTCGACGGAAACTTCACGAAGTATAACGGCCAGCTCGAGCTGGTTGACTGCACTCTGTCGGGCGCGTCCGAAGGAACCGCGATCGCACCGAAAACATACTTCGTGGACATGATCGCGTCCAACGTGCTTTATGATTACCTCACCCTCGAGAACGTCAGCATTTCCGGCGTCAACGGCAAGAATGGCACCATAACAGATGCCGACGGCAACACCGTGAAACTTTACAACCAGCTCGGCCTCGAAGGTGTAACTGACATGGCAGGCTGCACCGTGACCGGGTTCGTGGGCCAATACAACACGACCATCCAGTTCTGGCCCACGGAAATTTCCGCCGGGCAGGAAGTTGTCGCCGCTCCGACCTTCGATCCCGAAAGCGGATCCTCTATCCCCCTGTACACCGAGATTAACATTTACGCCGAAGAGAGTGCGGAGATCTACTATATGATCGAGGGTATGGAGGAGGATTTCGCCCCCTACTACGGTCCTGAATACGCCTTCCAGACCGGCACAATGGTTATCAAAGCATATGCGAAGAAGGGTGATGTTGTCAGCGAGACAGTCACTGCGACCTACACCGTCACAAAGCCCCTCCCCGACCTTGTATGGGTTAACAGAGACGGCCAACCCGTAACCGAGGTTATCTGGGTCATTGACGGCACTCCCGAGCAGAAAGTCCTTCCCGAACCTTCCGGAATGCTCGCCGGTGAGCCGACACTTACTTCCAGCAATCCCGAAGTAGCCTCGATTAACCAGGAATACATGACAGTGGAAGTCCACAAAGTCGGCGAGACCACTATCACTATCTCCGTTGAAGAGAGCTTCCAATATGCCGCCGGCGAGGCTTCGTTCCTCCTGAAAGTGATCACGGCAGAGGACGCCAAGAACATCAACGCCGTGGTTGAATTCTCCAACCCCGTCAACGAGGGCTTTACCGCCGCCGCGAAAGAAAAGACCTGGGAATCCACCGACGGCACATTCCTGTTCAAGGCAGTCGCCGCCATCAGCGGGAACACAACCTATCCCACAGTCTCCAAAGGACAGCTAAAACTCTACGGTACATCGAACAACACCGTGACCGTTTCCGCACCTGCCGGCTACCGAATCAAGGAGGTCTCCTTCAACAAGGCTACCGGCCACGAGGACTACCAGGATTGGCTTCCCACTGTTAACGGCACGGTATGCGTTCTCGATGAGGCACAGGCACAGGCCGAAGGCTCTCTGAACTGCGGTCTCGCACTGCCTACCGCCGTCGACCAGGTGGTAATCGGCTGCGGCGGAACCACCAAGCATATCCGCCTCAACAGCATCTCGTTCCTTCTGACCGACGCCGCTTCCGGCATCGAGGGTGTCGAGACCGAGACAGCCGACAGCGCTGCCGAATACTACAACCTCCAGGGTGCGCGCGTCGAGAATCCCGCCGCGGGTCTCTACATCCGTCGCCAGGGTGGCAAGGTCGCCAAGGTAATCGTGCGCTGATCCAGACATAATACATAACTGATTATACCGCCGAGTGGTCCAATGCCGCCCGGCGGTATTTTTTGCGGTATTTTTTCCTCCCCGCCCATAGGTTTTCAGATATGTCAGGGGTGTTTTACGGGCTATTTTAGTAAATTCGCGGTTCGGATAGCCGTTCATGCGCGCATCTGGTAAATTATAACGCTTATATGACATTCAAATATTGTCCCGACTGCGGCGCGCGTCTGTCTTCCCGGCAACTGGGCGACGAGGGCGCGGTGCCCTGGTGCGACGGCTGCGGCAAGCCCTGGTTCCCGGTTTTCCCGGTGGCGGTTATCTGCCTTGTGAGGAATGAGGCCGGGGAAGTGCTCCTGCTCCGCCAGGAATACATTTCAAAAGAGTATCGCAACTTGGTCTCGGGCTATGTGGTTCCCGGCGAACGATGCGAGGAAACCGCCCGCCGCGAGGTGGAGGAGGAGACCGGCCTGCGGCCCGTCTCCGTCGAACTCAAAGGCACCTGGTGGTTTGAGAAAAAGCAGATGATGATGGTGGGCTTTTTCGTGGATGTCCTCAAAGCGCCGCTAAGGCTCTCGACCGAGGTAGACGACGCGTCGTGGCATACACCGGAGGAAGCGGTAGGGCTCGTACACCCACATTCATACAGCGTCTCCAGGATACTTTCCGAAATGTATCTTGAATCCGTTAACAAAGAAGCAGAATAAACTTATGGACCTTCTCAACAATCTCGGGCGCGCGCTGCTCGCCGGTATCTGCATATCGATCGGCGGTATCGTCTATCTGAAAATCGGAGGGGTGGCCGGCGCGGTGCTGTTCGCTTTCGGGCTGCTCGCCGTCGTGACCTTGCAGCTAAACCTTTTCACCGGCAAGTCGCAGTTCGTGTGGGGTGCCGATTTCCGCGGGTATTCCTGGCTTCTGGTAATGCTTGCCGGAAATTTCGCCGGATGTCTCGCTACGGCTCTCGCGGTGAACACCCCGGCGCTGTCTGAGGCCGCCGGGGCGATAATCGAGACCAGGCTCGCGGCCGGGCCCCTGAGATGCGGCGTGCTCGCCGTCGGGTGCGGCTTCATCATGACGACAGCGGTACGCGGAGCCGCCGGAGGCAACTGGTGGCCGCTCCTGTTCGGAGTTCCGGCGTTCATAATATGCGGATTCCCCCACTGCGTGGCTGACGCGTTCTACATCTCCTCCTCCCTGCTTGATCCCGACTTCGCCCTCACCCACGATGTCGCTCTGATACTTCCCTTCTACGCCGCGGCAGTGCTTGGAAATTTCCTCGGATGCAATCTCTATCGCCTGGCGCTCCCCGGCGCTCCCTCCCCCTTCCCCTCCGAAACGAAAAAAGCAACCGTTGAAGGCGCCAACACTGAAAAATCGGTTTAAAACATTCGGTCTGACATTTTTTCATTAACTTTGCAGGGATGGACCAGCTGATCCACATACTCACGAGCGGGCTGCTCATCGGCATTTTCATCTCCGCGCCGATGGGCCCCGTCGGTATGCTCGTGATCCAGCGCACCCTTAACAAGGGGAGGCTCCCGGCTCTGTTCACCGGCATCGGGGCGGCCATATCAGACCTCACATACGCGTTGCTGACAGGCTTCGGAATGTCGTTCGTCACCGACCTGGTGACCCGCAACCAGCTGATGCTCCAGATTCTCGGCTCACTGGTGCTTATAGCGTTCGCGATCTACCTGTTCCGGAAGAACCCGGCGGGGGCGCTTAAAAAGCCCGACCGGGGCCCGGACAATTTCTGGAAGGATTTCCTGACCGGATTTCTGTTTACATTCGCCAATCCGCTGATATTGTTTTTCATCGTCGGCCTGTTCGCCAGATTCAACTTCATCCTGCCTGAGCTTCGCTACTTCCACTACATACTCGGCTACGCCAGCATCTTCGGGGGCGCCCTGCTATGGTGGTGGCTGATCACGTTTTTTGTCAACAAGGTCAGGGCGCATTTCAACGTGCGCTCAATGTGGATTCTGAACCGGTGCATAGCCCTGGTGCTCTGCGCCATGGCGCTCGTGGGCCTGTACAACGGCATCGCCGGTTACCTCTCCTGACCATAACTCCGCAAATCCGATTACCATGACACCCATATTACACCTGCCCTACGCCCCTCAACTCGACAAGCTGAACATCTCGGAGATAGCCAACGCACTCGAGGAATGTGGCACCCGCTTTTCAGTAGAGAATATCAACTGGCCGGAACGGTACCCCTACCGTCCTCTGACGGTGGTCACGGCGGCTCATTCGGGCACGCACATCTATGCGGACTTCCTCGTGCGGTGCAACTTTCTGAGGGCGGCCAACTACGCCGACAATTCTCCCGTAAGCGAGGATTCCTGTGTCGAGTTCTTCATAGAGCCGAAAGAGGGGGAGCCGTACTATAATATAGAGATCAACTGCATAGGCACTATCCTCGCTGGCCACCGCCGCGGGCGCAACGACCCGGCCCGCACGAAACTGACTTCCGAGGAACTGCGCCGCATACGGCGCCACGCGACAGTCGGCACCCGTCCGTTCCAGGAAATAGAAGGCTCGTTCATATGGTGCGTGACCGCGGCCATCCCCCTGGACCTCATAGGTCTGGAATACACGGGAGCCCCCATAGAGACCAGGGGGAATTTCTACAAATGCGCGTCGGCCACCTCGCAACCCCACTATCTGAGCTGGGCGCCCATCGCGTCTCCAGAACCCGATTTCCACCGTCCGGAGTTCTTCGGCAAGATTATTCTCGACTGACGCCGCTATTGTTACGCCGATTTTTCGTATTTTCGCGAAATAATTTTTTTGAATCGAACCATACATACCAACTGAAATGGCAGAAAACAGCAACCCCAACACCCCCGAGGAGGGGAAAGGCCTCAACTTTGTTGAGCAGATCATAGCTGACGACCTCAAGGAGGGCAAGAATTCGGGACGTATCCAGACCCGCTTCCCGCCCGAGCCGAACGGCTATCTGCATATCGGCCACGCCAAGGCTATCTGCATGGACTTCGGCGCCGCCGACAAGTTCGGCGGAAAATGTTTCCTCCGTTTCGACGATACCAATCCCATAAAGGAAGACACGGAATATGTCGACGCTATACGCGACGACATACACTGGCTCGGCTTCGACTGGGGCGAGAACGAGCGCTACGCCTCCGATTATTTCCCGCAGCTTTACGACCTGGCGATACGCCTGATTAAAGAAGGCAAGGCTTATGTGGACGACCAGACTTCCGAGGAGATAGCCTCCCAGAAAGGGACACCGACAGTCCCCGGCACGAACTCTCCATACCGCGACCGCTCCGTGGAAGAGAACCTCGACCTGTTCGAGCGGATGAACAAGGGTGAGTTCCCGGAAGGAGCGCGCGTGCTCCGCGCCAAAATCGACATGGCCTCGAGCAACATGCATTTCCGCGACCCGGTGATGTACCGCATAATCCACACCCCGCACCACCGCACCGGCACTACCTGGAAAGTTTACCCGATGTATGACTTCGCACACGGCCAAAGCGACTTCTTCGAGGGTGTGACCCACTCGATCTGCACTCTCGAATTCGTGCCACACCGCCCGCTCTACGATTATTTCGTAGATTTTCTGAGCGATGGCTCGTACCGCCCGCGTCAGATCGAGTTCAACCGTCTGAACCTCACATACACGGTTATGAGCAAGCGCAAGCTCCTCCAGCTTGTCAAGGAGGGCCTTGTGGCCGGATGGGACGATCCCCGTATGCCGACTATCTCGGGCATGCGCCGCCGCGGGTTTACCGCAAAAGGGGTGCGAAACTTCATTGACCGCATAGGATACACCAAGATAGAGGAGGCCATGATCTCGGTGAGCCTGCTCGAGCACGCGGTGCGCGAGGATCTGAACGCCATCGCCACGCGCGGCATGGTCGTGATGAACCCGGTCAAGGTGGTCATTGACAACTATCCCGAGGGGCAGGTGGAGATGGTCGAGATGGAAAACAATCCCGAAGACCCCTCTGCCGGCACGCATAAAATGCCGTTCTCCCGGGATCTCTACATTGAGCGTGACGACTTCATGGAGAATCCTCCGAAAAAGTTCTTCCGCCTCGCGCCGGATTCCGAGGTACGCCTCAAAGGAGCCTACATAATCAAGTGCGTAGGTGTGGAAAAAGACGCGGAAGGCAATATCACCACCATCCACTGCTCCTACGACCCGGAGTCGCGTTCCGGCCTCCCCGGCGCGTCCCGTAAGGTCAAGGGCACTCTACACTGGGTATCCGCCTCTCACGCGGTCGATGCCACCGCGCGACTGTACGACCGCCTGTTCTCTTGCGAGAATCCCTCGGCCGAGGATGGCGATTTCCGCGACCTTCTGAACCCCGAATCGTTGAAAGTGGTCGAGGGCATCAAGGTCGAGCCGTTCATCGCTGAAAACGCCCGCAAGGGCGAGAAGTTCCAGTTCCAGCGCATCGGCTATTTCACCCCCGACTACGACTCAACGCCGGAACATCTCATTTTCAACCGAACCATCGCTCTGAAAGACTCCTGGGAAAAAGCCCAGAAGAAATAAGAATTTAGCCCCGTTTGCCGTGCTCGAATCAGACAACAGCCTGGAATATATGAAGGAACTCTACGACCGCTTCCGACGCGAAGTGCTCGAAGAGAAAACAGTCGATTACTATGAGGAGGACGAGCTGCTCGATATTTACGACTACGCCCAGGACGAGGGCGACGTGATGGTTCAGTTCTACGTGTTCCTAACCGCCCGTCGGCTGCATCCCGATTCCACGCTGTTCGACGAGCGGGCGGGATTCTTCCTCTCGTACATATCGAATGACGCCGGTGCCGACATGCTTGCGCGCCGCGACCGTCAGGAAAGCCCCCTGTGGGACGTGCTCGCGCTCAGCATCGCACACTACCCCGACGGACATCCCGACGACGATATGCGCGCGCTGCTGGCCAAACATGACAATTTCGACTGCGAATCGGTGCTCAAACTGATGGACCTGCTCCGCGACCTGACGCGGCCCGACCTTGTGGCGGAAGCGTACATAGCGCTCCACGACAAGGCCGAGGACACCCGCTCGCTGCTGTTCGAAACCGCGACAATCCTTAAAGACTACCCTGAGCACTCGGCCCTCGCCAGGCAGCTCGCCGAGGAGCTGACCCAGACGGAACCGTTCAACATCGACTGCTGGCTGCTGCTCGCGAAAACCGAGTTCGCCAACTCCCATCTTGAAGAGGCGGTTTCCGCGGCGGACTACGCCCTGGCCATCGATCCGGAAAACCTCGAGGGGGCGCTCGTCCGGGCGGTTGTTCTTTCCGCCCAGGATAAGACCCGTCCCCAGGCCGAAGAGGAATTGAAAGCGTTTCTCAAACGGGTGCCTGGCAACCCGATCGCCACGAAAGCGCTCGCGGAGTGTTACAGCGCCCGCCATAAGGAAAACGCGGCGATAGAGACCTACGCGTCGTTCATGGGTGCCGGCGAAGACGGCAACCCCGAGGCGATTCTCGAGATAATGCGCCTGAAGCCCGACAGCGCGACACCCTATCTCGACATTTACAACTCGATTGTCGGGGAAGACCAGGAGCAGTGGCAGAAAACCGCCCTGGCGCTCTACAACGAGAAACTGTATGACCAGGGTGCGGCGTTGCTCGACTATTACACCGAGAAATACGGCTTCACCACCCTATCCGAGCTATATCTGCGCCTGCTGTACCTTGCGGGACGTTACGGCGACTACATAACGCGTTTCGAGCAGCTCAACGCGTACCGCTCTGAAAACGCTTCCTCCCCCATCGAGATTTCCGTCATGGGGTATCTCCTCCTGTGCTCTTCGCTGCTCAAACAGCATCGTTTCGACGACCTCGACCAGCTAAGCTCGGTAATCCTCTCCAATCCTCCGTCGATTCCCGATATGGAGGACATAATGAAATTCAAGGGAATCCAGCTCACGCTGCAACAGATGCGTATTCTAGCCCAGAATGAAGCATACACCCTGATTGATGACCCGGACTTCGACCCCGTCCGCCAGATTTTCCCGTTCAGCACCCCCGACGGCAATCCGTTCGACAACGAAACAGCCACGGAAAAATAGATCAAGTAAGGAAAAACGCCTCCGTTAACATATTTTTGCATCAAACCTATTGCAGATTCCGGAAAAGTCCGTACCTTTGCAGTGTTCAAAGGAACAACGTTAACGACTGACGAAATAATGGCGATTTAGTGTAGTGGCCTAGCACGCCACCCTCTCACGGTGGAGACCCGGGTT
>CAJTRT010000004.1 GCA_910579105.1 uncultured Muribaculaceae bacterium | reverse complement strand
GTTGGCCCTCACCACCGGTCGCCAAAGTGTTAAATTTTTTCTTGGGACAGCAGTGTATCGGGGTGCATCCCTACGTTCAGAACCAAGGCATCAGTTCGTTGGATGTCTACGATAGACACTCCTGCGGGCTTCGGCTTTTTTAACGGGAGGTTTTGCCGCTGCGCGCTATGTTTTTCGTAAATTCGCAAAACGATGGGAAAGCACTCGAAGGACAAAAGCCCCGAACTGAGGGAGAAGATAGCGATTCTGCCGGAGACCCCGGGCGTGTACATGTACTACGACGCCGAGGGGACGGTCATATACGTCGGCAAGGCAAAGAACCTGAAGCGGCGGGTGTCGTCGTACTTCAACCGCACCCACGACGTGCTCCGCACCGCGCTGCTGGTCAGGGCCATCGCCGATATGAGCTATATAGTGGTGCCGACCGAGCAGGACGCGCTCAACCTCGAGAACTCGATGATCAAGGAGTACAAGCCGCGCTACAACGTGCTGCTCAAAGACGACAAGTCGTACCCCTGGATATGCGTCACCTCGGAACTTTACCCGCGCGTGTTCATGACCCGCCAGCGCCTCCGCGACGGCTCGAAGTACTTCGGTCCCTACACCGAGGCCGGAGCCGCGAGGGCGGTGCTGGAACTTATCCGCGAGCTGTACCCCCTCCGCTCGTGCCGCCTGCCCATCACGCCGGAGTACCTTTCCAGGGGTAAAGGAAGGCTGTGCCTCGAATATCATCTCAAACGGTGTCTGGGGTGCTGCGTCGAGGGGACGGTGAGCCCTGAGGAGTACGCCGGCTGGATCGACCGGGTGCGTCAGATTCTGCGCGGCGAGACCGGCGAGCTTATGGCCTACCTCCGCGGCGAGATGGAACGGCTGGCGTCGGAACTGCGCTTCGAGGAGGCTCAGGAGCTGAAAGAGAAGTACCGGCTTGTGGAGCGGTACCAGGCGAAGAGCGTCATCGTCAGCCAGACGATCGACCAGGTTGACGTGTTCGGGGTGGATGACGACGGCGGCCGCGACGTCTACATTAATTATATGCATGTCCGCCGCGGGGCGGTGGTCCGCTCGCTGACGCTCCAATATAAGCGCCGCCTCGACGAGGAGCTGCCGCAGCTTCTGGGTTACGCCATGGAGGAGGCCCGCTCCAGGTTCCAGGCTGAGTTCAAGGAGGTTGTGCTTCCCGAACTGCCCGACGCCGACTTCCCAGGCGTGACTTTTACCATCCCGCAGCGGGGCGACAAGGCCCGGCTGCTCGACGTGTCGGCCCGCAACGCGCGCCAGAGCAAGATCGACGCTCTCAAACATTTGGAGAAGACCGATCCCGTCAAGCGCGCCGAGCGCACCCTGGAGCGCATGAAGGCCGACTTCCGCCTCAACGTCCTGCCCCGCCACATCGAGTGCTTCGACAACTCGAACATCCAGGGCACGAACCCGGTGGCTTCCTGCGTGGTGTTCCGCGACGCCAAGCCCTCGAAGAAAGACTACCGCCATTTCATAATAAAGACCGTCGAGGGTCCCGACGATTTCGCCTCGATGAAGGAGGTGCTGACGCGCCGCTACTCCCGCATGCTCGCCGAAGCGCCCGACGACCTCCCGCAGCTGATTGTGGTCGATGGTGGCAAGGGACAGCTTTCCGCGGCCGTGGAGGCGCTCGGGGAGATAGGCCTCCGCGGCGTGATAGCGGTGGTGGGCATAGCCAAGCGTCTGGAAGAGATATACTTCCCCGGCGATTCCGCGCCCCTCTACATCGACAAGAATTCCGAGAGCCTGCGCGTGGTTCAGCACTTGCGCGACGAGGCCCACCGCTTCGGCATAACCCACCACCGCGACCGCCGCTCAAAGGCGCAGATCAACAGCGCCCTGTCGGGCATAAAGGGGATAGGGCCGGCCACCGAGCAGCTCCTCCTGAGCCGGTTCAAGAGTGCGAAGCGTGTGGCGGAAGCCACTCTCGACGCCTTGGCCGAAGTCGTGGGCCCGGCGAAAGCCCGCCTGGTCAAGGAGGGATTGACCCGCCGGGAGGATGATGTGGTCTGAATGGGTTATTTTAACCGCCGGGTCAACTTTTCGGGGTACATTCGCGTTAGAATATAAAGGTGTTTCAATCCTGTTACAGCGCAGGAGGCCTGGCACCCGTTTATTCATCAGCAAGGCAAGTGATTGCCCGGCATCATTCTAACGCATTATGAGAGGGATTTCAAGAAAACATATCGCCGCGGCGGCTCTGCTCCTGTTCGCGGCGTCAGGCACTAAGGCCGAGGCTCAGAAGTTCGAGCCGATAAAGTACGGCGACTTCGAGAACTGGGTGACCCGCAACATACCCGAGTCGCGCATCATAGGCGGCAAGACCAAGACTCTCTACGAGATCGCGCCCAATGCCGTCATCGACGGCGACAAGCCCTATTCCAACCAGGGCGGGTCGCCATGGGCAACATCAAACATCATGGCCAAGGTCATGGGCATCACCAAGGGGAGCAACGCCGTCTTCCCCGACAAGCGGGAGACCGGCGGCCGCTGCTGCAAGATGACGACTATGATGGAGCACTGCAAGGCGCTCGGCATCATCAACGTCGACGTGCTCGTGGCGGGGTCTATATTCCTCGGCAGGTTCTTCGAGCCGGTGAAATCGACTTCCGAACCATACTCCAAGATGGAGATGGGCATACCCTTCACCCGCCGTCCCAAGGCGCTCTGCTTCGACTATAAGGTCGCCGTTCCCCAGGGCGTGGGAAGAATCTATTCCTCGGGCTTCGGCAAGAAGAAGTCGCTTCCGGGAGCCGACAACGCCGAAGTCTACATAATTCTCCAGCGCCGCTGGGAGGACGAGGACGGCAACCTCTACGCCAAGCGCGTCGGCACCGGCCGCGAGCATTTCGGAAAATCGACCAACGGATGGGTCAACGCCCACAAGCTCCCCGTGCTCTACGGCGACATAACCTCGCGGCCGGAATACAAGCCCTGGATGGGCCTCATCCCGGAGGACAAGAGCTATTACGCCCGCAACTCCAAGGGGAAGATGGTCCCCGTCAAGGAAGTAGGCTGGGACTCGCCCGACGCCACTCCCACCCACCTCATGGTTATGGCCTCCTCCGGCTCCGGGACCGCCTACATCGGCACCCCCTGCCTCACCCTCTGGCTCGACAACGTGGGCCTGGTCTACTGATTCCCGCTTCCTAATTATACGCGGCACGCCGCGTCCCTACAACGTTTGTGGTCATTGCGGTGGCCACTGTGGACGCACGAACCGTGCGTCCCTACCGGACGATGCGCAAAAATCTTTGTTATTGCCAAAATAGAAAAGCGACCGCATTGTTGCCAATATTGGAAACTTTTGCTAACTTTGAGGCGTTTCCACTCAAAACACCTCAGAGTATGGCGGCAAGATTTGACGAGATAGGGGCGTTGTTCCTCAAACGCAGAAAGGAACTCGGTCTCACACAACGGGAGCTTGGTGAGAGGGTTGGCGTATCCAAGACGGAAATTTCCAAAATCGAGAATGGGCGCGGAATAACGTTCGCTACGATTGAAAAGCTGTCGAAAGCCCTTGATGTCAGAGCGGAAATCGAGCTGAGACCTGCGACGGCGGTCGATGGTGATGTGGTTCATTATATTGTCATGAGCCTCGGGCTGTTCGCCCGCAGACACGGCCTGACAAAGCGCGAGGCGTGCAACTACCTGTCGCGTTACAGAGGACTTGAATTCGCGATTGCCAACTACGAGGCCGAACACCAGCTCTCACTTGACGAGTGCGTCGATGATATGGCCGCAATTTGCCACCGTAACGGAGGACTGGTAATATGATACTCTATCATGGCTCGAACCGGCCTATCTGTGAAATTGACCTGGCGAAAGGAAAGAAATACAAGGACTTTGGCCAGGGTTTTTACACAACCCATCTCAGGGAGCAGGCTGTTTACTGGTCACGGAGGATTGCCGACCGTTTCGGAGGAGAACCGGCCATAACCGCGTTTGAGTTCGATCTTGACGCGGCGATTGCCGAAGGCTTGAACATAAAGATTTTTGAGAAGCCCGACAAGGAATGGGCTTTGTTTGTGATGGCCAACCGCCGTAATGGCGTGCCAGAGTTCCGCCACGATTACGACATTGTGATCGGCCCTGTTGCCGACGACCGCATGGCGCGCCTATTCGGCCTTTACGATATGGAGATAATCGACCTCGACGCGGTAGTCGCCGGTTTGGTCTATAAAGACCTTAATTCCCAATATTTTTTCGCCACAGAGAAGGCTCTCAAATATTTGTCGCCGTTATGACTTCCTCAAAAAACACATTCGACTTCCTTGTGGAATACATTTCAACCCGCGTTGTCGAGCGGATTATGAAAGACCGCGGAACCACCTTGGAAGAGGCGTTGCTCCTGTTTCATAATTCGGAGACTTTCGACAAGCTGTGCGAACGCGCCACAGACCTCTATATCGAAAGTCCCGCATATGTCTACGACCTCTTCTGCGATGAACTCCGCCGGGGCACCCTCCGCGGCCTCACCGACTGACTGCCGCTGGCTCCAAAGAAGTCTGCGTTTAAAAAAGAGATTCCTAGCATGACCCGTTGCTCTCCGGCGTTGTCTCTGTGAGGTTAGCCGACCTCTTCGAGGCCGTTCGTTCTCCCGAGGCCGTTGACACACAGCCTCCACGGCTTCGCCGTGCCGGCTGTGTGTCGTGTGCGTCCTATTTCCGCGGGCCTCGGAGAGGTCCGTTAGTTGGTGCTTATTCATTGTGGATAAGCCGGTTTTATGGGCTGTTGCCCAAATGTCTGACCTGTATTTCTGTATTTCGGGTATATTTCGTATCTTTGCTGCGAGCTGTGTTCAGAGGAACAAGCTCGTATTAACATATTAAATTAAGCGTTTTTAGCTTTTACCTTTCACGAAAATCGCCAAATTTTCTAACTCTGAGGGTATAGGCAGTCAAAAAACGCTCATGCTTGTCGCATATCCACTCCCCGGCAAGGGGTATCGGTATCCGATAAGGCGTGGGAGTGGACTGTTTATTTCAGAGTGGCGTTTGGCGATGCCCCGTGAAGATAGACTGAACATCGTCCCACGCTTATTATATGACAGCTAAACGTCTGGCCGGGGATGGGCGGGACAAGCAGAATCACTATGAGATTTCCTAAAACAATTCTAAGTATTTTGGTATTCGCTGTAACATCATGCGGAAGCAACGGAGACGAACCCGGTGAAGACAGGAACAGCGACAAAAAAGCTGGCAATCTATCAATTGCGGCTGTAAAATCTGTTTTCCCAGGCCTCCGTATCGACTCAATCGCCTCATTCAAGGAATACGGTAATATAAAGATAACTTACGATGGTGATCTCCTGGCCTCGTATTCCGAACGTTACAACGACGGGAGAGTCCATGACGGGGTTTATTTTACCCTGGAATGGACTCGTGACACTGTATATGTCAGGAACTATTCTAAAATATACAAGGCAGTTATCGGCGCTGACGGATATGTGAGCAAGCTCATATGCCCTAATGGCAAAACTAACATCTATGAATACGATGCGGAGTTGCGACTTGTAAAATATGATGAGGAGCTGTATGACATCAACGATAACCAGCGTTGGGAGCTGTCATGGGATGGCGGGAATATGGTGCGGGGTCTCAGAATCAGTAAATCAGGGTCCTACAGTGAATACCTGCATACTTACGGAAGTCAGGACAACAAGGCCGGGCTGCTGCCGCCGGATGATATGTTGTGGTGGATCAACGACTCCGGCCTGTCAATGGGTTGCGATGTCAACGCCGCACTATATTTCGCCGGGCTGCTTGGCCGGGGAACGGCTACGCTGCCGACCCAGACATATTACAAGCATAGAGATAATCCGACAGGTGTAAGTTCTAAATTCAGCTACAAAACCAATTCCGATGGTTATGTCACAGAGGCCGGCTACAATAAACACTCAGATGGCTCGGATTATACCACCAAAACCTTTACCATTAAATATTTTTATAAGGGAAATAAATGATGGCAACTCTTAGGACGGCCATATAATTAATCATGTCAGGCGAGGGGGGCGGTGTGGAGGCCCTTGCGGAGCCAGTAGCCGCCGCGGAGGCGCCAGAGGAAGATCAGGCCGCGGAAGCAGAGCTCGGCGCACATCGCCGCCCATACTCCGGCGAGACCCATCGTGGGTGCCAGGAAGGCGGCCAGGGGGATGCGCACCAGCCATATGCTCCCGAAATTCATTATGGCGGGGAGAATGGTGTCGCCCACGCCCACCATCGCGCCGTAGGCCACGATCGAGGCGGCGTACATCGGTTCGGCCCACGCCTCGATGCGCAGCGCCTCGGCCCCAAGGGCGCAGATTTCCTCAACGGGGCTCATGAGCGCCATCACGGCGGGGGCGGCGATGTAGAGGATTATGCCCATGACGGTCATTATGGCCATTCCCATCCCCACGGTTATGTAGGCGAACTGCTTTGCCAGCCGCGGCCGCCCCGCTCCGTAGCTCTGACCGGTGAGGGTGGTTGCGGCGTCGCCGATGCCGAAGCCGGGCATGTAGCATAGGCTTTCGGCGGTGACGGCGAAGGCGTTGGCGGCAATCGCCATGATTCCCAGGGGCGCGACGATGATCGTGATCATAATCTGCGCCGCGGCGAAGACGGCGTGCTCGAGGGTCATAGGCGCGGCCACCTTCACGGCGTTGCGTATCACCGGGCGCGTGGGGCGATAGGATACCTCGCGGCCGCGCAGGGCTATATGCTCCTGGCGGGTAAGGAGATACCATAGTATAAGGGCCACTGTCACAACTTCCGCCGAAACGGTGCCGAGTGCCGCACCGAGTACCCCCAGCCCCGCGCCGGGTATGGTGAACGAGAAGCCGAGCCAGTCGACCTCGCGGGTGGGGAAGATAAGGAACAGGTTGAAAACCACGTCGAGGGCACACATCATGACGTTCAGTCCTCCCGGCACCTTCATGTTCCCCGCGGCGCGCAGCACCCCGGAGCCGAGGTAGTTGAGCGTCAGCAGCGGGAGCGCCCCGACGAACACGGCGAAATAGAGCGTCGCGTTGCCGCATACCGCCTCCGAGCCTCCGAGCCAGTGGGGGAGGGGGCGGGCGATCGCCAGCCCTATGAGGGCCACCGCCATACCGAACAGGAATGATGCCGACAGCCCCTGCGCCACGATTTTGCGGGCCGAGGCGTAGTCCGCGGCTCCGACGCGGTGGGCCACCTGAACCGAGAAACCCGCCGTGGCAGCCGAGCACACGCCCCAGAAAAGCCACAGCGAGCTGCTCATCAGTCCTATCGAGGCTGAATCGTCGGCTCCGAGCCGTCCGACCATCGACGCGTCGATATACTGCATTATGATGCTGGAAAGCTGCGCCATAATTGCCGGCCACGACAGTTGCGCGGCCAGTTTCAGGCGCTGGCGGAAATCAAGGGGCTTCCCTTCCTGTATGAGTTTGATGCTCAAATCCTTTTTTTATTTTGCTTGGCGCTATGTGTAGGGACGCGGCGTGCCGCGTATGAGTGGTTTTTCCCAACGATACGCGGCACGCCGCGTCCCTACACCTCTGTTATAGCTTTTCCAGTCCGTCGGCGAGGCGGCGCAGCCCCTCGGCGAGGGTGGCCCGCGGGCAGGCGATGTTGAGGCGCAGGAAACCACCGGCACCGTACATCTCGCCGCAGTTGACCCATACTTTCGAGCGCTCTTTAAGCCATTCCTCCATCTCCTCGGTGGGCATCCCCAGGGAGCTGACATCAAGCCAGGGCAGGTAGGTGGCCTCAAGCCGTGAAAGCGGAAGCCCGGGCAGGCGTTCCGCGAGGAAGTCGCGGGTGAAGTGGTAGTTGTCGGTCAGATAGGCTTTAAGCGCCTCGAGCCATGCGGCTCCCTCCGCGGAGTAGGCCGCTTTCAGCCCCTCGACCCCGAACGGGTTCACGTCGCATACCTCGTTGATGTTTATAGCCCGGTCGATGAGCGCCCTGGTAGCCTCGTCGGGGCAGATGATATTCGCGATCTGCAGCCCGGCGGTATTGAACGCCTTGGATGGAGACAGGCAGACGACCGCCCGCGGGTCGATTGGGCCGTAGGGGGTATAATGGTAGTCGCCTATGGTCAGTTCGCAGTGGATTTCGTCGCTGACGACCCTCACCCTGTTGCGTCCGCAGATTTCGGCCACCTGCCGCAGCTCGTCGGCGGTCCAGGCGCGCCCCGCTGGGTTTCCGGGGTTGCAGAGGAGCATAACGGCGTTCCCGGGGTCTGCCGCGGCGCGTTCGAGCGCCTCGAAGTCCATACGGTAGGTGAACGAGCCGTCGGCGAGGTCTTCGCGGAGCAACGGGGCTTCAACCACCCGGCATCCATTGTTGCGGATTGACGAGAAGAAGCAGTTGTAGACCGGCGTCTGCACGATCACCCCTTCGCCCGGTTTTGCCAACGCCTTGATTATAGCCGATATGGCGGGTACTACCCCGGAGGTGTAGATTACCTGCTCGCGGGAGAAGCGGTAGCCGTGGCGGGTGTCGAACCAGCGCGTCAGAGCGTCGTAGTACTCATCGCCGACCAGCGTGTAACCGAACACGCCGTGGTCGACCCTGCGGCGCAGCGCCTCGATTACGCACGGCGCGGTGCGGAAGTCCATGTCGGCCACCCACAGGGGAATCACCTCCGGGTCGGTATCAGAGTCCCATTTGTATGAACCCGAACCCCGGCGTACAACCGGGGTGTCGAAGTCGAACTTGGCAATGTTCCCGCTCATCAGATCTCGGTCTCGATCGCGCAGTCGGCGGGCGCGAGCACGTTCTTGTCGATGATTACCTCCCCGATGCTCAGAGCCTTGACCGACCCCGTGCGCGGGTTCTTGACGCTCACGATCGAGTTCCTGACCGTGGCTCGCAGCGACGAGTCCTCGAACGCCAGGTCGCATTCGGGGCCGAACTCGCAGTCCTCGAGCACCAGGTTCTCGCAGTAGCATAGCGGCTGGGTGCCGTTGATTTTGCAGCGTACCAGGCGCAGGTTGCGCGAGTGCCAGCCGAGGTATTCTCCCGTGAACTCCGAATCGTAGACCGTCACGTTGTCTGTCTCCCAGAACGCGTCCTTGGAATCAATCACGGCGTTGCGGATCACAACGTCGCGGCAGTACTGGAACGAGTAGTTGCCCTGCTGGCGGTAGCCGTCGATGTCGATGTCGGAGCAGTGGAAGAAAACGTAGTCGGCCTTGGCGACCTCCACGTCGCGCAGACGCACGCCCCGGCAGCTCCAGAGCGTTTCCTGCGCGTCGGGAATCGTGACCCCTTTAAGCGACAGGTTTTCCATCTCGCGGAACATCTTGGGCGCGTCGACCCTTGTGTCGGTCATCTCCAGGTTCTTCGAGTACCATAGCGCGGCGCGGGCTCCGGGGGTGAACTCGCAGTCGGTCACCCGGAAGCCGTCGACGTGCCAGAAGGGGTACTTCCCATCGAACCGGCACCGCTCCGCGTCGATCTGCGAGCAGCATTTGAGGGCCGATTCACCGGGATGGAACACCGTGTCGACCAGTCGCAGGTTGTGGGTGGCGAACAGGGCGCGCTCGCCCCCGAACTCCGCCCCTTTCACTTCCCTGAGCTTCGAGGGGTCTGTTATGCTTTTGATTTCCATATGTGTCGTGAAAAAATGTGTCGTGGCGAAAAAATAACTTCGCGGTTCTTCACCCGCGAAGTTACTAAAATTCATTCATAAGCGGTTACCACAATCACATCTCCGGCAACCAATTTGAAATATCGCCACCGGAAAAATCTTTTATTGGACAGTGCTGATGGATTGTGTAGGGACGCGGCGTGCCGCGTATAATGAATAAGGTTCCACCAGCGATATGCGGCACGCCGCGTCCCTACACCTTCAACCCAGCCTCAGAAGCTGTAGCTCAGCCCGATGGCGGGGACGATGGCGTGCACGGCGTAGTCGGCCCGGAATTCCGCCGTCGCCGGAATCTCAGCCTTGGGGTAGGAGGGTATCTGCATGCCCATGGCGTTCAGCGCCGCGACAGTGGCGTTGTACTGGTCTACGGCGGCGGAATATCCCTGTGCGAAACTCTTCTGGTCGGTCTGCCCCACGGCGTTCTGCACGCCCATACCTTTGATGTACATGAAGGCGAGGTCAATCGCCAGCCGCTTGGTCGGGCGGAATGTCAGGCCTATTGTCGGCTCGATTTTCGTCATAGCCGGGGTCTCGGGGTTGTAGTAGTCGGTGTTGCAGGGAGAGAGGTCGATCATCATCCCGGCGCGGAGGTCGAGGCGCTTGGTCACGCCCCACTGCGCCCCCAAGTGGAACGTCATCGCGTCGCGGTAGTCCTTCTTGATTTTCTGGTCGAACTTGGGCAGTCCGGCGAACTTTATGTCGAGGTAGTCGTATGATGCCCAGCCGTTGAGCTGCACGTCGAGGGCTATCTCAACGTTGTCGGCGGGGCGGTAGGCCCCGCCCACTGTAAAGACGTAGGGGCAGGGCATCGAGGCCGAGAAGTTCGTGCTGTTCATCTCGTCGAGGTTCTGGCGCAGGACGTTCTCGATCAGGGGCGCGGCGTCGTATGTCACCGAAGCGTCCCCTTTCTTGACGCGCATGCTCATCTCCGAGCGCAGCGATGCCCCGAGGGTCCACCGCTTGTCGATGTTGTACATCAGTCCCACGCTGAAACCCAGCGCCAGGTCGGAAGTCCCTTTGAGGTTCACCGAGGCCGGGGGGATGTTCTTGTCAGACGGCTCGGCGGGCCGCTCCCCCGGACTGGGGCTCGACGGGTCGAGCTGGTGTTTGAGCGCGGCCGCCTGCCATGCTATGTCCCCTAACTTCGATGCCGTGTCCCAGGTGACGAGCCCTTTCGACAGATCCACGCTGCCCCAGGAAATCATAAGGCCCGCTCCGATGGAGAACTTGTCGGAGCAGTGCCACGCTATCGTGGGCTGCACTGTGAAAACCTGCAGGCTGACCGACTGGCTCAGCGTGGCTCCCGGCCAACCTTTACCCCAGTTGATCGACGAGCCGTAGGGGGTGTAGAGCGCAATGCCGGCGTACAGCTCGTCCCATATGCGGAAGGAGGCCGCGAAATTGAACGGCGTCGAGATTTTGTTGGAGGTCTCCCACTCCCGCCCGTCGTGCGTGCAGTAGGCGCTCGCCTTTATGGCGCTCATACCTGCCGATACGTCGAGCTTCTTGTCGGTGAACGCCATTGCCCCGGGGTTGAAGAGCTGGCTCTCGGCTCCTAATTTCAGTGCCACCCCGGTGTGCCCCATACCCGTTTGCCGGGCGCTGAACGAGTTCACCTGGTACCCCTCGGCCGAGGCCGTGAGCGTGCCGCAGGCCGCGGCCACCGCCACTCCCGCCGCGAACATCCCTGCGGCAAAATACTTTCCCATAGATAAAAAACTGTTAAATTTCCGCCAAAGTTACCACTTTTCTCCCAAAACGCCAAATCGCATGCCGCCAGGATTAATAGCAACATGGGCCGCGCCTGTCAGGCGCGGCCCCTATGTTGACCTTAAACTTTATAAAACTTATAAGAATTATAAAACTTATAGGAATTATTGAAACTTGTAGAGCAGGCTTTGTATCCGCGGTGTGGCGGCACTTCGGGCGGTTACTTGGTGACGCGGAACCAGTCGATGTCCATCCAGCCGCGGTTGGGGCCCTGGGGCTGTACGGAGAAGAAGCCGACGCGGGCGCCGATCCAATGGCCTTCGCGGGCGGTGAAGGGCTTGCCGCAGAGGATGAACTTCTTGCCGTCGAGCGAGTAGGAGAACTGGCAGACCTCCCCCTTGCCGACATTCACGCGGAGCCAGATGTCGAGGTCCTGGGTGGCGCGGCCCCCCTCGCCGTTTACGCGGGTGGCGGGCACGGTGGCGATCTCGGTGGTCACCTCCGGCTTGTCCTTGTCGGCCTTGAGGCACACGACCTCGTTGATCACGAAGTCGGCCCCGCGCTTCTCGACGGAGAGGCGGGCGTAGTCGCGGCCCATGACGATAAGTCCCGACTGCTGGCCGTCCTTCGTTGCCGAGACGGTTACCTTGGCCGTTGCCGTGAAGGTCTCGTTGGGGAATTTCTGTGTCAGCAGGTTGGGCACCTCGCGGAGGTTCTTGAAGTTGTCGCTCAGGGTGTGGCCGTAGAGGCGGTAGTAGCCGTCGGGGGTCGCGAAGCCGAATGGCAGCTGGTAGTTGGCGAACCACTGCCACTGCTTGCCCAGCTCGGTGGTGTCGAACTCGTCGCTCTCCACCGGGGTGTGGATGGCGACCTTTTCCGAGGTCTTGGGTTTGACGTAGGTCTTGACAGGCTCGCCGCAGCCGTCGCCGTCCTTGTCAACGCCGATCACGGGCCAGCCGTCGACCCACTTCATCGGGTTGAGGTGGCAGACGCGGCCTATGATTCCCTTGTCCTGGAAGTGGAGGAACCAGTCCTCACCCTGCGGGGTGCGCACCCAGCCTCCCTGGTGGGGGCCATTGATGTCGGTGTCTCCCTGGGCCATGACGGTGCGGTGCTCATACGGGCCGAAGGGGTTCTTGGAGCGGAGCACCACCTGCCATCCGGCGGCCACGCTCCCGGCGGGGGCGAAGATATAATAGTAGCCGTCGTGCTTGTAGAATTTCGGACCCTCTATGGTGTGGTCGCCGTTGGGGAGGCCGTCGTAGACCATCACCGGATCGCCGATGAGGCTTTTGCCGTCTGGTGCCATCTCCGTGACGGTGATGGCGGCGTTAAGGCCGGCGCGGCTCTTTGCCCAGCCGTTCACGAGGTATGCCTTGCCGTCCTCGTCCCACAGGGGGCAGGTGTCGATGATGCCCTTGGCGGCCTTGACGAGCACCGGGGTCTCCCACTCGCCGCGGGGGTCTTTGGTCTTCACCATGTAGACTCCGAAGTTGGGGTCGCCCCAGTAGATGTAGTACTCGCCGTCGTGGTAGCGGATCGCGGGGGCCCACACTCCGTCGCCGTGGCGGGCGGAGTTGTAGTATTCCTCCGGCTCGAGGGTCTTGACGGCGTAGTTGGCGATTTCCCAGTTCACCAGGTCGCGGCTGTGGAGTATCGGCAGCCCCGGCATGTTGCAGAAGCTGGAGGCGGTCAGCCAGTAGTCTCCGTCGACCTGTATGAGGTCGGGGTCGGAGTAGTCGGCGTTGATCACGGGGTTCTGGTACTTGCCGTTGCCAAGGTCGGCAACCCATACCTTGCTGACGTATGACGCGGGGTCTGTCGCCGCGGCCTCCTTTGAAGCCGCGGCTCCCTGCCCGGCGGCGAGCGCGAGGGCAGGGAGCATTGCGTATTTAAGTATGTCGGTGTTCACGTTAAATTTCTTATTTATCACGAATGTTTTTTGCTCGCCATCCGTTATTCGAGCCAGCGGCGGTCGCCGGCGCCGGTGGTGTAGGCCGGCGAGGAGAAGTCCTTGATGGTGTAGTTGCCGTTGACGGGATCCTCGAAGAGGTCGGTGGCCGCCACGGGGAGCTGTGTGGCGCGGATCGCCGAGCCGCCCATCTTGTAGTCGGTGGTGATGTAGTTGTTGTCGTAGGTCGTGCGCGTGCCGGAACCCAGGGCGATCAGCTCGGCCATCGGAGAGGCCACGATGATGTTGCGCACGGTGACGGTCGATTTCTCCGTGGTGGAGATGTCGATCAGGCGGGCGTTGACGCAGAAGTCATAGAACGTGCAGTTCTCAACCGTGAGGTTGATGGGGTGCGACGACGAGTTGTGGGCCACGAGGTTGTTCCAGCCGTAGGCCGGGTCCTGCTGCTTGCCGCCGCGCGAGAAGGTGCAGTTGCGTATGGTCAGCGCGTCGATTTCGTCGTAGGCAGCGATCAGCCCCTTGCCGGCCGAGCCGAAGCCGAACGTGCCGTAGGTGCCCGTCTGCCAGCCGCACTCGTCGAAGCGGCACCCGTCGAGCACCATGTCGATGATATGCTTCTGGTTGGCGTTCTGGTGGCGCCAGAAAGCGCGGTTGATGTGGAAGAAGTCGCAGTTTATGAAGCTGCCGCTCTCGAGGGTGAACGGGTTGCCGCAGTTGAAGAAGTACTGGTTGATGGCCACGTTGTGCAGCTCGCAGTTCTCGAAGGAGAACACCGAGAGGTATGCGCCGGAGACGATTGACCAGCTGCCGTTGAGCATGATTACGGGCTTGGCACCCCCTTCGGCGGGACCTACGATTTTGAAGCCTTTCTTCATCGCGAAGGGTGTGATGGTGTAGGTGGAGCCTTCGGGGAGCTCGTAGACGGTTCCCTCGGGAATCTCGGGGTCGTCGTTGTTGACCGTCAGTATGTCGCCCAGGTCGTCTGTCACGTCGATCGCGATGGTGGCGGGAGCCGGACCAGTGGTGCGGAACGTTATCTGGTTATAGGGCTTGTCGTACCTGCGGGGCTTGTTTGTGTCGTAAATGTTGACGTTGTAAAGCGTCGAGGCCGTCAGCTCGTCGGTCAGCACGATTTCGCCTGCCTCCTTCTGCTCGGGGGTGAGGTAGCCGGTGATTTCCGGCAGCAGGTCGGTCATCGCGGGTTTCACGGAGAAGGAGTCCACGGGGTTTTGCGGGTCGACGGTCCAGCGGATTACCGCGCCGTTGTCGGTGATGTCGGAGCGCGAGATTCCTTGCAGCAGCTGTGCGAACTCGGGGCGGGCATCGGTGGTGAAATCGCAGGTTGACCACTGCGAGTTGTTGTCGGCGTTCTTCGCGTTGCAGCGCACGCGGACGTAGAACTTTGTCCCGTACGGGAGGTCGTCGACTTTGATCATCGCGTTTTTCACCTCCCATTCCCCGTAGAGGTTCTCCGGGTGGAAGTACTGGTCTCCCTTGTAGAACTCTACCGAGTAGGAAAGTGCGTCGTTGACCTCGTACCACACGATTGCCACGTCGTTCTTGTTGGTGACTGTGGCCGGAATCTTGTTGGCGAATTTGGGCTGGAAGAGGTCGCCGCGCGAGGTGTACTCATCCTCCTTGCAGGAGTTGAGGGCCATGGCACCCACCATCAGGGTGGCGGCGCCTATGGCTTTCGCTGTGTTGCGGAATTTTATGAAGTTCATTGCTGTGAATGTCGGTTTGTTTTAGGAGAGAATGATTAATGGTACCCGTACTGCTGCTGGATCGAGCCGCGGTGGCCGTCGATGATGGTGTTGGGGTAGGGACACAGATAGCGCACAGGCTCGTCGCCGGTTATCGATCCGGCGTTCTCGAAGTTGATGTATCCGCGGAAACTCCACTTTATCTCGTTGTGAAGTTCCAGCTCCTCGGTGAGGGCGTTACGCGCCCACCAGCTGATGGCGTATTCCACCGTGTTTGTCCATCCCTCGGAGACGGGGTGGTCGCCGATATTGTCGCCCCATTCCTTGAGTCCCTTGAACTCTATGCGGCGGTTGGGGGCGTTTTTGTCCACGGGGTTGCCGGCGGCATCGACATAGCGCCAGAAAACGCGGTCGCGTACCTCTCCCTTGACTCCCATGCCGTTGGCGCGCTTGCCCCAGTCCTCGAACTTGTCGTAGGTGGCCTTTAGGGTCTTTCCGTAAAGGTTCCAGCGAGCCAGGTCATAGCGGCGTATGCCTTCGCCTCCGAACTCCCAGGCGCGTTCGTTACGGATCGCCTCGAAGAACTTCTCGGGGGTGTTGAGGGCGTTGACATAGTTTTCCACCATCTCGCCGTGGAGTTCGGGGGCGAAAGCGCGCTTGCGCACTTCCTTCAGGGCGTCCGCCGCGGCGGATGGCCCTGAAAGCTCGTTGACGGCTTCGGCGTACATCAGCAGGACGTCGGCGTAGCGCATGCGAATCGCGTTTATGCCGGTGTTCCCCTCGAAGCCGGTCAGGAAGTCGCCCATCTTCAGCTTGTTCCATTTGCCTACGCCCCATCCGGCCACGCAGCTGCTCCCCAGGTCGTGGGCCTGGTTGAGGTCTTCGTCATATTTGTACGGCACGCAGGTCACGTCCAGGCGCAGGTCGCGCTGGTCAAAAGTGAAGGGATACAGGCCGCAGTACGACACCGAGTTGTTTCCCTTGCCGTACTTGTGGGCCGGGTTGTCGGTGTTGTAGCCGATTTTCACCCCGACGCGGTAGCCCAGCGAGCCGGAGGAGTTCTTCAGCATCGGAATCTCGAAAATGACGTCGCCGTCTTTGAGCACGGTCCAGTTACATTCGTTGGTCCACATCTGCTCGAAGCTCTCGCGGGTCAGCGAGTGCCTCCCCTCGGAGATTACCTTCCCCAGGTAGTCGCGGGCGATGGCGTAGTACTCGGCGTAGTCTCCCTCGCGCCTCATCTCGCCGACTCCCGCTCCGGGGCGCAGCGACCAGCCGCCGCGCCAGAGGGCGATCTGGCCGATCAGCGCCTGGCAGAACTCGCGTGACACGCGTTCGACCCCCTCGTCGAGTTCGGAGGCGTATTTGAGCATCTTCTCCATCGGCTTGAGGTCTTCGATGAGGTCGGCGAGGATTTCCGAGCGGTCGGTTACCCCCTCATGGTAGAAGTCCATGCCCACGTTGGTCGACGACTTGCGGTAGACTACGTCGCCCCAGTTGCGCACCAGGTCGAGGTAGAGCATCGCACGGATGCATTTGGCCTCGGCGTACATGTGCTGCATGTTTGTCGGGCCTGAGGCTGCCAGTTCCGAAGAGTACAGGGGGGATTCCGCCATATTCTCCAGGAAGTCGTTGCAGTAGTTTATTGCCTCGTAGGCAGCGTTCCAGGTCTTGCGCAGCTGTGACCAGTTCGACCCCATGTCGAAGCAGTACGCGTCGTTGCCGTCGGCGTTGGAGGTGATGTTTGCCGAGGCTTTCATCTCGACGTCGGTGTTGGTGTTGAAGCTGTACGGAAAAGCATAGCCGTAGAGCTCGTCCCTGGTCAGTTTGGAGTAGATGGTGTTCATCATCGCCTTGGTCTCCTTTTCCGAGGAGAAAATCTCCTCGCTGGAGAAGGCGCTTTCGGGCTGCACGTCGAGGAAGTCGTCGCACGAACCCAGGGCCAGCGATCCGGCGGCTACCAGTCCGAGTCCGATGTATTTGGATATGTTGAATTTCATATTGTGGTTCGGTTTAAGGGTTTAGAAAGAGAGCTGCACGCCGAAGGTGTAGGTGCGGGCGCGGGGATACATGTTGTAGTCAACGTTCGGGGTAAGTCCCTCGCCGATGTTCACCTCGGGGTCGTAGCCGCTGTACTTGGTGATGGTGAAGAGGTTGTAGCCCGTGGCGTAGAAGCGGCACTTGGTCATCCCGACGTGCTTGAGGAGCTTTGCGGGGAGTGAGTAGCCGATGGTCAGCGTCTGCAGACGCAGGAAAGAGCCGTCCTCCACGGCGTAGCTGCTGACAAACGCCTTGGTGACGTTGTTGGGACTCCACATCTTGGCGTTCTTGTTGTACTCGGCCATAACCTCAGGCTGGCGCCACAGCGAGTTGCCCCATTCGTCGGTGGTCTTCCACGCGTCGGCGAAATCGCCCGAGAGGTTGCGGTACTGGCCCTTGCTGCTCGGCATAATACTCATATGCACCTTGTTCAAGTTCAGCACGTCAAAGCCGCACATAAAGTTGAAGAAAGCGTTGAGGTCGAACCCGCGCCAGGTTGCGTTGATGCCGAAGCCGCCCGAGAATTTAGGGGTCGTGTTGCCAAGCACCTTGCGGTCGTCGGCGGTGATAACGTAGCTGTCGGGGTCGTTCGGATCCACGGGGGTCAGCTTCTTGAACTTTGGAGAGCCCGGGCCGATCGTGCCGACCATTTCCGACGGAGCGACCACGATGCCCGGCTTGATGGTGTACTTGTTGGTCTCCTTATTGAAGGTGAAGTCGTCAACGGTGTAGAATCCGTCATTGACGTAGCCGTAAATAAGGCCCATGCGCTGGCCGACGCGGTATTGGAACACGTCGTCGCCGCTGACATCTACCTTGCTGACTGCTGCCGGGAAGTAGTTCTCGCCGTCGGCGAGCTTGTCAATCTTGCCCTGGTTGAAGCCTATGTTGAAGTTGGCGCCGAGGGTCCAGTCCTTGTTCTCAATGATGTAGCCGTTGAGGTTCAGCTCGAAGCCCTTGTTGGAGGTCTGGCCGATGTTAGTCAGCATCTCGGTGAAGCCGGTGTCGCCCGGAATCTTCGATTCGATCAGCAGGTCCTTGGTGGTGTTGAAGTAGAGGTCGAACGTACCGTCGAGGCGTCCGTTGAAGAACGAGAAGTCAAGGCCGAGGTTGCGGGTGATGGTTGTCTCCCACTTGGCGTCGGGGTTGACGGGGAACTTGCTGTTGAACTCGTACCAGTAGCTTCCCTGCTCTCCCCAGCCTGCGCTCTGCGAGGTGTCGCCGAGCTTGTAGAGGCGCAGATAGAGGTCTGAGTCGATGCGGTCGTTGCCGGCGTAGCCGATCGAGGCGCGCAGCTTCAGGTTGGTCAGCCAGGTGTAGTCTTTGAGGAACTTCTCGTTGGAGATGCGCCAGGCGATGGCGCCGGCGGGGAACCAGCCCCAGCGGTTCTTCTTGGCGAACTTCGTGGAGCCGTCGGCGCGGAGGGTGAAGGTGGCCAGATAGCGGTCGTCGAAGCTGTAATTGATACGGCCGAAGAACGAGCTGACGCGGTTGGGGGAGCCGTGGGTCGAGCGGTTGTATCGGGGCGTGCCCAGGGCGAAGTTGTCGAACGCTTTCTCGGCGTCGAGGTTCTCGGGGAATCCGGCGATGCGGATTTCCTGCGACACCTCCCCGTTGTGTTTCATCTCCTGGCCGAGCATGAACTGGAAGTCGTGGGTGTCCTTGATGTTCAGGGCGTAGTTCCACACGTTGGTGAGCTGCCACTTGGTGCGGTTCTTCTTCTTCTGTGTCAGGTAGGGACCCCAGTTGCGCGAGTTGCTGTCCGACTCGGCGGCGTTGAACTGGCGGTCGTCCTCGTCGAAGTCCTCCCAGGTGAATTCGTTGCGGATGGTCATGCCCTTGATGATGGTCCAGTTCAGCGCGCCACCCATGTTTAGGAGCTTGGAGTAGCGGTTGCGGTAGTAGCGACGGTTGGTTTCAAGCGGATCGTAGTGATACTGGCTGGTGAGTTCCTCCTCGATGACGAACTCGTTGTCCTTGGGAACTTTGGTAAAGTCCTGCAGACCGTAGGTGGGCTGCTCCTGCAGGGCGGTCAGCAGGCCGATACCCTCGGTGCCGCGGCCTTGCAGGGTCTTGTTCATGTAGCGGGTGCGGTACTCGATGGATAGGAAGTCCCAGAGCTTGACATTTAGGTTGCCATTGATGTTGTTCTGTATCAGGCCGTTGTCGGGCATGACCGAAGGCTGGTCCTGGTGCATGAACGAGAGCTTGAATTTGAACTTCTCGTTGCCGCCGCTGACGCTGCCGTCGACAGCCCAGGATACGGGGTGCGTCGAGAAGATGATGTCCTGCCAGTCATATCCTTCGTAGCCTTGGTAGATGTACATCTCGTATCCTTTGCCGAATTTGTCGCAGAATGTGGTGCGGTTGCTGTTGTTCTCGCCGAAGCGGTCGTAGTTGGCGCGCACGAAGTCATATGGTTTCAGCACGTCGAGCTTGTTGGAGAGTTCCTTGGTCTGGACGTAGGCGTTGACGTTTACCTGTACCTTTCCTTCGCTGGGGCGTTTTGTGGTCACCAGCACAACGCCGTTGGCGCCGCGGGCGCCGTAGATGGCGGTAGAGGCGGCATCCTTGAGGACCTGGATGTTGTCGACATCGGTAGCGGGCACGTCGTTGAGCGAGCCCTCGAAGCCGTCGATCAGCACCAGAGGCTGGTTGGACTGCGTTATGGAGCCGCCGCCGCGGATGCGCACAGTGACCTCGGCGTCGGGGGAGCCGTCGGCGGTGGTCACCTGCACGCCGGGCATGCGGCCTATGATGGCCTCGCCGACGTTGGCCACCGGCATGCGCTCGATAACCTTGGCCTCGACGGACGACATGGAGCCGGTGAGGTTGCCGCGCTTCTGCGTTCCGTAGCCGATCACCACCACCTCGTCCATCATCGTGGCGTTGGCCTCCATGAGGATGTCTACGTTGGTCTGCCCTTTCAGGGGCACCTCCTTGTTGTCGAACCCTACGTAGCGCACCACGAGCACGTCCTTGGCGGGGTTGACGTTTTTGAGCGAGAAATTACCGTCGTAATCGGTCGAGGCGGCGTTCTGCGTGCCCTTGACGAGCACCGTTGCCCCGATCAGCGGCCCTTCGCTGTCAGAGACCGTGCCGGTGACGGTGGTTGTCTGCGCGCAGGCCCACACGGAGGCCAGCGCCAGACAGATCGTCATTAATATTCTGTTCATTGGTATGTATGGATCTTAAGGTTTAGAGATTCTGTTGGTTGAGGAGCTCCTCATAGGTGGTCGCTGTCTCGACGGGTTCGTCGATGCCGTAGGCGCCCATCGCGTAGCCCGCGGTGCGGGTGTTACCCGAGGCCGTGGCCGTGGCGCCGGCGAGCTTCAGGAACGTGCCCTTGCCGTTGGTGGCCGAAGCGCCGGAGAGGGTGTTGCCAGTCACTGTGACGGAGGCCGAGGAAGCCGCCGCGAGGTCGATGTTGAACCATGTGAATGTCGAGCCGGCGGCTGCCATGAAGATGTTGTTGGTAATCTTGATGTCTACCGCCCCGTCGCACTTGGTCATGTTGTTCATGAGCACGTTGCGGGTCGAGAGGTTCTTGCCGTGGAAGAGGCAGCCGCTGATCTCCCAGTTGGAAATCGACGACAGGCGCTGCGTCTGCGGGCGGAAGAGGCTGTTCGAGCCGGGGGTGTAGTTCGTCAGGTGGCAGTCTTTCAGGCGCATCGTCCCGACGGTCTGCTGGTGGTCGGCGCTCGATGTCTGGTACCATAGGATGCCGGTGTTCCAGTTGTCGAAGTCGCAGTTGAGGAACTCGACGGTGCCGATGTTGAACTGCGTGTTGCGCGGGTTGAAGAAACGGTTGGCCGGCTTGAAGTTGATGTTCTCGAATGAGAGGTGGTCGATGTCACCCGCCATGTCGATGTAGTCGGCGAGGCTTACCGTGGCGTGCTTCTGGCCGAAGCCGGGGGTCTGGCCAAGCAGATGAACCGATTTGCCCCAACCTTTCAGCGCCGTTTCCTTGACTGAATATTCCGCGTCGGCCTTGAGGAAGATTCTGGCCTCGGTTACCGAAGCGTCCTCCATGATCTCTGTGATCTTGGCGGTGAGGTCTTCAGAGGGGGCCACATAGGTGTAGCCGTCGGGAACGTCGACCTTCACCGAGGGGAATATCTCCTTGTCTTCCCAGCGCTGCGAGCCGATCTGTATGTTGTAGTTCACGATGACGCGCTCATTCTCGTCGTTGAGGTTGAAGGTTACCTCTGTGGTGTCGTTGGGGAGCACGGTGATCGCGTCGGCGAAGGGTTTCGAGCGCACGACGTTGTCGTCAGCGTCGAGGTAGTCGATGCGCACGTTCACCGGGTTCTTGTCCGAGCCGAAGAGCACGGCGTCCTGCGTGTAGCCCACGCCGCCCGCGGTCGCCTTGACCAGTTCGAGGTCGTAAGGCTCGCCTACAACGACGCTTGCGGAGCTGGCTTTCCAACCCTTGACCGGGGTGGTCACCACGGCCTTCACTTTGGTGTAGCTCTTGTCGGCCTTGGCGTCGAGCGCCTTGAGGCGCAGCATGCCGGTGCGGGTCTTGATGGCTATTTTCAGCTTTCCGCCGGCGCTGTAATTGACCGGGTCGGAGATAGCGAGGGGGAGCTTGCACTCCTTGTCCTGGTCGAATACGACATCGCCCAGCGAAGCGGGAATCTTCGTCAGCATAGTGTCGACCTGCTGGGTGGCGATAATCTTGTATTCCCCGTCTCCTAAGGAGAAACGGTGGCTCGTGCCGTAGTTTCCGAAGTAGGAACCGTTGTCGCGGTATATGAAGAGTATGCGCTGGTTGGGGTGACCGTCGTCCTGCCCGTAATTCACGTTGTAGGGCTGGCCGTTGAGGGTCAGCTCGATGTCGCGGGTGACGGAGGTCTTGTAAACCTCGTCGTCCTTGCACGCCGAGAGGCTCGCGGCCGCCAGGAGGGCGAGCACCCCGTATTTGAACTGTCTATTCATTGGTCTGGTATCGTTTTAAGGTTTAGAAGGGGGCAACCTCCACGGTTACCTTCATGCGCGCGCCGGCGGGAATCAGGGTTGCCGAGCGCCAGGGGGTCTCCACGAAGTCGGGCTGCTTTACGGGGACCGTCATCGTGTAGCGCTTGGCCGCCTCGTAGCTGATGGAAGTCTCCAGCGGGGAGGCCGAGGTGTTCACCTTCTGTCCCCCCTTGAAATAGTCGATCACCAGCGTCGAGTGCTCGGCGAGCGACGTGGTGGGGAATGTGGTGAAGCCGCCCTTGAAGTCGGCCGCCGCGTCGAGCGAGAGGGTCAGCGACTGGTCGTTGACCTCTCCGCCGTTCACCTTGTAGGAGGTCGCGATGTGGTTGAATGTCACGTCGAGGCGGTCGAAGTCGCCGGTGGCGGCGATGTCGGCGGTCTCCTCGGCGGTCTTGAACTCGACCGCGGCGACCATGCGGCGGAGCGCGATGTCGAGGGTCTCGAACGACTTGTCAGACGAGAAGCGCGTCGGGGAGGAAATCCACACGTCCTGCTTCGCCATCGGGTCGATGTTGACCGCGATGTCGTTGTAGCTCTCGGGATTGGTGAAGTTGTCGGCGTTGGCCACGGCGAAGGTAACATAGGTTTCGCCAAGCGGGAAATCGACGGCGAACCGGCCCTCGGTCGCGTCGCACGCCTTCTGCTCTACGAGCGTGTACTCGCGGCGGTTTACATGGTAGATGAACACCGTGAACTTGGAGATGCCAGCGGCCTGCAGCTCCTCGGCCGAGGCGCGCGACAGCGCCACCTCCACTTTCTGCTTCGGAGCCTCGTCGCCGGTGCCCGGTGCCGAGGGCTCGTCTGCCCCCTGGGAGCAGCCGGTAAGGGCCACGGCCAGCGGAAGCAGGAATCTGGTAAGGTTTTTAGTCATGATATAGTTAGGTTTTAGATTGATTTTCCATGGCAGGTTCCCGGCGGCCCGCTCTCGGCGGTTCCATGCGGGGGGTGAATCATCAGGTCAGGGGACGCCGGCAACGGCGGCGCGCCCGTCTTACGGGTGCAAATTTGCTAAAAAATAATAAAGAGGGTGGAGGAAAATTTGCCAATTTTCGGGGTTATAACAATTTTTCACGCTTTTAACGCACGCCATTTTGTATATCCGCCAATCTTTGCTAAATTTGCACAGCATCAGCTTATGCTTGAACCATGAAACGAACACTGTACCGCCAGATATCATTCATACTCGCCATTTTTCTCTCAGCGGCCGCGGCCGCGGGGCAGCCGTTCTGCCGGACGCGCACCTTCAACGTCAGCGACGGGCTGCCGTCCAACAGCATCTCCAAGGTAGTCCAGAGCCCCGACGGCCTGATATGGATCGCCACCTGGAACGGCCTCAGCTATTTCGACGGCTACGGGTTCGCCTCTTTCCGCTCCGGCGAGCGACACGGAGAGCTTACGTCCAGCCGCATCGTGAACATAACACCCGACAGCGAGGGGAAGGTTTGGCTCCTCACCTACGACAGAAAGCCCTATGTGTTCGACCCGGTCGTCAGCCGGTTCACGCCGCTCGACGAGACAATCACCCGCCGTACGCGGCGTGCCTGCCGCCTGCACGAGATATACCCCGCCGGGGAATACATGTGGATGATCGACGAGGGGCTCGCCCCGTCGACACGCGTCAGGGCGGCGTTGCCGGTCGACACGTCGTCGGTAGAGGTCTACGGCCGCGACAAGCTCCGCGGGGGCGCTTCGCGCGTGCTGAAGGTGGTCCTTGACTCGCTCGGAAACGAATGGGTGTTCACCGACGCCGGAGTCCAGCTCTACGGAACGTCGGTGGCGTGTCCCGGAGATTTCCTGGAGCCGGCCGTCGTAGGGGATGTGACCTATTTCGCCACCACCTGCGGCAGCTTCTTTTCATACAGGAAGGGCGACGCGGCGTTTAAGCCGATGCCGTTGCCCGCCGGTGCCGGCATCCGGCGCGTCAACGCTCTGAAGCCACTCGACGGCGGCGGCATAGTGGCCGCCGTGCCCGGAGGTGTGGCGGTCTGCGACCTCTCCGGATCCTCCTGGAGAATGGTCGGTGCCGGAAGCCAGGCCGACAACGTTGTCGACGTGTTTGTCGACTCGCGCCGCCGCGTATGGGCCTTTACCGATGCCGGGGCCGTGTGGCTCACCGACCCGGCTGTGGCTTCCGCCCGGAGGGTGGCTGTGGCCCCGGGGCAGACCGACGCTCCCACGAGCACGATACCGCTCTGGGTGGAGGACCGCTTCGGTACCGTCTGGCTCGCCCCTAAGGGTGGGCGCTTCGGCTTCTACGACGAGGAGACCGCCAGCGTCAGGCCCCAGGCTTTCCTGCTGCCGCACCTGAAATACACAGCCGTACCTGAAATAGACCGGTATTTTGTCGACAAGCAGCATAATATGTGGATCGGTACGACCCACGACCTCACGCTTGTCAGCTTCAACAACCACACCGTCAAGACTGCGCCGCTGGTTATCAACGAGGAGGTGCGCGCCCTCATGCCATGCGACGGCGGAAAGTTCCTGGCAGGCTCGCGCGGCGGGGTCCTGGGGCGTTTCAGCGCCGACGGCGCGCCCGACGGCTACCTCGCCAAGCGGGAGAACCCCGACGGGTCGGGACGCGTGTTCGAGAGCGAGGTGCCCGCGAAGTTCTCCAACCATATTTACGCCATGTTCCAGGATGCCGACAAGGACGTGTGGGTAGGGACCAAGGGAGACGGCCTATACCTCATACGCCCCGACGGCTCGTTCAGCCATTTCCGCGCCTCCAAGGCCGACCCGTACTCGATTCCCACCGACACGATCTACGACATTGACCAGGACGAGAAGGGAAACATATGGATCGGGTCGTTCGGTGGAGGCCTCCTCAAGGCCGAGAAGCAGCCCGGCGGCAGGGTGAGGTTCCTCCACGCCGGCAACGAGCTTAAAAACTACCCCCTGGCGAAGTTTCCCCGCGTGCGCCGCGTGACCCACGACGGCAAGGGGGTGGTGCTCCTGTCGACCCACCGAGGGCTCCTGACATTCTCAAACGAGTTCAAGAAACCGCGCGAGATAAAGTTCAATCCGAGCGTCCACGTGCCGGGCGACCCCTCGTCGTTGCAGACCGCCGACGTGCTCCAGGCGCTGGTGACCGCCCGGGGCGACATCTATGTCGCGACAATGGCAGGCTCGTTGCAGAAGATTGAGTCCGCGGACCTGCTGCGGCCGCAGCTGAAATTCAGCGCCGGCGCGGAAGGGCGCGACAATCTCTTCTTCCTACAGAACACGATGATCGGGGGCAACATACTCTCCATGATCGAGGACACGGGCGGAAACATCTACATCGTGCGCGAGACAAGTATCCTGGTCTACTCCCCGGCCTCCAACACCGTCGCGGTATACGGCCGCAACGACATGGGGGGGAGCGTGGCCTTCACCGAGGCCGCCCCGGCGTTTTCCAGCGAAAGCGGCAAACTGCTCTTCGGAGCCATGGGGGGCGTCGTGTTCCTGAACCCTGAGGAGATTGCCAAGAGCAGCCACGTGCCCCGGATAGTGTTCACCGGAATACAGTTCCAGGGCGAGCCCGAGAAGAAGCAGATGCTTAATCCCGGCCGAATCGACGTGCAGGGGGCGAAACGCAACTTCGCGATAAGTTTCGCCGCGCTCGATTACAGCGACAACTCAAACATCCAGTACGCCTACAAGCTCGCCGACGACCCCGACTGGACGTATATCGGCACGGCGCATACCGCGCATTTCAACCATCTCGGCCCGGGAACACACACACTGCTGGTGAAAAGCACCGACGGCAACGGCGTCTGGCTCGACAACGAACGCGAGATGGCCATAGAGGTCCACCCCGACTTCTGGGAGTCGAACTGGGCCAAGCTGATTTATTTCGGCATCTTCCTCGTCGTGGGGTGGCTGGCGAGCTACCTGTTCGTGCTCAACCGAAAGAGCGCCATGGCCGACCAGATGCGCCAGAAGGAAAAGCAGTTCTTCATAAACGCCTCCCACCGGCTGCGGACCCCGCTCACGCTGATCGGCGGTCCCGTGGCCGAGGTCCTGGAGACAGAGCCCCTGTCAGACCGTGCGCGCGGCTATCTCGAGAAAGTTCACCGCAACTCCCAGGAGATGCTCAGCATGGTAAACGGCATCCTGACAAACGCCTCTGACCACAATTATATAACCGACGACAAGGTTCCGGCCGTTCCATACCGCCCGGCTTCCACATCCGCTCCCTCTCCGTCCTCCGCCGCTCCCTCTCCGTCCTCGTCATCCCTCAATGCGTCCACCCTGCCCGCCAACGTGCGCGAGGCGGAAGCCGAGCGGGCGTCCACCCTCTCTTCCCCGGCGCAATCCGCTCCAGCGGGTGCCCCCAGGGTGAAGATTCTCGTGGTAGAGGATAACGACGACCTCCGTTCGTTCCTCTGCGACATCCTTTCCGTACAGTACGACGTGATTTCCGCGCCAAACGGCGCGGTCGGCCTTGAGAAAGCCGAGAAAGAACAGCCCGATTTCATTATAACCGACGTCACGATGCCGGAGATGGACGGTCTGACGATGGTGCAGCGGATAAAGCAAAACAAGCAGCTGAGCCACATACCCATAATCGTCCTCTCTGCGCGCGCCTCCGTCGAGGACCGCGTCAGAGGGCTGAGCGAGGGGGTCGACGACTATATAACCAAGCCGTTCAGCGCCACATACCTGCGCCAGAGGATTTCCTCGATACGCACCCAGCGCAAGATTCTGCAACAGAACTTCTTCGAGCACATCGGCCAGAATTTCAGCGCCGCCAGCCAGGAGCCGGGTCTCGAGCCGGATCCCAAGAGTGATCCCGCGCCTTCTTCCGATTCCGCTTCTTCCGCCGCCGCGTCTGAGGCGTCCGAAATATCCGGGTCGTCCGACAACGCCTCCTCTCATTCCAGGGAGTGGCGCCTGGAATCGCCCCAGATAGCCGACGCCGACCAGGAAATGATGGATAAGCTCTTGAAATTCATGGAGGAGCATATAGCCGACGAGGATCTCAAAATCGAGGAGCTTGCCGAAGCCGTCAATATGGGGCGTACGGTGTTCTATGGGAAGATCAAGGCCCTTGTGGGCATGTCCCCGTCGGATTTCCTGCGCCGTATGCGCATGCAGCGAGCCGAAGAGCTGATCGCGCGCAGCAAGATGAACTTCTCCCAGATCGCTTTCCGCATCGGTTTCTCCGACCCGAAGTATTTCACCAAGTGTTTCAAGAAAGAGACCGGCATGACCCCCTCGGAGTACCGCCAGCAGGCCGCCCGCCAGCAGGCCGCCGACGAATAGCTCCTCCTTCTCTCATTCCTTCTGCATCTCCCTCCCGTAGGGACGCGGCGTGCCGCGTATAACCCGGTGCGATTCTGATTATACGCGGCACGCCGCGTCCCTACCCCCCCCTTGCTAAGCTGTTCTGTGGAGCGAGGGTAAGCGAGCGGCTTCCTCTCCTCTCCCCGCCGGGGTGCTTTTTGCCGTAAAATGGGGGAATTTCGTTCGTGTTTATTATATAGGTGCTTTTTGGATTGGAAATTCCGCCCGCGGGTCGCGGAGATTTCGTAATTTTACGATATAAATCTGATCAAACCTAACAAAGCACAAACCATGAAGAAATTCAACGACGCGGATTTCCTGCTGCAAACCCCGGCGGCGGTGCGTCTCTACCACGACTATGCCGAAGGGCTTCCCATCATCGACTACCATTGCCACCTCATCCCCGAATACGTCGCTTCCGACCACAAGTTCGAGAACCTCTCGAAAATATGGCTCGAGGGGGACCACTACAAGTGGCGCGCGATGCGCACCAACGGTGTTGACGAGCGTTTCTGCACCGGCAAGGACACCACCGACTGGGAGAAGTTCGAGAAATGGGCCGAGACCGTGCCCTACACCATGCGCAACCCGCTGTACCACTGGACGCATCTCGAGCTGAAGACCGCCTTCGGCGTAGACAAGCTCCTCAATCCCTCCACAGCCCGCGAAATCTACGACCACTGCACCGCCATGCTTCAGACACCCGAGCGCACGGCACGCGGCCTGATGAAGCACTACAACGTGGAGGTCGTCTGCACTACCGACGATCCCGTTGACTCCCTCGAGCACCACCTGAAAGTCAAGCAGGACGGCTTCCAGGTGCGCATGCTCCCCACCTGGCGCCCCGACAAGGCTATGGCTGTCGAGGTTCCCGCTGACTTCAAGGCATACATCGACCGCCTTGCCGAAGTTTCCGGCGTAAAAATCAGCAAGTTCGCCGACGTGATCGCCGCTTTGCAGAAGCGCCACGACTTCTTCGCCGAAGTCGGCTGCCGCCTGAGCGACCACGGCATCGAGGAATTCTACGCCGAGGACTATACTCCCGCCGAGGTAGAGGCCATCTTCGACAAGGTGTATGGCGGCCAGGAGCTTACCGCTGAGGAGATTGCCAAGTTCAAGACCGCCATGATGGTGGAATTCGCGATCATGGATCACGACGCCGGCTGGACGCAGCAGTTCCACTACGGCGCCATACGCAACAACAACTCCCGTATGATGAAGCAGCTCGGTCCCGACACCGGCTTTGACTCCATCGGCGACTTCACCGTGGCCAAGAAGATGTCGAAGTTCCTCGACATGCTCGCCTCGCGCGACAAGCTCGGCAAGACGATCATCTACAACCTCAATCCCCGCGACAACGAGCTGGTGGCAACCATGCTCGGCAATTTCCAGGACGGCCGTTATGGCGCCGGCAAGATCCAGTTCGGTTCGGGCTGGTGGTTCCTCGACCAGAAGGATGGTATGGAGAAGCAGATGACCGCCCTCAGCAACCTCGGGCTGCTCAGCCGCTTCGTCGGCATGCTCACCGACTCCCGTTCGTTCCTCAGCTACCCCCGCCACGAATATTTCCGCCGCACCCTCTGCAACCTCCTGGGCAACGACATCGAGCAGGGGCTCCTCCCCGCTTCCGAGCTTGACTTCATCGGCAAGGAGATTGTCGCCAAGGTATGCTACGGCAACGCCAAGGAATATTTCAAGTTCTAATACCGCGACCTTAACGCCGCCCCCGGCTGAAAGCGGGGGCGGCTAATCCGAAATCCAATACCAATCATTATCTTATGGCTGTTTCAACCGCCGCACGTCTCGACTCGTCCGCCAGGATGAGTAACTTCCGTTGGACGATATGCGCGCTTCTGTTCCTCGCCACGACGGTCAACTATATGGACCGCCAGGTGCTTTCCCTGACGTGGAAAGAGTTCATTTCCCCCGAATTTCACTGGACCGACGCGAACTACGGCCTCATAACGGCCGTGTTCTCGATCGTCTACGCCGTCGCGAACCTCTTCGCCGGACGTTTCATCGACTGGATGGGTACCAAGAAAGGCTACCTCTGGGCGATAGGCGTATGGTCGGGGGGCGCCTGTCTCCACGCCGTCTGCGGAGTGGCAACCGAGGGCTACCTCGGCCTTGACAACGCCGCCGGCCTGGTGAAGGCCACCGGCGATGTGGCAGTGACGATCGCCACCGTGTCGGTCTACTTCTTCCTCGTGGCCCGCACGATTCTCGCCCTCGGCGAGGCCGGCAACTTCCCCGCCGCCATCAAGGTGACCGCCGAGTACTTTCCCAAGCGCGACCGCGCCTATGCCACCTCGATCTTCAACGCCGGCTCCGCGGTCGGCGCGCTGATCGCCCCCTTCACCATCGGCCCGCTCGCCAAGTATTTCCAGAGCATCGGCTGGGGCAACGGATGGGAGATGGCGTTCATCATCATAGGTGCCCTCGGCTTCGTGTGGATGGGCTTCTGGATGGTGCTCTACAAGAAGCCCGGCGAAAACTCCCGCGTGAACGCCGCCGAGCTGGCCTACATCGAGCAGGACGACGACGCTCCCGGCGAGACCGCGAAGCAGAAAGCTGTCGAGGAGGATTCCAAGGCCGCCACGATTCCTTTCTTCTCCTGCTTCAAGTATCCCCAGACATGGGCCGTGTTCTTCGGCAAGTTCCTAACCGACGGCGTGTGGTGGTTCTTCCTCTTCTGGACTCCCGCCTATATCACCGACGTGTTCAAGCTCTCCACCTCTTCCGGCGAGGGCATGCTCATGATCTTCGTGCTTTATCTCATCACGATGCTCTCGATCTACGGTGGCAAGCTGCCGACGATATTCATCGACCGCGCCGCCCGCCGCGGTGTGACAGTCAACCCGTATTCGGCCCGAATGAAGGCTATGCTCATCTTCGCCGTGTTCCCCCTGTTGGCGCTCGCGGCGCAGCCCCTCAGCTCCGTTTCCCCCTGGATGCCGATCATCATCATCGGTATTGCCGGCGCGGCTCACCAGTCGTGGAGCGCCAACATCTACTCCGTTGTAGGTGATATGTTCCCCAAGAGCACCATCGCGACCATCATAGGTATCGGAGGTATGGCGGGCGGCATAGGCTCCTTCCTGATCAACCTCGGCTCCGGCGTGCTGTTTGACTATGCCGCCCAGACCAATATGGCCTTTATGAGCTACGAGGGTAAGCCTGCCGGTTACTTCGTGGTGTTCTGCATCTGCGGCGTGGCCTACCTCGTTGGCTGGGCCATCATGAAGCTCCTCGTGCCCAAGTACAAGGTGATCGAATACAAGGGCTGACAACCTCTCCATAGCGAACACAATATCGTAGGGATGCGACGTGCCGCGTATAATCCGCGGTAATCGACAATCATACGCGGCACGCCGCGTCCCTACGAAATATCGCAAAATTAAGACTGTAAAATCTGAAATATACGCATAATAATGGCAATCAAAGAATTAAACCATAAGAACGTTCCCGTGGCGGAGCGTCCCGTGAAAGTGTTGCAGTTCGGCGAGGGGAACTTCCTCCGCGCTTTCGTCGACTGGCAGCTCGACATCGCCAACGAGAAGGGTGTGATCAACACCAACGTGGCGCTTCTGACCCCCCTCTTCGGCCAGAGCAAGGTGATCGACATTCTTAAAAAGCAGGACGGCCTCTACCACGTCGTGCTCGAGGGTATCGAGGAGGGGCAGCCCAAACGCGAGATCCGCCTGGTGAAGTCGGTCGCGGAGGCTTTTTCCCCCGCCGACGAGTATGACACCTATGTTAAATATATCACCTCGCCCGACCTCCGTTTCATCGTCTCCAACACCACCGAGGCCGGAATCCGCTACGAGGAAGGGGTTGACGTGCTCGACGACATGCCCTCGTCCTTCCCCGGCAAGGTCACCAACTTTCTCTACCGCCGTTGGAAGCACTTCGACGGAGACCCCTCCAAGGGCCTGGTGTTCATCTGCTGCGAGCTGATAGAGGATAACGGCACAACCCTCCGCAAGTATGTCCTCCGCCACGCCGAGGAGTCCGGGCTTGAACCCGCCTTCATCCAGTGGGTCAAGGATTCCTGCTATTTCTGCGACACCCTCGTGGACCGCATCGTGCCGGGTTTCCCCCGCGACACCATCGACGAGATCAAGGAGGAGATCGGCTTCGACGACAACGTGGTTGTCAAGGGCGAGCTCTACCACCTGTGGGCTATCGGGGGCGAGGGCTACAAGGTCGTAGCCGAGGAACTTCCCCTCGACAAGGCCGGTCTCCACGTGCTCTTCATGCCCTCCATCAAGTCGTTCCGCGACAAGAAGGTGCGCATACTCAACGGCTCGCACACCGGCATGGTGCCCGTGGCTCTCCAGCTCGGCTGCGAGACCGTCATGGACGCTTTCAACAACCCAGCGGTCAACAAGTTCGTCAACACTATGGTGGCCCGCGAGGTGCTTCCGATGATCGACGAGGACCCCGAGGAGTTGCGCCGCTTCGCCGACGGCATCCTGGAGCGTTTCTATAACCCCTATATCAAGCATATGCTCAGCTCCATCGCCCTCAACTCCCTCTCCAAGTGGGAGGCCCGCAATTGGAGCACGGTCAAGGACACCTACGCCAAAAAGGGCGAGCTGGCCGACTTCGAGCTGTTCACCTTCGCCGCCCTGCTGTCGCTCTACGGCCCCGGCACCGACTTCGTGCCCCAGGACACCGCCTCGCACGTCGAACTGATCAACAGCGTATGGGACGATAACGACTATCCCGCGACTGTCGCGAAGATCGTCGACAGCCCTATCTTCGTCGAGCGTTTCGAGCAGGCAGTGCCCGGATTCTCCGCCAAGGTGGCCGAATACCTCGCCGCGATCCGCCGCGACGGCATGGAGAAGGCTCTCAACGACTTCCTCGCCGCTCACGAATAACCGTATAAGCTGTTCGAGATGAAACGTTTCCTGAAAATAAACCCTGCCGACAACGTGGCCGTCGTCCTCGCCGACGACGCCCGCGCCGGCGAGGTGTTCGTCACCCCCGAGGGTGGCGAGGTGGTCATTAAATCCGACATCACCCGCGGGCACAAGTTCGCCCTCCGGCCCATCGCCGAGGGTGAGGCCGTGGTGAAGTACGGCTATCCGATCGGTCACGCCACCGCTCCCATAGCCGCCGGCGAGTGGATTCATTCCCACAATCTCGCTACTTCCCTCAGCGACGACCTCCAATATACCTACACTCCGACCCCCATCCCCGAGATAAAGGTGGCCGACTGCCCGACAATCGACGGCTACCTCCGCCGCAACGGCGATATGGGAATCCGCAACGAGCTGTGGATTGTTCCCACCGTGGGTTGTGTCAACGGCCAGGCTAACGCGATAGTCGAGCGTCTCCGCCGCGAGTGCGACCTGACGGGGATCGACGACGTGCGAGCCTTCACCCACAACTACGGCTGCTCGCAGCTCGGCCAGGATCACGCAAACACCCGCGCCGCCCTCTCTGCCCTGATCAAGCACCCCAACGCCGGAGGCGTGCTGGTACTCGGCCTCGGATGCGAGAACAACCAGCTCCCCGTGCTCCGCGACAACCTCGGCGAATACGATGCCGACCGCGTCAAATTCCTCATTTCCCAGGAGGTGGACGACGAGGTGCAGACAGGTTTTGAAATCTGCTCGAAACTCATCGAACGGATGCGCTCCGACCGCCGCCAGCCCCTCCCGATGTCGAAACTGAAAGTCGGCCTTAAATGTGGTGGTTCCGACGGATTTTCCGGCATTACCGCCAATCCTCTCGTCGGCCTCCTCTCCGACCGCGTGATAGCCTGCGGGGGCACGTCCGTGCTGACCGAGGTCCCCGAGATGTTCGGTGCCGAGACTATCCTGATGAACCGCGCCTGCTCCGCAGGGGTGTTCGATGAGACGGTCAATCTGATCAACGACTTCAAGGGCTATTTCCGTTCCTACGGCCAGCCGATTTATGAGAATCCCTCGCCGGGCAACAAGGCCGGGGGCATAACCACCCTCGAGGAGAAATCGCTCGGATGCGTGCAGAAGGGTGGAAGCCAGGCCGTTGTCGATGTGCTCAGCTATGCCCAGCCGGTCACCAGGCACGGTCTCAACCTGCTCACCGCCCCCGGGAACGACCTCGTGGCCGCCACATCGCTCGCCCTTTCGGGATGCCAGATGGTGCTTTTCACCACTGGCCGCGGAACGCCGTTCGGCACTTTCGTGCCCACGATGAAGATTTCCACCAACTCGCAGCTCGCCGCCAAGAAGCGTAACTGGATCGACTTCAACGCCGGTACGATTGTCGAGGACGAGGCCGCCGAGGCTGTCTGCGACCGCCTGATGGAGAAGGTCGTTGCCGTGGCTTCCGGCGAGCGCCTCCACCACGAGAAAGCCGGTGCCAAGGAAATCGCCATCTTCAAGACCGGCGTGACCCTCTGAGCCTCGTGCGAATGTAGGGTTGGCGGTCTTAATAACTGCCACTTCCCAAAACGTAGGGACATGCCGAAGGCATGTCGGCTTGTGTCTGGACGCTTGTGACTGTGACATGCCAAAGGCATGTCCCTACGTTTGGTTTTCTGCCCGGACCCGGTCGTAAAAACCACATATCAAACATCGCTTTGAATCTATCATTCCATGAACCGTATACACAAACTATCACTGCTGTGGCTGCTGCCGGCCGCGCTTGCCGCCGGATGCGGTAGCGCCCAGCGCGTCACCGTCAGCAACCCCCTCCCTTTCGACCGCGATGGGGAGATGGCGCAAGTGCCTGTAAATAAAATTAAAAGCTCTCTCCGAAAAGGCGGGTTCGTCGTTACTGATCCTGCCGGAATGGAGGTGCCATACCAGCTCACTTCCGACTCCCTTTTGATTTTCCCGACTTCCGTAGCCTCAGGCGCGTCGGCGGTCTATACGATAAAGCCCGGCACACCGGCCCCGGTCAAGCAGCGCGTCTACGGACGCTTCTTCCCGGAACACAAGGACAATATGAACTGGGAGAACGACAAGGCCGCGTACACAGCCTACGGCCCGGCGCTCCAGGCCCGCGGAGAGCGCGGCTTCGGCTACGATGTCTGGACCAAGAACGTCGACACCCTCGTGCTCGAGCTGCGCTACAAGCTCGCCACCCAGAAAAAGTCGATGCACAAGGACCACGGCAACGGCATGGATGCCTATATCGTGGCAAACACTCTCGGCGGCGGCACCGCCGCCCTCCTCGACGACAGCGGCGAGATCATCTTCCCATGGTGCTGGAAGGAATACGAGATTCTCGACAACGGGCCGCTCCGTTTCTCCGTGCGCCTCACCTACAACCCGTTGAAGGCCGAGGAGGACACCGCCGTAGTCGAGACACGCGTCATAACCCTCGACCAGGGTTCCAACTTCAACCGTACCGAACTGCGCTACGACGGCCTGACGCGGCCACGCCGCCTCGCTCCGGGCATCGTGGTCCACAAGCAGAATCCCCGCGAGTTCGCCTTCAACGCCAAGGAGGGGTGGATGGCCTATGTCGATTCCACCGACAATCCCCGCAACGGCAACGGGGTGATCTACCTCGGAGCGGTGGCTCCCGCCGACTCCATTATATATAAGCCGGTGAGCGAGCCGGCGCGCGATGCCGACGCCCACATCCTCGCCATCTCAGAATACACCCCCGGCGACACCTACACATATCTCTGGGGCTCGGCGTGGTCAAAGAACCCCACCGCTCCGGCCAATACCGACGAATGGCGCGAGGCTATGCGCCGCGCCGCGGCCTGCTTCCGCAACCCTCTTAAAATTAGTGTGAAATGAGAACCATACTGACATCACTGCTACTGCTGGCCGCAGCCTTGGCTTCCGCCGCGGAATCCGCTCCCGCCATAGCCGCCGCGGAAAAATATGATTTCGTCGTGGCGAAAGACGGCAGCGGCGACTTCGCGACAGTGCAGGAGGCTATAAACGCCGTGCCAGACCTCTGCGGCTCCTACCGCACGCGCATCCTCATACGCGAGGGACGTTACGAGGAGAAACTGATTATCCCCCAGACCAAAATCAACCTCTCGCTGATAGGGGAGGGGGACGCGGTGATCACCTATGGCGACTATGCATCTAAAAAGAACCGCTTCGACCAGGAGATGGGTACCGCCGGATCGTCGAGCTGCTACATCTTCCCGGTTGATTTCTATGCCGAGAACATCACTTTCGAGAACTCCGCCGGACCCGTCGGGCAGGCTGTCGCGTGCTTCGTGGGGGGCGACCGGTCCGTGTTCAAGAACTGCCGCTTCCTTGGGAACCAGGACACACTCTATACCCACAGCACGGGGCGCCAGTACTACACCGGCTGCTACATCGAGGGCACGGTTGACTTCATTTTCGGCAAGTCTACCGCCCTGTTTGACGACTGTGTTATCCACTGCAAGCGCGCCGGAGGCTACATAACTGCTCCCGCCACGCCACAGGGGCAGCGCCACGGCTATGTGTTCACAAACTGCAAGCTGACCGCTGACTCCGCAGCGGTGCGCTGCTGGTATTCCCGTCCGTGGCGCGACTACGGGCAGACTGTGTTCGTCCGCTGCGATGTCGGAGGCCACATCCGTCCCGAGGGATGGCACAACTGGCGCAAGCCCGAGCGCGAGAAGACCGCCTTCTACGCCGAATACGGCTGTACCGGTCCCGGTTCCGACACCACACGTCGCGTTCCCTGGGCAAAGGTGCTCCCCTCCGACGAGGGCTATACCCTGGCCGAGATCCTTGGCGGCGATGACAACTGGGATCCGACCTCCCTCACCGGCGCTCCCCGCGCCGATGCCCAGGCTGCTCCCCGTGCCGTAGTCTATCCCTGAAATCAACCTCCATTTTCCGTAACCTATGAAACTGTTTGCCTCTCTTGGCGCGCTTCTCGCGGCTTTCGCCGCGACTGCCGCCTCCACCGATCCGGCCTCGGTGGTGGAGCGGTGGAGCGACTATTCCGCTTCCCCGAAAATCATCGACATAAACTTCTCCGACACCTCCTGGCCCGATTCCTGGCAGGGGGAGACGGGGCGCGACTGCCCCTTGTTTGCCGACGGCGGCTATGTCAACGCCATAATTGATGTGCCAGCCAACGGCGGCGACGCGGTGAAATACCCCGTGGTGTTCCACAACTGCACGTTCGCGACCAACGCCTCGCACAACGGTTTCGGCGGGACCACCGCCGCCTTCGCGCGCCAGTACTACATCGGCGAGAAGCCCTCCGGCAACTCGGCCTCGACATATAACAACTGGACCGTGGCCGGGCACACCGAGTACCTTGAAGACAACATAACGCGGGGTGCCGACGGCGTTCCGACCCATGGCGAGGCGGGCTTCGTGCAGATGTGCCGCGACGGTTCCGCCGACGGCAAGACCTCGATGCACGGCTGGATGGAGATCGACCACATTCCCTATGTCGACCGCGTGCAGTGGTCGTGGTCCTCTACCTCCTGGGGCCGCGGCATAAAGTGCGACGTCAAGATCGGCGACGGGCCCTGGAAGCCCCTCGTGTGGATGGGTTCGGAGCGCCAGAAACAGGGGTGGACGGTGTTCAGCGACCAGGGCTATTTCATGGAGAACGTGATCGGCGCGGCGGATGTCTCTCTTCGCTGGCGCGTGTGGGACGGCGAGGACCTCGCCAACCCCGTGCAGGTCGACGGCGAGGGTAACTGCCCTTTCACTGTGGCGGTCAACCCGCTGGGGCAGATGCAGGCTCCGCGCGTCCATAAGATTAAGATTTACGGCTCGGAAATCACCGCCGACCAGGCCAGCTACGCCCGCGAGAATATGGTGAACGACCCGGGCGAGCTTTCCGACCTCAGCCAGTTCGGTGGCGGGGGGACAGCTGATCCCGCACCCGACGACAACGCCGAGGTCGTGACGTTCGTCGTGGCCCAGGACGGCACGGGCGATTTCGCCAAAATACAGGATGCTGTTGACGCGGTGCCCGACGGCGCGCGCGCTCTCGTTTACATACGCCCCGGCATCTACGAGGAGAATCTATACGCCGGGCGCAAGGGGGAGAAGGAGCGCTTCATCTCGCTCATAGGCGAGGACCGCGAGACGGTGGTTCTAACATCGGCGGTGGGCCGCGGCAACGATAACACCAAGACTTTCAACGACTGCGCCGCGCTCAACGTCTACTCGCCGCGTTTCTATGCGGAGAATCTCACGATCCGAAATACCGCGGGCGAGGGTGCCGGACAGGCCGAGGCGCTGTTTACCGGGGCTGATGCCCACGTGTTCAACAACTGCCGTATTTCGGGCTACCAGGACACATACAAGTCAAACGTAGGGTCGCGCGGCTACTTCCGCGACTGCGTTATCGAGGGTACTGTCGATTTCATCTATGACGCCGGGCTCGAATGGTTCGACAACTGCGAGATACGAGCCCGCAAGGCTTCCAAGGGTGGCTACATCACTGCACCCGGCGGATCGCCTATGCCGATGAGCCGCGTGATGTATCCGGAATTGTCGCAGCCATATTTTTATCCGGGCCTTTTCTTCTCCAACTGCCTGCTGACGGCGGAAGAGGGGGTGCCGGCCTCGTCGTTCACCCTCGGTCGTCCCTGGCAGGAGAAGTCCGGCGCCATGTTCCTCGACTGCGTTCTCGGCACCCATATCGCCCCCGCCGGATGGACGGCCTGGGGCGGGGCGGAGAACTCCTCGTCGCTCTACGAATACCGCTCGAAGAATCCCGACGGCACCGCGGCCGACATCTCGCGCCGCGCCGCGTTCTCCCGCCAGGCCTCGGATGCCGAGGTCGGGGCTTATATGAACCCCGCGTTCCTCTTCGGCAGTTACAGCAAGGTGCCGTTCGACTTCGAGAAGATTCTCAAAACACCCGCCGCACCCTCCGGCTTCCACCTGACCGACAGCCGCTTCACCTGGGAGGCGGATGCTGATGCCGCAGCCTATCTCGTCATCTGCGAGGGGATTCCCGTTTTCACCACTGAGAACGCTTTCGACGGGTTCGACCCTTCTAAGAGCTATATGGTGAAGGCTGTCTCGCGCTACGGCGTTACATCCGCGGCGGCTGAGGTGAAGGAGGCGGTGCGTCTCACGGCGTTCCCCACCGCCGAGGGTTTCGGCAAATTTACTTCCGGAGGCCGCGGAGGCCGGGTGGTGACAGTTACCTCCCTGGCCGACGACGGCTCGGAGGGGACGCTCCGCTGGGCGTTTGACCAGTATAAGAATGAGCCTCTGACAATCGTGTTCGCCGTCAGCGGCCAGATCGCCCTCACACGCGAGCTGCGTGTCAGCCGCGCCGACTGGACTCTCGCGGGGCAGACCGCTCCGGGCGAGGGTATCGCGATCACCCGCAACAAGGTCAACCTCGGCGGCTCGTCGAACTTCATAGTGCGTAACACGCGCTTTCGCATCGGCCAAAAGTCTGTCGCGGGAGACATAATGGCGGAGAACGCCCTGGGGGCGGAGAACTGCTCGAACTTCATTTTCGACCACTGCTCGTTCGGCTGGTCGGTCGAGGAGAACATGAACACCGCCGACTCCCATTTCCTTACGGTGCAGTACAGCATCGTGCACGAGGGACTTTTCCGCGCCGGCCATTCCAAGGGTGACCGCGGCTATGGCTGCCAGTGGGGAGGCTCTCCCGCTACCTACCACCACAACCTGCTGGCCCACAACCAGTCGCGCTCGTGTCGCTTCAATGGCGCCCGGGGCGAGGACCACGTTGTGTTCATCGAGTACATCAACAACGTCAACTTCAACTATGGCGGTGCCGGTGCCTGTTACGGAGGCGAGAACACCGCCCCGATTTCCAACTACAACGGACTCAACTCGGCCCACGAGTGCAACTTCATCAATAACTACTACCGCCGCGGTCCCGCTTCCGACGGCTCCAAGGCAGTGTTTGTCAACTCCTCTTACGCCCGCTCCGGTGCCAAGTCATGGGCTCCCGCGAAGTGGTTCGTCAGCGGCAACGTGGCGACGGCCAGCGCGGCGGCCACAGCCGACAACTGGAAGGGGATGACCGCCGAAACCTATAAGCTCGACGACATAAAGGCGGCGGAACGTATCATTCCACAAAATCCTTACTACAAGTACGGTGTTGCCGGTAACCAGGGCGTCTACGACCCCTCTTTCTTTATGCTGACCGGCTTCCAGAGCGCCGAGGACGCGTTCAACACCGTGGTCGATAAGGCTGGAACCATCAACCGCGACAAGGTGGAGGCCCGCGTGGCGAATGACGCGCGTACCGGCAAGGTAACTTATGGCGGTACCGCCAAGGGGAAGACCTCCGGCATCATCGACACGGAAGCCGACGCCGAGGGCTTCTTCTCCTATTCCACTGACTACGAGGTTCCCGCCGATACCGACGGCGACGGAATCCCCGACGAGTGGGAGCGCTCCAACGGCCTCGATCCGCTGACCGCCGACGGCAACCGCCGCAACGCCGACGGGTACACCGCCCTCGAAGTCTATCTCAACTCGCTGATGGGCGAGGAGATGGACCGCGTCTTCGGCGAGAACGCCCTCCCGACCGTCAGCATCGCCTCGGAGGTCAGCTATAACTCAGCCACCCGCGTCCTGACCATTCCCGATGCCGCCGTTGGCGGAACCCTCAGCGTCTACGCCGCCGACGGAAGCCTCCTGCACGCCGCCCGGCTGGCCGCCCCCGAGCAGACCCTCCCGGCGCTCCCCGCCGGCCCGGCCCTGCTCCGCGTCGACTCCCCCCGCACCGCACCCGCAGTCCTCAAGGTAATCCTCTGATTCCCCGGCCTCTCCCGCCTATGCGACGCGATATATCGCCTCCCTACCAGGAACCTCCACAACCGTGAGTTGTATGATAGGGACGCGGCGTGCCGCGTAAAGCCAGGTAACCGCCCCAATACGCGGCACGCCGCGTCCCTACATCCAATCCCCAACCACTCTGTATAAACCACCAGCGGCGCACCTGGAAAGGTGCGCCGCTGTCTGCTTCGTTTATGGGGATGGCGGGTGTCAGGGTCAGGGGAGGATGTCGGTGGTGAGGCCGAGGTCTTCCATTTCGAGGGAGGCCCAGATGAAGGGGCCCACGCCCTTGGCGTCGTTGTCGCGGACCGGTTCGGAGAGGTAGTAGGCGTAGGAGCCGTCGCGGCGGGTGTTCTCCTTGACTTTGGGTGCGGCTTTCTGGACGGAGGGGGAGATGCCCGGGCCGAGGCCGGCCACGGCGCAGCAGTTTGTCAGGGAGATGGTCTTGTCGGGGTTTACGCGGATGAAGTTGTCGATGATTCCCATATATGCCTTCTTGCCGGTTTCGAGGTATTTCTTGTCGGCGTAGCCGCGGCGGGCGGCTTTGAGCATGGCGTAGGAGAACATCGAGGAGCAGGTGGATTCGAGGTAGTTGCCCTCGCGTTCCGGGGAGTCCATGACCTGGTACCATAGGCCGGTTTTCTTGTCCTGCCACTTGACGACGTTGGCGAGGGTCTTGTCGAGGAGTTCCTCCACCTCGGCGCGGCGCTTGTAGTCGGCGGGGAGGGCGTCGAGCACTTCGACGAGGGCCATCGTGTACCATCCCTGGGCGCGTCCCCAGCAGTGCTGCGACAGGCCGGTTGCGTTGTCGCTCCAGAACATGTCGCGGTTCTCGTCCCAGGCGTGGCGGTTGAGGCCGGTGGCGGGGTCGAATGTGCGCTCGTAGGTCTTTTTGAGCTGGTCTACGGCGTCGTCGTATATCTTGGTGAGTTTCTTCCCCTTGTGGAACTGGGGGGCGGTGAGCACCCGGTAGGGGAGCCCCATGAAGATGCCGTCGAGCCATACCTGGTAGGCGTAGATTGCCTTGTGCCAGTAGACCCCCTCGTTGGTGCGGGGCTGCTTCTCGAGCTGCTTCATGAGGGTCTTCATGGCCAGGAAGTTCTTTCCCTGGGGGAAGTGCTCGTGGAGGCGGGTCACGAAGTGTCCCGTGCGCACGTTGTCGAGGTTGTAGTCGTCGATGTTGTACCCGCGGATGGATCCGTCGGGATGAATCATAGTGTCGGTGTAGCTCAGGCAGTAGTCGCGTATCGCATCGTTGCCGTATTTGAGGTATGTGTCGAGCATGGCTTCCAGCTCGATGCCCATGACGTAGCTCCATTTGGGCTTCTTGGAGAAGTCGAGGAGGCAGCTCTGCGGCACGCGGGCCATCTCCGAGTGGGTCATCCACTGCGAGAAGGTCTTGTGGGGCTTTTCGGCGAGGGCGAGCGATCCGTTGATGAAGAGGTTGTCGTAGTGGAGGTCGTGGGCCTTCCCTTTAAGGTAGTTCCCGGCCTGCACGCCGTTGAAGTGGCAGTTCTTCACGTTGATGTTGTAGACATTGGAAACGGAGTCGAGGGCCACGATCATCACGCCGTACTTGCTCTTGCCGCAGGTTATGTCCTCGAGGTATATGTCGCGCACGGTGGGGAGGTATCCGCGACAGCAGATTTCCTTAGGCTCGTAGTCGAGGTTTATTTTCAGGACCGACTCCTTGCACTCGCCCACGCGGATGTCGCGGGCGTAGATTTTCTCGATCACGCCTCCGCGGCAGGAGTTGGTTTTCAGGCGGAACACGCGGTCGAGGTTGGGCGAGTCCATGTCGTTGTTCTCGGCGAAGAGGTTGCGGCATCCGCCGGAGATTTCGGACCCGATCACCACGCCTCCGTGGCCGTTCTCCATCTTGCAGCCGCGGATTATGATGTTCTCCGAGGGCCGGTCCCAGAGGCGGCCGTCGTTGTTGCGGCCGCTCTTGACGGCTATGCAGTCGTCGCCGGTGTTGAAGAAGCAGTTCTCTATGAGCACGCCGTCGCAGCTCTCGGGGTCGCAGCCGTCGCCGTTGGGGCCGTCGTTGCTGATGTGTACGCCGCGGACGGTGACATTCTCGCAGAGCAACGGGTGGATCACCCAGAAGGGGGAGCGGAGCAGGGTGAGGTTCTCGATGAGCACGCCCTCGCACTGGTTGAAGTTGACGAGCTGGGGCCGGAGGAGGTGTTCCGCGGTGAACACGCGCTCCTCGGCGGGCACGCCGTCCTCGGCCATGCGGAGCAGTCGGGGGCGGCACTGGTCGTCCTGCTGGCGGGGCTGCCCCTCTTTCCAGCCGTAGTGTTTCTTGCCGGACCATTTCCACCATGTGTCGTTCGAGGCTCCTCCGTCGATGGTGCCTTCTCCGGTGAGGCCGACGTTCTTGGCCTTGTAGGCGTAGACGCAGGGGGAGAGGTTGGTGCAGTCGAGGCCCTCCCAGCGGGTGGGCACGAGCGGATACAGCTCTGGCTCGAAGGCGAACAGCAGGGTGGCGCCTTTCTCAACCACGAGATTCACGCCGCTTTCCAGGCGTATGGCGCCGGTGGTGAAGGTGCCTTCGGGTACTACCACGCGGCCCCCGCCGGCTTTGGCGCAGGCGGCGACAGCCTTTGCGATGGCTTTTTGGTTCTGAGCGGCCGAGGCCTCGGTCGACGCGCCGTAGCTTGTTATGTCGAAGGCGCGGTCGGCGAACTCGGGCTCGCTGATTTTTGCCTCGACGGCGCGATACTCCGTGTCCCAGGCGCTTGCCGCCGCCAGGGCGGGCATGAGCAGGCTCAAAAGAATCAGGGAATACTTTTTCATGATATGTTTTGGGTTAGATTATGTTTCAGATTTCGGGCTTGTGCCTCCCAAGGTCAAAATTAGTGAATGGCGGACGCAAATCAGTGGAAGAATTGGCGGAATGGGTGCCAGCGCGGCTGTTAATTCGCGCCTGGGACCCGGAGGTGTCAGCGCCGCCGCGGGGGCGGCTTCCGCGAAGGGGTGCTAATTGGTGAAAAAAGGGGAAATGTTGTTATGGGGCGCGCATTGGGGCGAATTATGATGAATTTTTGCTTTGCCGTTTGACGCGTGTTGTTAAATTTGCGCGCTCTTAGATCGAAACCAACGTAAAAACTATATTTCCTCGAAAATGTACTTATTAGGCTACGATATCGGCACATCGTCCGTCAAGGCTTGCATCGTTGACGCCGAGACCGGCGCGATTGTCGCTTCGGACTTCTATCCCCGCCAGGAGGCTCCCATCAAGTCGCTCCGCCCCGGCTGGGCCGAGCAGAACCCCGGGGACTGGTGGACGCGCCTTAAAGAGGCGACCCGCTCGGTGCTCGCTATCTCGAAGGCCGACCCCGCCGACATAAAGGCGATCGGCATTTCCTACCAGATGCACGGAGTGGTGCTCATCGACAGGGAGGGGCGCGTGCTCCGCGACAGTATAATATGGTGCGATTCGCGCGGCGTGCCATACGGCGAGAAGGCCGTGGCCGACCTCGGAGCCGAGAAGATAATGCCCGGAATCCTCAACAAGCCGGGCAACTTCACCGCCACCAAGCTGGCGTGGGTCAAGGAGAACGAGCCGGGGCTTTTCGACCGCGTGTGGAAGGTGATGCTCCCGGGCGACTACGCCGCCTGGCGCATGACCGGGCGCTGCCTCACCAATCCCGAGGGGCTTTCGGAGTACATGCTCTGGGACTTCCAGGCCGACGCTCCCTCGAAGCTGCTGATGGACTATTTCGGTTTCCCGATGGAGATTCTTCCCGAGGTGACGCCTACTTTCGGCGACCAGGGAGGTCTCACCGCCGAGGCCGCCGCGGAGCTTGGGCTGAAAGAGGGCACGCCGGTGACCTACCGCGCCGGTGACCAGCCGAACAACGCTCTGTCGCTCAATGTGTTCGAGCCGGGCGAGATAGCTTCCACCGCCGGCACCTCCGGGGTGGTCTACGGCATCAACGGCACTGTTGACTACGACCCGCTGAGCCGCGTCAACAATTTCGCCCACGTAAACCACACCAAGGCAGCGCCCCGCATCGGGGTGATGACCTGCATCAACGGCACCGGCATCCTCAATTCCTGGATGAAGCGCAACGTGGCTCCCACCGGATGCTCCTACGACGAGATGAATGCCCTCGCGGCCGAGGCTCCCGCCGGGAGCGCGGGGGTGTCGATTCTCCCCTTCGGCAACGGGGCGGAGCGCGTGCTGGAGAACCGCGAGGCGGGCTGCTCGATCCACGGTGTCAACTTCAACATCCACAACCGCTCGCACCTGCTGCGCGCCGCGCAGGAGGGGATTGTGTTCTCCTTCATGTATGGCATGGAGATTATGGAGAGCATCGGCATGAAGATTGACAAGATTCACGCCGGGAATGCCAATATGTTCCTGTCGCCCATCTTCCGCGAGACCCTGGCCGGGGTTTCGGGAGCCTCGATACACCTGTTCGACACCGACGGCGCGGCGGGAGCCGCCCGCGGCGCGGGCATCGGCGCCGGAATCTACAAGTCGCCCAAGGAGGCGTTCGCCTCGCTGCGGCAGCTGGCGGTCATAGAGCCGCCGACCGACCGCGCGCCCTACCTCGAAGCCTACGCCCGCTGGAAAAATATACTGCTGCGGAACCTTTGAGCCCCGAATAATTTCTTTATAAGAATTATAAGAGTTATAATAAGCTGATTTTAAACAAAACAACAACCAACAATATAACACAAACCGCAATGTCAAAGAAAGAGTATTTCCCCACCGTGGGCAAAATCGCCTACGAGGGTCCCGAAAGCTACAACCCTATGGCCTACCGCTACTACGACGCTGAGCGCGTGGTTCTCGGCAAGCCTATGAAGGAATGGCTCAAATTCGCCATGGCCTGGTGGCACACTCTGTGCGCCGAGGGTGGCGACCAGTTCGGCACCGGCACCAAGAAGTTCCCCTGGAACGAGGGCGCCGACGCGATGACCGTCGCCAAACAGAAGGCCGACGCGGGCTTCGAGGTGATGCAGAAACTCGGCATCGAGTACTTCTGCTTCCACGACACCGACCTGATCGGCGACCTTGACAACATCGAGGATTACGAGGCACGCATGAAGGAAATCGTGGCCTACCTCAAAGAGAAGATGGCCGAGACCGGCATCAAGAACCTCTGGGGCACTGCCAACGTGTTCGGCAACGGCCGCTACATGAACGGTGCCGCGACCAACCCCGACTTCGACGTCGTGGCCCGCGCCGCCGTGCAGATCAAGAACGCCATCGACGCCACGATCGCCCTCGGCGGTCAGAACTACGTTTTCTGGGGCGGCCGCGAGGGCTATATGAGCCTGCTGAACACCGACCAGAAGCGCGAGAAGGAGCACCTGGCCATGATGCTCACCATGGCTCGCGACTACGCCCGCTCGAAGGGCTTCACCGGCACCTTCCTGATTGAGCCGAAGCCCATGGAACCCTCCAAGCACCAGTATGACGTCGACACAGAGACCGTTGTCGGCTTCCTCAAGGCCCACGGCCTCGACAAGGACTTCAAGGTGAACATCGAGGTCAACCACGCCACCCTGGCAGGCCACACCTTCGAGCACGAACTGTGCGTGGCCGTCGACAACAACATGCTCGGCTCGATCGACGCCAACCGCGGCGACTACCAGAACGGCTGGGACACCGACCAGTTCCCCATCGACAACTACGAACTGACACAGGCCATGATGCAGATCATCCGCAACGGCGGCCTCGGCAACGGCGGCACCAACTTCGACGCCAAGACCCGCCGCAACTCCACCGACCTGGAGGATATCTTCATCGCCCACATCGCCGGCATGGACGCCATGGCACGCGCGCTTCTCAGCGCCGCCGACGTTCTGGAGAAGTCGCCCTACAAGAAGATGCTCGAAGAGCGCTACGCTTCGTTCGACAAGGGCGAGGGCAAGAAGTTCGAGGAGGGTAAGCTGACCCTCGAGGACGTCGTAGCCTACGCCAAGACCCAGCCCGAGCCCGCCGTTACTTCCGGCAAGCAGGAGCTGTACGAGGCCATCGTCAACATGTACGCCTAACCGCGGCTCGTGATAACGGCCCGTCTGGGTCGTCGCCGAAGCCACCCGGGTTCGGTCACGGTCCTAAGACCGCTCCCGTCACCCTCGGACTCCGGCTCCTACCATCCGGACCGTTCTGACGAGCCGCCGGCCATCCGGCAGCAAACTTAGAAAACTGGTTTCGTCGGATGCAGAAAAATTTGGTTTCGTCGGACTTGTCGGACTTGTCGGACTTGTCTGACTCGTCCGACGAAACCTCTTTTTTATCAATTTAACCTATAAATCTGAAAACCCTCTAAACTCTCCTAAACTAATTCCATGAGCAACAACGATAAAGGGAGCAAGCTCTATCTGTTTTCCATCGTGCTGGTGGCGGTGCTGGGCGGCCTGCTCTTCGGCTACGACACGGCGGTGATTTCCGGTGCCGAGCGCGGCCTGCAGGCTTTCTTCCTCGGAGCGAAAGATTTCGTATATTCCGATACCATACACGGCATAACTTCTTCGAGCGCCCTGCTGGGGTGCATCATCGGCGCGGCCCTTTCGGGTTATTTCGCCGGTAGCTTCGGCCGCAAGAAGTCGCTGATTATCGCCGGGGTGTTCTTCTTCGTGTCGGCCCTCGGTTCCTATTATCCCGAATTCATGTTCTACGACTACGGCGTGCCCTCGTTCAGCCTGCTGTGGGCGTTCAACGTATACCGCGTGATCGGTGGCATCGGCGTGGGCCTCGCTTCGGCGATCTGCCCGATGTATATCGCCGAGGTGGCTCCGAGCAACCTCCGCGGCACTCTCGTTTCATGGAACCAGTTCGCCATAATCTTCGGCCAGCTGGTTGTCTACTTCGTCAACTTCCTGATTCTCGGCGAGCATACCCAGCCCATAATAGAGAAGATGGGCGAGGCGGTCTACGCCGTCTCCCCCCAGAGCGACCCCTGGACCGTCAGCACCGGCTGGCGCTACATGTTCGGCTCGGAGGCGTTCGTGGCCGGAATCTTCACCATACTGGTATGCTTCGTGCCCGAGAGCCCGCGCTACCTGGCCCTCGTGGGCAAGGACGGCAGGGCGCTGTCGATCCTGGAACGCATCAACGGCCGCGCCAAAGCCCGCGAGATTCTGACGCAGATCAAGGAGACGGTCGAGGTGAAGAGCGAGCGCCTGTTCTCGTTCGGCGTGCTGGTGATTTTCGTGGGCGTCATGCTCTCGGTGTTCCAGCAGGCTGTCGGCATAAACGCCGTGCTTTACTACGCGCCGCGCATCTTCGAGTCGATGAACATGGGCAACCCGATGGTGCAGACAGTCATCATGGGCATCGTCAACATCTCGTTCACCCTCGTGGCGGTGTTCACCGTCGAGAAGCTCGGCCGCAAGCCGCTGCTTATCTGGGGCTCGATCGGCATGGCGGTCGGCGCGCTCGGTGTCGCCCTGAGCAACGTGGTCGAGTGCCCGCCACTGATGCCGGTTGTCAGCATCATGGTCTACTCGGCCTCGTTCATGTTCTCGTGGGGCCCCATCTGCTGGGTGCTGATCGCGGAGATTTTCCCGAACACCATCCGCTCGCAGGCGGTGGCCATCGCCGTGGCGTTCCAGTGGATTTTCAACTTCATAGTGTCGTCGACGTTCGTGCCGATGTACAATATGAGCCTCGGCGACATGGGCGACAAGTTCGGCCACTGCTTCGCCTACGCCCTCTACGGCGTGATCTGCGTGCTGGCGGCTCTGTTCGTCTACAAGCTGGTGCCCGAGACCAAGGGTAAGACCCTCGAGGACATGACCGCCCTTTGGCGCGAGCGCTCAAAGAAAAAGTAAAAAACCTTAAACCATAAACCAACCTATGAAACTTATAAAAATGCTATGCGGAGCCTTTGCCGCCGGCCTTCTGGCCGTCGGCGGGGCTTACGCCGCGGGCGGATTCGCCGGTGCGGACGCTCCGAAGGGTGCCGCGGGGGCCGATGCCGCCTCCAAAGTGGCCGCCAGAGCGGAAAGCGCCCCGGAGGGGTGGGCCGCGATTCCCGGCGAGCTGCTTCCCGTGGCTACCGGCAACTGGGAGTTCAGCGGTTCCTGCAAGATCGAGGACAAGACCCCGCCTAATTTTGGCTCGATCAAGGCCAACGCCAAGATTTCCACCAACTTCTTCTGCACCGAGGAAGGGGCTTACGCGATGGACTACAATTTCACCTGGAACAAGGCCGGCTACACCAGCTGGATTTTCTTCGAGGTGGTCGATGTCGAATCCGGAGCCACCGAGGCGAAGGCCGTCTACACCTTTACCGACAAGGGTAAGGCGCGCATCCCCCTTAAAGGTGTGATCACCACCGGCAGGAAGACCCTGAAAATATCGTTCGACGACAAGGGGCACGGCCAGTACATCACCAACTTCGCCGCCCCCTCATTCGAGAAAATCGGCACCTGTTACTCCGAAATCTCCTCCGTAAGCGTAGAGGGGGTGGAGAACACGCCGCTCGAAGGGTTCGACTACTGCTTCAATTTCCCTGAAAGCTATGCCTCGGAAAGTGTCGTGCTGGACATCGCCGCGATGAACGGCACCGTGACCGCCGACAAGGGCACTATGGACGGCGGCAAGCTGACAATAGCCACTCCCGCACCCAACCAGGAGACAGTCGTGACCCTCACGCTCACCCCCGCCGAGGGAGCTTACTGCCCGCAGACCGAGGTGAAGGTGCGTCTCTACCGCATCGGGGGCGTGATGGTCAGTGGCATCGAGGTTGACGGCTACGAGGTCTCCACCCCCGAGCTGCTCGAAAGTCTAAACGGCGAGACCGCCGCGGCGACCCTCTCCACCAAGGTGTACACTGCGAAGCCCGCGGTTACCGCCAGGTTTGCCGACGGCACCACCGCGGAGGCCGCTGTTACTCTCGAAGGCACCGCCGCCAAGGCGGCGTTCAAGGGTGTTTCGGGCGCTGTGGAGAAGAGCTTCGTGTTCACAATCGAGGGAGTTCACATCTTCACCCCCGCCGAGGGGCAGCAGACCGTGAAGCTCGTTTACGATTCGGCCAACAACAAGGAGGACGGCTCGTGGAGCAACGGCGTCTACACCCTCCGCGACTGCAACGACGGCTGGGGTGGCACGCAGTTCAAGTTCCGCAGCAACAAGGAGCTGAGCTGGTCGGTGCCTGCCAACGTTACCGTCAAGCAGGTCAAGTTCTGCCAGCTTGGCGACAACTACGCCCCCGGCACGGTTGAATATGTCAAGTCGGAAGGCGCGACGGTCTACCTCCCCTCCGACAATGACTTCTCCAACACCAAGCCCCGCTACGACCTGGTTGTCAACATCGACAACCATCAGGCAGGCGAGCCGATACTCTTCAAGTTCAAGGACGGCTCGCAACCCGTGGCCTGGTTCGAGTTCGTGGTAGAGGAGGCAGCCCTCACCGGCGAGCCCCAGATTACCGAGTTCACCTGGCTCCCCACCCAGGAGCCGTTGCGCCAGAACCACTGCGTTATCAAGATCGCGTTCGACCGCGAGATGGCTTCGGGCTATCTGAAATACGGCCCCGGACTGGCCAAGACCGCCAAGGCCGAGGGAGGCTCGACGGTGCTCTACTTCTCGCTCTGGGACCTGGAATGGAACGCCTCCAACGCGTTCGAGATTCCCGCCGGCGCGCTGGTCGACAAGTTCGGCAACAGCAACGAGTATCCCACCCCGGCTGAGATCGCCGTTGGCGCTCCAGCCGACGTCGTTCCCGTAGAGGAACTGACCGTTGTCAGCGACATCGACGGGTTCAAGGCCGCTATCGCTTCCTGCATGGAGACCAACAAGACCGCCGACGCTCCCCGCCGCGTGATTTATATGAAGAAAGGCGACTACAACCTCGGCACTTCTTCCAAGTCCGAGCCGATGCTCCACCTCAACAAGGCGTTCAACGTGTCGATTATCGGCGAGAGCCGCGACGGCGTTGTGCTCCGCGGAAATATCACCGGCATCTCATACCCCGTGTTCTCGACCCGCAACTCCACAAATATCTATATGGAGAACTTCACCATCCGCAACGACCTTGACTGGGGCTGCTTCGACGAGAACGGCGACGGCAACGGCAAGGGGGTCGGCGTGGCCCACTACGGCGGCAACCGCGACATTATGGTGAACATGCGCTTGCAGTCGAATCAGGACACACAGGTGACCGGCGAGCAGGGCTACTACTACAACTGCGAGATCCACGGGTCGGTCGACTACATCTGCGGCGGTGGCGACCATTTCTATGACCGCTGCGTGTTCGTCAACACCCGCAAGGGCTCGGTTGTCACCGCGCCCTCTACCTCGGCGCTGCTCAAATGGGGCTACGTATTCCAGAACTGCGTGATCAAGGGGATTTCCAGCTATAACCTGGGGCGCCCCTGGCAGAACGAGCCCCGCTGCTACTGGCTGAACACCACTATGGAGGCAACCTGCTCGGCCAACGGCTGGGACAAGATGGGCACCCTCCCGACCCACTTCTACGAGTACGGCTCAAAGGACAAGAACGGCAACCTGATCGACCTTTCGGTACGCGGCAACTCGCCGACTTCGACCAACAAGTACACACCGGTGCTGACCGCCGAGGAGGCCGCCGAGTTCACTGTGGAGAACGTGCTCGGAGGCACTGATTCCTGGCTCGCGCCTGATGAGTACGAGGTGCTGGCCGCCCCTGTCGCCACCTATGACGCGGCTGCCGGCGCGATTACCTGGACTGCCGACAAGCGTGCCGCCGGTTACCTGGTTTACCGCCTTGGCGAGTACGCCGGTTATGTTCCCGGCAACCAGGCATCCTACGCCCTGGACGCTGCCGCCAAGGCTGGCGATGATGTCTACACCATCCGCGCAATGAGCGCCAACGGCACCCTGTCGGAGCACTCGGCTCCCGTAACCCCCTCCGGCCAGGTGGGAGTTGAGGCAGTCGGTGCCGACACTGAGGACGGAGCGGCCTACTATGACCTGCGCGGCGTGCGCGTCTCGAAGGACTACCGCGGCGTCAGCGTCCGCGTAGCCTGCGACGGCGCCACCAAGAACCTGAAACTCTGATTTGACAACCGCGGAGAGCCGGGGGAGGCTCACACACAACCACCTCCCCCGGCTCTTTTTCCCGTCAACCGGGGCAAAACCGTCAACGGCAGGGATGCGACATATCGCGTCCCTACACCAAGCCCCCGGGGGCTTTATAGCGCCGTACGGCGCTATAAATAAAATGTTAAGGGATTCCCCCGGCCCGTACGGACGCGGCGTGCCGCATATAAGTGGCCATTTAGAAGAATTCCCTGTTATACGCGGCACGCCGCGTCCCTACATCCCGGATGGCGGAAACCGGCCTGACCGCTTGCGAACAATCAAATTACCTATAAAATTACATACCTATCACTTACTTTACACAATGCGAATAACAAAACTAATGGGAGCTCTCGCATTCAGCGGCCTTCTCGCCGCCGGCGTGGCCTACGCCGCCGCGACCTCCTCGAATACGGCTTTCCCGGCACCACAGGCCGAAGAGGCCGCCACCCCCGTAACCGCCACCTGGGCGATGGGTGTGGCGCCGGAAGCCATAACAGGCGTGGCATCCAATGATGCGTTATCCCTTTCGTTTGAAATGGGTGAATTCTTGTCGGGCAATGGCACCAAGGAATTTGACGGAGTGGTGATGACTAAATTCAAGCATACCAATATCACCGCTTTCCAAAAAACGACAAATTATCTCGAATTCACGATTACACCCACTGGTGAGGATAAGTTTATTCCGAATAATCTGTCGTTTGAATATATGAACACCGGCTGGGGCGACGGACGTTATAGTGTGGATGCTATTTGCGGCTCGACGACCAAGGAGATATATGCCGCATCCGCATCGGTAGCGCCTTTGAGGGATAATGCCACAGATATTTCCCAGGCGGCAAGAACCGTCAGCCTCGGCATATCAGGCGTGACGGCTACATCTGAGAACCCTCTGAGGATTAGAATCTACCTCACCTCAAAATCAAACCAGGGTTCTGCGGAAAAAGCCACTACGCGAAACGCTTTTGTGGCAAATGTTAAGGTCTCGGGTGAAATGGTAAATTCCGCCACGGAGACCGCGCCCGCGGGCTGGGCGGTGGTTCCCGGAACGCTTAACAAGATCGAACAGGCCACGGACAAGACCGAGGCTGGCTGGACAATCGGCGGTGCGATCGCGTATGACGGACAGGACGGGCAGTTCGGCAGCATCAAGAACGGAGGGTGGTGCTCCACCAACTTCTTCTGCGACAAGGCCGGCGCTTATGATCTGGTTGTGCCGTTCCGCTGGGACCAGGCGAACGGTCAGAACGACGATATCCGCATACAGATCACCGACCAGACTTCCGGCAACGTCGAGATCGACCAGCACTACACGTTTACCGGCGGAAGGAACGACCACACAATCCCCCTCGAAGGGGTGATGGCCCGCGGCCGCAAGACTATCAAGTTCACTTTCACCGGCGTGGGCAACACCGGCTATATCACCAACATAATGGCTCCGACGTTCAATTGGGTCGCCGAGGACTACGACGCCACCAAGGTTCCGTCGGGCTACCTGGCGATGCCCGGCACGCTCGAGCTTTCGTCGACCTACTGGACCGAGGGTGGTCTGCGCATAGAGAACGCCGGTTCGGCCAACCCGAACTTCGGCTACGCCTCGAACGGTGCGTCGGCCACCGCCAAGGTTTACGGCACCGAGGCCGGCGTGTACTCGGCCAACATTGATTTCTACGCCTATTACGGCGAGGGTGACCTGAAAATAGAGCTGACCGACGAGGCCACGAAGAAAGTCGAGGCCGAAGCTGTCCACCATGTCGCTGCCCAGGGTAAGGCCGACATAATCCTCGCCGGCAAGGTAGCTACCGGCAAAAAATCGTTCAAGGTGTCGTTCCAGAATGTCGCCGGTTCGTTCTGCGCCAATTTCTACGCCCCCGTGGTGACCAAGGTGGCCGACGAGTTCGCCAGGATTTCGGGCGTTACCCTTGAAGGCGCTCTCGAAAGCTCCGCCGAAGGTTACGACTGGAACTTCAACCTCCCCAAGGCGTTCGCCGGGGAGACCGTCACGCTGAATGTCGCCGCCGAGAACGGCGCTGTCTCCGCCAAGGTGGGTGAGAACGCCGTCGAGGTTGTCGATGGCAAAATCACCATTCCCGCTCCCGCTCCCGGCGAGGGCACCGATATCATCATCACCCTCGCGGCCGCCGATAACGCCGTAGCAGCCCAGACGGAGTACGCCGTGCGCGTGTTCCGCCTTTCCGACGCCCGCGTGGCCTCGCTGACAGTCGACGGCAACGCCGTTGACGCCGCGGTGGTCGAGGCTCTCAACGCCGAGGGCGCCGCCACACTTTCGGGCAACATCTACACCGCCCTCCCCGCGGTAAAGGCCGTGTTCGTTGACGGCTCGACAGCCGAGGTTACCGCTACCGCCGACGGGGTCGCCACCTTCGTAGGGAAGTCGGGCGACGACGAGAAGACCTTCACCCTCACCGTCGATGGAATCCACCTCTACACCGCCGCCGAGGCCGACAAGGTGGTCACTATCAAATATGACGCGGCTTTCAAAGGGGAGTCGTCATGGTCCAACGGGATGTACACCATCCTTAACTGCAACGACGGCTACGGCTCGTGGTTCAATCTGAACCGTAGCGGCGTCACCTGGGAGGTTCCCGCCAACATCGTTGTCAAGCAGATGGTGTTCAAGAGCCTGAAAGAGAACTACGACCATGTTTCCAAGGTGCGTTCCGTGGTTTCCGGCGACGCTGTGGTCTATCTGCCCACCAACAGTGAGTTCATCATCGGCGACGCCAACGCCTATGACCTCGTCGTGAACTTCGAGAACCACCAGGCCGGCACTCCCGTCGAAATCAGCTTCGACTGCCAGGGCCAGCCAATGGCCTGGTTCGAGTTCGTTGTCGAGGAGCAGAGGCTGCAAGGGGAGCCGACAGTCCAGAGCGGCTCCAACACGCAGGTCGACACCAAGAACCACTGCGTCGTGACCCTCGACTTCGGCCGCCAGATGAAGGACTGCGTCGCCGAGTACGATGGCAAGAGCGTCAAGGCCGACGGCGGCACAACCGCCCTGAAATTCTCCCTCTGGGATCTCGCCTGGGGCCAGGAGACGACCCTGACTATCCCCGCCGGCGCCGCTGTCGACGTTGACGGCAACACCAACTCGGAGGCTATCACCTACACCGTGGCCGTGGCCGAACAGCCGACGACCGTCGCCCCCGTGGAGGCCGTGACCTATGTCTCGACCGTCGACGAGCTTAAAGCCGCCGTGGCTTCTGTCATGGAGACCAACAGGACCGCCGACGCTCCGCGCCACGTCATCTTCCTAAACAACGGAGACTACGACCTCGGCAGCGGCGAGAACGCCCCCCTGCTCCACATCAACAAGGCATACAACGTGTCGGTTGTCGGCGAGAGCCGCGACGGCGTGGTGGTGCACGGCAATGTCAAGGGGATTTCCTATCCCGTGTTCTCGATCCGCTACTCCGCCAACATCTATCTTGAAAACTTCACGATCAGGAACGACGCCGGCATCAGCGCCGGGCAGGCTGTAGCCCTCACCGGCGGCAACCGCGACGTGATGGTGAACATGCTGCTGCTTGGCTACCAGGATACCTATGTCACCGGCGAGCAGGGCTATTACAAGGACTGCGATATCCGCGGCACGGTTGACTTCATCTGCGGCGGTGGCAACCACTATTTCGACCACTGCGTGTTTGTCATCGAGGCCGACGGCTCGAAGGTCTGCGCCCCCCACACGAGCGCCGCTCAGAAATGGGGCTATGTGTTCCAGAACTGCTCGATCAAGAGCAACGGCTATTCCTACTATCTGGGCCGCCCCTGGCAGAACGAGCCGCGCGCCTACTATCTCAACACCACCATGGACGCGCAGCCCGCGGGTGGAGGCTGGGAAGGTATGGGCGCCCTCGTCACCCACTTCTACGAGTACAATTCGATGGACGCTTCCGGCAATGTCGTTGACCTGGGCGGCCGCGGCAATTCATCGACCTCTATCAACAAGTACACCCCGGTGCTGACTGATGAGGAGGCCGCCGTGTTCACCGTCGAGAACGTGCTTGGCGGCGACGACTCCTGGCTGGCCACCGAAGAGCTGGCTCTCGACATCCAGGCTCCCGAAGGTGTGGAGTACAAGGATGAGGACGGCTCGAAATACATCCACTGGACTCCCGTCGCTGGCGCCGCCGGCTACCTGCTCTACAACAAGGGGGCTTACATCGGCTACGCTTCCGGCGACTGCGACCGCTTCGACCTGCTGACCGGCACCGGCTACCGCAAGGCCGCCGCACGCGCCGGAGAAGATTTCTCCTACACGGTCCGCGCGATGGCTCCCAACGGCACCATGAGTGCCCATTCGTTCGCCATGGAGCCGGGCCAGACCACTGGCATCGGCACTGTCGGCGCCGAGGAGGCCGTCAGGGTTGAATACTATAACCTCCAGGGGCAGCCCGTCGCCGAGGGTTACCGCGGCGCGGTTGTCCGCGTGGCTGTCAAGGCCGACGGCACCCGTTCCGTCTCCAAGATCCTCGCCGAATAAGCGAAAGGCGGCAATGCCCATGCCAACCTCCCCGCCGGGGTGCCGCTTTCACGCGGCGCCCCGGCGTTTTTTTGTCGCCGGATGGGTGGACGGGGAGGCCGCTCGCCTGCGGCTCGCTCCACCCGACAGCGTGGGGCAATCTGGTGCGCCGGGGGCGATTTAACACATGGGGGATGCCAATTTTCGTCAGATTTTACACCCTTGTTCGGGAAAAAGGCGGTAGTTTCGCGGTAAACCAAACCCTTACCATGAAGTTCGATTCAAAAATATTCCAGACCGCGGCTGTTTTTGGTGCCGCCGTTTTGGGCGCTGCCACGGCTTCGGCGCTCGAGCTTGAAAGGCTCCCGGCGTTCCCCGGAGCGGAAGGTTTCGGCCGTTATGTGGCCGGCGGCCGCGGCGGAAACGTCTACCATGTGACCAGCCTTAATGACAGCGGCACGGGCACCCTGCGCGACGCGCTGTCGAAGTCGGGACCCCGCACGATTGTCTTCGACGTCTCCGGCACAATCCACCTGGAATCGGGTCTGAAGATTCCCGAATACACCACCATAGCCGGCCAAACAGCCCCGGGCGACGGCATCTGCATAGCCGACTACCCCGTGACCCTCGGCTCGAACACCATTGTGCGCTTCGTGCGTTTCCGCCTGGGCAACAAGAATGTCTTGCAGGGGGGTGCTGACGGCTGGGACTGCCTTACGGCTATGGACGAGCGCAACGTCATGGTCGACCACTGCTCCGTGTCGTGGAGCATCGACGAGTGCTGCTCGATTCTCGGCAACCAGAACTCGACCCTGCAATGGAGCATCGTGTCGCAGAGCCTTGTGAACTCCGGCCACTCCAAGGGGGCGCACGGCTACGGCGGCAACTGGGGCGGCAGCGGCGCATCGTTCCACCACAACCTGGTGGCGCACCACGGGTCGCGCACCCCGCGCCTGGGTCCGCGCGTGTCGACGCAGCTCGACGAGCGCATGGACATGCGCAACAACGTCATCTACAACTTCGGCGGCAACGGCTGCTACGGAGGAGAGGGGATGAACGTCAACATCATCAACAACTACTACAAACCGGGCCCGGCCACCCCTACCGACAAGAAAGGGAAGCGCATCGCCGGAGTTGGCATCCGCACCAACAAATACTGCACGACCTACCCGGCCTATTCCCCGGCGCTGCATCTCTGGGGCACATACCTGGTCGAGGGGAACGTCAACTCGAAATATTCCGACGTGACCAAAGACAACTGGAACATGGGCTTCCTGAACCAGATTGACACGTCGGCCGCCGCGACCGACGGCACCTGGAACGAGGAGACCGAGGCCAAGATCAAGCGCTCGGAGCCTGTTCCTTTCCCCGCCACCACCACCCACACCGCCGAAAAGGCCTACGAGCTGGTGACCACCTATGCCGGATGCTCGCTGTCGTACGACTGGGTTGACCAACAGATGATCGACGACACCCTCAACGGCACCGCCACCTCCACCGGCAGGAACCTTTCCAAGGGGCTGATTAACTCGCAGGACGACAACAAGCCCAAGGACGCTCCCGCCGACTGGTCGGCATGGCCCGAGCTGAAATCCACCGCCGCGCCGCTCGACACCGACAAGGACGGCATGCCGGACGAATGGGAGATTGCCAACGAACTCGACCCGAACGACGCCGCCGACCGCAACAAATGCCACGAATCGGGCTACACGATGCTCGAGATGTACCTGGCCGAGCTGGTCGAGGATATGACCGCCGCACAGGAGGCTGATGGCTGGACAGAGGGATACCGCTCGACCTACGAGCTTCCCGAGACGTTCGAGGTGTCGACCAACACCAAGGACCGCGCGGGATGGTACTTTGCCGACGGCCTGATGTGGATTTCCGGCGGCACATACACCGACTGCAATGATAACGGCCTGTTCCAGATGCCGGTCAACCGCCAGCACACGCTGTGGCTCCCCCGCGGCGCCGCCATAACGAAAGTAAAGTTCGAGGGGCGCGGCCACCGTACCACCGCGAGCTACTCCGACGCGTCGCTCGTGGAGCTTAACGGCGAGGAGTACGAGCAGGGCAAGTACACCCTGCCGAAGTCGGCCACCGAGACCTCCTCGTTCGAGGTGGTGTTCCCGCGGCCGATAAAGAACCAGATGACGTTCACCTGGAAGGGGAACGTAGCCGCCGCCAAGATTACCCTCTATACCGACGAGGCCGCCGGGGTGGGGGAGCTTGCCGCGGATGCCGCGGAGAGTGACGCCGACGCGTGGTACAATCTCCAGGGAATCCGCGTGGCTCCGAACCCCTCAACCCCCGGAATCTACATCCGCGCCGGGAAGAAGGTGCTCGTCAGGTGACGCGCCCCGTTGAAAAGAAGATTATTAGGTTTTGTGAATGAAAAATCGTCGCTCGGGGAGATTTTACACCCTTAGTGACGATTTTTCCCCCGCGAACCTACGCGGCGGTTGTAACTTTACCGCACCAATCACGCGGGTGCGCAGCCGCCCGCGTCGTAAAAGCACAATAAACAAAAAAACTAATACCAACAAACCAACCTGACTGACATGAAAAAACAGTTACTCCTTGGTTCCGCCCTGCTGGCTTTCGCTTTCGCGAGCGCCCAGACAGTGCAGAACATCCCCACCGCCCCCGGCACCACCCTCAGAATTTCGGCTGAGGACGTAAAGTTCGACGCTGTTCTCGAAGTGGATGATAACGGCAATCCCATCGAGCACTTCACCAAGCACGAGAAGATGTCCTACCTCGACGAGAACGGCAAGAAAGTGGCCGCCCCCGATGAGGTTTACGTCAATAACACCCACGACGGCGAGGCCGCTTCCTGGTTTGTGAAGAGCGAGACAGAGAGCTGCTACGTCATCCGCTTCCAGTATTCCAGCAAGAACGACGCTCCCGGCGCGTGGGGCACATTCAAGCTGCTCGACAAGGCCACCAAGAACCCCGTGTGGGAGAAGCGCTACGACGCCGCTGCCGTGCAGACCGCTTCCTACGCATTCGCTCCCACCGAGGTTTACGTTGAAACCCCGATTCCCGCAGGCGAATACATCTTCAAGGTGGAGTTCCAGCAGGAAGACCCGCTGAAGCCCTCCTTCCGTATGTGCCGCGTCGAGTTCGAGGCCCGCGAGGAGATCCAGGAAGTGAACCTGATGACCTACTGCGAGCCCGCCGAAGGTGGCTCGATCACAATCACTCCCTCGCGCAACAAGTTCATCTCCGGCACCGAGGTAAAGGCACAGGCTATCGCCAACACCGGCTACAAGTTCGTTGGCTGGGACAACGGCATCGACGACCCCTTCACCACTAACCCCTACACCTTCGTCATCGAGGAGGACATCGACCTGGTCGCAAACTTCGAGGAAGTGCAGATGTGGAGCGACGTTCCCGGCTATGTGCAGTTCGAGAACACCCGCCTCGTTGGCCAGGGCAAGGTGCAGTATGACTCCCATCAGATCAAGTTCTACAACCCCGAAAAAGCGAATGATGACATCGCCGAAAAAGATAAATATGACATCCCCCACCCGGGTGCTCCCGGCACTGTGCCCTGGCTCGGCGACTACCGCAACAACCAGAAAGAAGAGTTCGACATCAACGTGACCGAGGAAGGCGTCTACAACTTCGTGTTCCACTGGTCCTGGAAGGAAGCCAAGAACGGCGAGACCCCCAGCCTGGCGTTCTCGATTTTCGACAAGGCCGCCTATGAGGAAGACCCCGCGACTGCGATGCCCGTATGGGAGGACACTTTCACACCCGAGGCTGTCACCTACAATTGGTTCTTCTTCAAGGAACAGAAGCTGGAGAACATCAACCTGACCAAGGGCCACAAGATCCTCCACATCGACTTCAAGGAGCCGGTTGCCAACAAGTACACCATGAACATCCTCGACATGAAGTTCGGCATCGGCGACAACTACGGCTCTGAGGCCGCCATCGAGGAGGTAGCCGTTGACGCCGACAAGGCAGTCCGCGCCTACAACCTGCAGGGCATCGAGGTTCCCGCGACCACCAAGGGCCTGATCATCGTTGACGGCAAGAAGGTCTACAACAAGTAAATCCGAACCATATTCCCGGCGGGGCGCGTCCCCGCTGAAAAGATACAACCTTTGATTCACAAACAACAGGAGCCGCGACCCGCGATGGGCCGCGGCTCCTCTTTTCGCGCCCATCCTCTTTTTGCGCCATTTGCGGCAATAATTACCCGCCGGGGCCTTTGTTTTCCCTTAATTTTGCGGTGAATCCCGAATGATACGCGGCACGCCGCGTCCCTACACCCCGGTGTAGGCCATCCGGGTGTAGGCGGTTGTACGGACGCGGCGTGCCGCGTATAATAAGCCTACATAAGCAATACCTTACAATACCAATATCCCATATCCTATGATGCTTCGCTTAGCGCTTTTGCTTCTCGTCATACTCCCGGCCATGGGGGCCGCGGGTGCCGACGCTCAGCGTTACCCTTTCAACAATCCTAACCTGACCCCGGAGGAGCGCGCCGCCGACCTCTGCTCGCGGCTTACCCTGGAGGAAAAGACCAGGCTGATGATGAACGGTTCCCCGGCCATAGAGCGGCTCGGCGTTCCTGCGTTCGAGTGGTGGAGCGAGGGGCTTCACGGCGTGGGACGCAATGGGCTGGCCACGGTGTTCCCCTCGTGCATAGGGCTTGCCGCATCGTTCGACGACAGCCTGATCGCCGAGGTGTTCACGGCCGTCAGCGACGAGGCGCGCGCCAAGAACACCCTGGCGCGGAGCGAGGGGAAGGTCGGCAAGTACAAGGGACTGGCCTACTGGACCCCGACGGTGAATATCTTCCGCGACCCGCGGTGGGGCCGGGGACAGGAGAGCTACGGCGAGGACCCGTATATGAACGGCAGGATGGGCTCGCTGGTGGTGCGCGCCTTGCAGGCGGACACCGCCTCGCGCTACAACAAGCTCCTGGCGTGCGCCAAGCATTTCGCCGTGCACAGCGGCCCGGAGAAGGAGCGCCACCGCATGAACGTGGCCATGCTCCCCGAGCGCGACCTCTGGGAGAGCTATCTGCCGGCGTTCAAGCGCCTGGTACAGGATGCTGGCGTGCGGCAGGTGATGTGCGCCTACCAGCGCCTCGAAGGGGAGGCGTGCTGCGGTTCCACCGCCCTGTTGCAGCAGATTCTGCGCGACCAGTGGGGTTACGACGGCCTGGTGGTGAGCGACTGCGGCGCGATAAACGATTTCTATCTGCCAAAGCGGCACGGGGTCGCGAAGGACGCGGAGGGGGCTTCGGCTCTCGGCGTTCGGTCGGGCACCGACGTGGAGTGCGGCCAGATTTACAGGAAACTGCCCGCCGCAGTGAGGCGCGGCGATATATCGGAGGCAGAGATTGACACCAGCGTGCGCCGCCTGCTGGCAGAGCGTTTCCGCCTGGGCGATTTCGACCCGGACTCGCTGGTGGAATGGACCCGCGTACCTATGTCGGTGGTAAACAGCCCGGAGCACAGGGCGCTGGCGCTGAAAGCGGCACGCGAGCAGATGGTGTTGCTGAAAAACAACGGGATCCTCCCGCTGAAAAAGGAGGAAATGGGGCGCGTGATGCTCATGGGCCCCAACGCCGCCGACTCCACGATGCAGTGGGGCATATACTACGGCCAGCCGGGCCACACGGTGACGGTGCTGGAGGCCATGCGTCGCCGTTTCCCTGAAATGCCGTACTTCCCCTCGTGCGACATCACCTCCCTGACCGAGAAGGAGAGTGTGTTCGATCTCTTCACCGACGCGGAGGGGCGTCCGGGCATGCGCGCCGACTACTGGAACAACACCCGCATGGAGGGGGTTCCCGCGGCCAGCGCCAACTACACCTCGGCGCTGACGCTCGATAACGGTGGCAACACGGCCTTCGCCCCCGGGGTGAATCTTGAAAACTTCACGACCCGTATGCGCGGTTCCTTCACTGCTCCAGCGACGGATGAACTCGACATCCTCTTCAACAACGACGACGGTTTCCGCATAATCGTCAACGGCGACACCATCCACAACCGCTGGAAGGCCGAGGCGTTGAACTTCCGCACCGCGAAACTGAAAGTCGAGAAGGGGAAGACCTATGATATTGAGATAAACTACATGCAGCTCGACGAGGGGGCGACCCTGAACTTCGACATATGCCGCGCCCGCTCTCTGACGGTTCCTGAAATCGTCGCAAGGGCCAAGGATGCCGGGACGGTGATTTTCGTCGGGGGTATCTCCCCGGCCCTGGAACGCGAGCAGGCGCGGGTACAGCTTCCCGGATTCGACAACGGCGACCGCACGTCGATCGAGCTGCCCCAGGCGCAGCGCGACATAATCCGCGCCCTGCGCGACGCCGGGAAGCGGGTGGTGCTGGTCAATTGCAGCGGCAGCGCCGTGGCTCTAACTCCCGAAAATGACATATGCGACGCGATTTTACAGGCGTGGTACCCCGGCGAGCAGGGGGGAGAGGCGGTTGCCGAGGTGCTTATGGGCGACTACAATCCTTCGGGCAAGCTCCCGGTGACCTTCTACACCGACGATTCGCAGCTTCCTCCGTTCGATGACTACAATATGGCGGGGCGCACCTACCGCTACCTCCCGACCGAACCGCTCTATCCCTTCGGCCACGGGCTGAGCTACACCACTTTCAGCTACGGGAAACCGAAGTACGGCGACGGCGTGGTGAAGGTCGAGGTCAGGAATACCGGCAAGCGCGCCGGCACCGAGGTGGTGCAGCTCTATATGCGCCGGCCTGCTGACGTTTCCGGCCCGTCGAAGTCGCTCCGCGGCTACGCGAGGGTCGATCTCCTCCCCGGCGAGAAGAAGACGGTCGAGATTCCCATGCCCCGCGAGGCGTTCGAGAACTGGGACGGTGCGGAGCGCCGCATGCGCGTCGTGCCGGGCGAGTACGAGCTGATGACCGGCCCGTCGAGCGCCGACAAAGATCTTGCGAAGATCAAGGTGAAAATAAAATAATCCATGATACATATGCCAGCCGGGGCTGCTTCGCGAGAAGCGGCCCCGGCGTTTTTAAAGGGCACTATTCTAATGGCTCATCTGGGTCGTCGCTTGAAGGTCTCGGCCTCGGTCACAATCTTCAGATTGCTCCCATCGGCCTCGCCTCCAAGCTCCTACCATCTGAACCATTATAATAGCGCCCTTTTTAGACGGATACCGGCACAAGGTTATGAAGAATCCTCAATCCGGCTGTGCCAGGGCGAGGAGTTCGCGGAGGGTGACGGGGGCCGGGGCGGGGATGAGGCCGGCGAGGGCCGCCACGCGGCCGAGGAGCTCGGCGGGGGTGTGGGTGGCGCGGAGGGCTTCCATACCCAGAGAGCTGTCGCGCTTTGACAGGCGCACGCCCTGGTCGTTGCATACCAGGGGGAGGTGGGCGAACTCCGGGACGGGATAGCCCAGGAGTTCGTAGAGGTAGATCTGCTGGGCGGCGGAGAGGAGGAGGTCTTCGCCGCGGACTACCTCGGTGACCCCCATGAGCGCGTCGTCCATGACGACGGCGAGCTGGTAGGCCCACGCGCCGTCGGCGCGGCGCAGGATGAAGTCGCCGCAATGCGCGGCGAGATTGACGCTCTGGGGACCGCGCAGGCGGTCGGTGAATGTCATGGTCTTGTCGGGGACGAAGAGGCGGATTGCCGCCGGCGCGTCACCGGGGATTTCGGCGGTTCCCCCCAGCCGGGGCGGCCGGCAGGTGCCCTTGTAAATCACCCTGCCGTCCGACTCGTGCGGAGCCTGGGTGGCGAGTATGTCGGCGCGTCGGCAGCGGCAGCGGTATGTGAGGCCGGCTGCTTCCAGGCGGCGCAGTCCCCCGGCGTAGATTTCGTGCCGCAGGCTCTGGACGTAGGGTCCGGCGGGTCCGCGGCCGGAGAGGCCACCCTCGTCCCATTCCAGGCCGAGCCATAGGAGGTCGTCCTCGATCACGCGGGCGTGTTCCGGCTTGGAGCGCTGCGGGTCGAGGTCCTCCACGCGCAGAATCCACCTGCCGCCGCGGCTCTTTGCAGAGAGCCACGACATGACGGCGGTGTAGATGTTCCCGAGGTGCATGCGCCCTGACGGGGAGGGCGCGAAGCGCCCGACCACAGGGCGGTCCGACATCCCCGCGCCGCCGTTGCTGAATAACGCCGTTGCCGCCCGCATGGGATTCAGGACTGTTTGCGTTTTATGAAATGGTCGCGCAGGGCGACGTAGACTTTCGGCCGGAGTATCTCTCCGGCACCGATGATTGTCACGGCGTATGCCGCGGCTATGACCAGGCAGTCGGCGATCGGGGGGAGAGCCACGAGCGCGTCAGCAGCCATCACCGCCATGACGGCGAACAGCGCTCCCAGGGCCGGCAGCCAGAGGCTGCCTATGGCGGCGGCGATGATGCCGCGGAACCGCTGGCCGGTGAGGCGGCGGTACTTGAAAGCGTAGATAGACACGCTGGCCAGCTCGCATACTACCTGGATCCAGACGATGACGAGGATGTCGCGGAAGAAGAGGACGGCCAGTATCGACAGTATGATCTGCGCCGCTACCTGGGCTATGCTGAGGTTGCGCACGAAAACAGTGTTGGCGTTTACCTTGCAGACAGCCTGGAAGAAGGCTTTCAGGCAGAAAAGGAACTCGGCCAGCGCGATGATGCGGAACAGGGGTATGCTCTCGGCCCATTTTTCGCCGTAGAGGGCTATGATCCCGGGAGCGGCGACCACGAGCATGAGGAACAGCAGCACGCCGTTGATTCCGACCACCATAGAGAACATGTTACGGATGAGCGAGCGCTGCGAGTCGGGGACCGACTCGTTAGAGGCCACCACGAAGAACGGGTTGTTGACCGACTGGTCGATCACCTGGAAGGGCACGTTGGCCAGTTTCGCGCCCTGGTAGTAAAGCCCGGTGGCGGCGGGGGTGAAGAACTTGCCTAAAAGGAAGGTGTTTATGTTCTTGCCGATGACGTTGCTGATGTATGCGATAGCGAGGTGTATGCCGAAGCCGAAGAACTCCTTGAAGGATTTCCTGCTGAAGGCTATCCGCGGGAACCACCTCGTGGCCGCCAGGCAGTAGACGAAGATGAAGAACGACAGCAGGATCTGGGTGGACACCAGCGCCCACCAGCCGAAGCCGAGCGCGGCGAGGGTGATGCCCAGCGCCAGAGCCGTCAGCGTGGCGCCGACCCTTACGAGGCACAGCTGCTTTACGGCCAGCTCCTTGCGCAGGCGCGTCTCCTGGATGAAGCTCATAGACTGGAAGAAGAAGCACACGCCGAGCACGCGCATGATTGTCACGAGTTCCTGGTGGCCGAAGAAGCGCGCCACCAGTGGTGCCCCGAAGAAGAACGAGAGGCCGAAAAGGAGGCCGAAGGCGGTGTTGAACACGAAAACTGTCGAATAGTCGTCGCGCGTCGGCTTTACCTTGTGGATCAGTCCGTCGGCCAGGCCGCAGCCTGAAATATCCTGCGCGAGGGCTATGAATATGGCGATCATGGCCAGGAGGCCGAAGTCGGCGGTGGTGAGCATGCGCGCGAGCACGATGTTGCCCCCGAAGTTGAGGGCAGCGACAGAGACGCGGTCGATCAGCGACCATTTATAGACTTTCGCGTTGCTCATCGTGCATGTCGCGTGTTTTTCACGGCGCGGGTGCAAAGGTAACGATTTTCGCACGATAAAAAAAGCGAGGGTGTGTCATAATGGCTCATCTGGGTCGTCGCTTGAAGGATTCGGTCTCGGTCACAATCTTCAGATTGCTCCCATCGACCTCACCTCCAAGCTCCTACCATCTGAACCATTCTGACAGCACCCTCCCATTCGGACACAAAGAAAGCGCTGTGTCTAATTTTGACACAGCGCCCCGGATATGTTGGTCGCGGTGGCGGGGTTATTTGGCGGCGATGGCCAGGGCCTCTCGGCACTTGTCGGTGATGTAGGCCCAGTCACCGGCGGCGACGCGGTCCTTGGGGAAGAGCTTGGAACCCATGCCCACGCAGTAGACACCGGCGGCGAACCATGCCTTGAGGTTCTCTTCGGTGGGTTCCACGCCGCCCGTCACCATGAGCTTCGACCAGGGCATGGGGGCGAGGAGGCCCTTGACGAATTTCGGGCCGAGAACGTCGCCGGGGAACACCTTGCAGAGGTCGCATCCTGCTTCCTGGGCGAAGCCTACCTCGCTGATGGAGCCGCAGCCGGGGGTGTAGGCCACGAGGCGGCGGTTGCACACCTTGGCCACCTCGGGGTTGAACAGCGGGCCGACCACGAAGCAGGCGCCGAGCTGGAGGTAGAGGGCGGCCGTGGCGGGATCGACGATGGAGCCTACGCCGAGGGCCATCTCGGGGCACTCGGTGGCGGCGTACTTCACCAGCTCGCCGAAAATCTCGTGGGCGAAGTCGCCGCGGTTTGTGAACTCGAAGGCGCGGACGCCGCCGTCGTAGCACGCCTTGAGGACGTTCTTGGCGGTCTGGAGGTCTTTATGGTAGAACACGGGCACCATCCTTGTGGCCCCGATCTTGGCCAGGACGGCCTGTTTGTCAAATTTAGCCATTTTCTCTTACAGGGTTAATGTTGGCTGATGCTTAGCGCTGCACGCGTCCGTTGGCGTTGCCGCCGGCGAGGGCTTCCACTTCGTCGACTGTCACGAGGTTGAAGTCGCCGTTGATGGTGTGCTTCAACGCGGAGGCCGCGACGGCGAATTCGAGAGCCTCCCCCTGGTTGGGCTTGGTGAGCAGGCCGTGGATGAGGCCGCCGGAGAAGCTGTCGCCGCCTCCGACGCGGTCGATGATGGGGTTGATGTCGTAGCGCTTGCTCTGGTAGAACTCCTGGCCGTTGTAGATCATGGCCTTCCAGCCGTTGTGGGTGGCTGAGAAGGATTCGCGGAGGGTGGATACGACGTACTTGAAGCCGAATTCCTTCATCATGGCGGCGAAGATGCCCTTGTAGCCTTCGGCGTCGGTGTTGCCGGCCTCGACGTCGGCGTCGGGCTTGAAGCCGAGGCAGAGTTCGGCGTCTTCCTCGTTGCCGATGCAGACATCGACGTATTTCATCAGGGGGCGCATGATCGACTGGGCCTTTTCCTTGGTCCAGAGCTTCTTGCGGAAGTTGAGGTCGACGGAGACGGTCACGCCGTGGCGCTTGGCGGCCTCGCAGGCGAGGCGGGTCAGCTCGGCTGCCTTGTCGGAGATGGCGGGGGTGATGCCCGACCAGTGGAACCAGTCGGCGCCTTCCATTATGGCGTCGAAATCGAAGTCCTGGGGATCGGCCTCGGCGATGGCGGACCCGGCGCGGTCGTAGATTACCTTCGAGGGGCGCATGGAGGCGCCGGTCTCGCAGTAGTAGATGCCGACGCGGTTGCCGCCGCGAGCCACGAAGCGGGTGTCGACACCGTAGCGGCGGAGCGCGTTGACGGCTGCCTGGCCGATTTCGTGTTTGGGGAGCTTGCTGACGAAGTAGGCGTCATGGCCGTAGTTGGCGCAGCTGACGGCCACGTTGGCCTCGCCGCCGCCCCAGATAACATCGAAGTTGTCGACCTGCACGAAGCGCTTGCATCCGGCAGGGGAAAGGCGAAGCATGATTTCGCCGAGGGTTACGATTTTTGACATAGTCGTTAAGGTAATAAAGATTGGTTTGTGTTTGCTTTGGTGGTGGATAGAAGGAAGCCGCTCGCCAGAGGCTCGCTCCACCCGACAGCCTGCGGAGAGGAGAGGGGCAGAAGAGAGGAGGGAAGGGGCGGGCAGACTGGTGGCCCTGGTTCAGGCTTCGGTTTTCGCGGGGGCGGCGGTGAGGTTGATGGATTCCATGAGCTTCACGGCGTCGACGTACTGGGCGATACCCTCGGCGACGCGCTTGGCGTCCTGCATGGCGTGGACAACGGTCGCAGGGCGCTTGGTGACGTCGCCTCCGGCGAACACGCCCTGGCGGGTGGTCATGCCGTAGGGCATCTCGCGGGTCAGGACATAGCCTTTGTCGTCAACGTCGATTCCCTTGGTGGTGGATACGATGCGGGCGGCGGGCATGGAGCCTACCGCCATGACTACGTTATCCATCGGCATGACTGTCGGGACACCGTCGATATCGATTGTGACTTCTTTGAGCTTGTAGCCCTCGCCGCCCACGATGTTGGTGATGGAGGAGTTCCAGAGGAACTTTACGCCTTCGGCCACGGCGTCGTCGTATTCGGCGCGGAGGGCGCTCATCTCGTCGATGGTGCGGTGGTAGACGACGTAGACTTCCGCGGCCCCCATGCGGAGGGCGGAGCGAGCGGCGTCGATGGCGGTGTTGCCGCATCCGATCACGGCAACCTTGTCCCCCTCGCCGATTACGACCTCCTTGCGGTCGATCAGGCCGCTCTCGTAGAGCGACACGCGGCGCAGGAAGCGGATTGCCTGGCGCACGCCGGGATGGTTGTTGCCGGGGATGTTGAGGCGGCGTGGCACGCCGGTGCCGGTGCCCATGAATATGGCGTCGAAGCCCTCGGCGAAGAGGTTGTCGACCGTGAGGTCCTCGCCTACTGTCGAGCTGAGATGGAAGACCACGCCGAGGTTCTCGATTTTCTTGATTTCGCGGCGCACCACCTCTTTGGGGAGGCGGTATTCGGGTATGCCGTACATGAGCACTCCGCCCGGTTCCGGCTCCATCTCGAAGATTTCGACGGCGAAGCCCAGGCGCGAGAGGTCGCCGGCGATTGTCAGCCCGGCGGGGCCGGAACCGATGACGGCCACGCGGCCGCGGGATTTTTCGGGGATGGCCTCGTGGGTGAGTCCCGCGGAGGAGTCGAAGTCGGCCACGAAGCGCTCGAGCTTTCCGATGTTGATGTGGGCGCCTTTCTTGTTGAGGACGCAGTTGCCCTCGCACTGGCGCTCGTGGCCGCACACGCGGCCGCACACTGCGGGGAGGTTGCTGCGGGCGTTGATTATCGACATGGCGTTGCCGAAGTTGCCTTTGGCGAGTTCGGCGATCCAGTCGGGGATGTCGTTGCTGATCGGGCACCCTTTCTTGCACTGGGGCACCTTGCAGTGGAGGCACCGCTGTGCCTCGCGTATGGCCTCCGGTAGGGTGTAGCTTTCAGAAACCTCTTTGAAATCGTTCATTTGAGGGTCTTTTGTGTTGTGAATCAATGGTATCGTTTTATCCCACGCGGGGACGCGGCCAGGAAAGGCCGCATCCCCCGGGGGAAGTTTCTTGGTCGGACGGGTCAGACACGTCCGAGGGGTCGGACGATAGGGAAATGGCCGGACGGCCCCCTGGTTATTTCATTTCGAGGTAGGTCACCTTGTCCATGTCGCCGTAGTTGAGGTTCTCTCCGCCCATGCCCCAGATGAACATGTAGTTGGAGGTTCCGGCGGCGGCGTGGATCGACCATTCGGGCGACATTACGGCCTGCTCGTTGTGGAGCCAGATGAGGCGGTTCTCCTGCGGCTCGCCCATGAGGTGGCAGATGGCGTTCCCTTCGGGCACGTTGAAGTAGAAGTATGCCTCGACGCGGCGGTCGTGGGTGTGGGCGGGCATCGTGTTCCACACGGAGCCGGGCTTAAGCTCCGTGAGTCCCATCTGGAGCTGGCAGGGACCCTCCTCGAGGACGTTGCTGACGATGAGCTGGTTGATCACGCGGTCGTTCGACTCTTCGAGCGAGCCGGCCTTGATGCAGTTGGCCTTGATGGAGCCTTTGCGGCCGTCGATGGTGATGAGCTGCGTCTTGTATGCCTTGTGGGCGGGAGTGGAGTTGATGTAGAACTTGGCGGGGTTCGCGTCGTCCTTGGAGCGGAATGTGACGTTCTTGTTGCCGCGTCCCACATACAGGGCGTCTTTGAAGTGGAGCTCGTAGTCCTTTCCGTCGACGGATACGATTCCGTCGCCGCCGATGTTGATCACGCCGAGTTCGCGGCGCTCCAGGAAGTAGTCGGCCTTCAGGGGGTCGATAGTTTCCAGGACCACTGCTTTGCCTACGGGGATCACGCCGCCGTAGATGAGGCGGTCATACATGGAGTAGGTGAGGTTTATCTTGTTCTGCTCCATGACTTTGGGCATCATGAAGTGGGAACGGAGCTGCTCGGTGTCGTAACGCTTTACGTCATCGGGGTGGCACGCGCGGAGAATCTTGTATTCCGTCTGCGCGGAGGCCGAGAAAAGGGTGGCTGCGAGCATAAGGCCGGTGAGGATATTTTTCATGATTGTTCGTTGTTGCTGTGTTTATTCGGTTTTCTGGAGTTCGTCGGATTTGGCGGCGATCATGGCTTTCTGGTTGCGGATGATCAGCACGCGGTTCCATACCATCATACCCATCGTGATGATGACGAGGATGCCGGCTCCGACCCATTTGAGGTTCTCGGTGCACTGGTATATGATCCAGGCCAGGGGGGACGAGGCGAAGTCGAGGCTTCCACCCTCGAATCCGGCGGGGATTGCCACCGCGGCGTCGCCGGTGGCGAGGTACACGTCCTTGGCCGCCAGCGAGAATGCCGGGGCGAGGGAGGTCACCAGGTAGAGGCCGATTGTGAGTGACACGAGGCCGATGATGAATGTCTTGACCACGTTGCCCTTGGTGTATGGCAGCACCAGGGGGAAGAGGTAGAACATTCCGGCCAGCGACGCCAGGGGGAGGAACTGGTTGCCTGGGAGAACCACGGCGAGCACCAGGGTGACGGGGATGAGCAGGATGGAGACCACCAGGGTTGTGGGGTGGCCGATGACGAGCGCGGGGCTCATGCCGATGTTGAGGCCGTCGGCACCCTTGAATTTGCGGGCGATCAGCGAGCGGGTGGCGTCGGAGATCGGCTTCAGACCCTCGATGAAGAGGACCGTGACGCGCGGGATGAGTTCCATGACGGCTCCCATCTTGATGCCCAGGCCGAGGATGTAGGGTATGCTGTCGACGAGCTGCGCCCCGGTCTCGCAGGTGAGGCAGCCGATGCCGATGCCGACAACCACGCCAAGGAACAGCGGCTCGCCCAGGAGGCCGAACTTCTTCTTGAGCCCCTCGGCGTCGATTTCCAGGCGGTTCATGCCGGGAATCTTGTCGAGCAGCCAGTTGAAGCCGATGGCGTAGGGCACGAACCCGGCGCAGAAAGGCTGGGGGATCGAGATGCCGTCCATGTCCTTGTAGTAGGTCTGGAACTTGCGGGCGGTCATGTCGGCGATCACCAGGGTGATGATGTAGCAGACGATGGCTCCGAAGAAGCCCCAGGCGAGCGATTCGCTGGCGAAGTAGATCACCGCGCCGATGAAGGCGAAGTGCCAGTAGTTCCAGAGGTCGATGTTGACCGTGCGGGTGGTCTTGGTGAAGAGCATCAGCAGGTTCACTCCGAGGCAGACGGGGATAATGAAGGCTCCGACGGCGGTGTTATAGGCCACCGAGGCGGCGGCGGGCCACCCCATGTCGAAGACTTTGAGCTGAAGGTCGTAGATCTCGACCACCTTGTTGAGCGCCGGGCCGAGCGCCGAGGTCAGCAGGGCGGTGACGATAGAGAGGCCGATGAAGCCCACTCCGACCTTGAGGCCGGCCTTGAGGGCGTCGCCGAACTTGATTCCTATGCAGAGGCCGAGGACGGTGAAGATGATCGGCATCATCACCGCGGCCCCCAGGCCGATGATGTAGCTGAAAACCTGTTCCATCGGTTACTTGGGCTGCTTGCCGATGTATGCCAGGATGCCGCCGTCGACGTAGAGGACGTGGCCGTTGACGAAGTCGGAGGCGTCGGACGCGAGGAACACGGCGGGCCCCATGAGATCCTCGGGTGTGCCCCAGCGGGCGGCGGGAGTCTTCGAGATGATGAACTGGTCGAAGGGGTGGCGCGAGCCGTCGGGCTGGATTTCGCGCAGGGGCGCGGTCTGCTCGGTGGCGATGTAGCCCGGGCCGATGCCGTTGCACTGGATGTTGTGCTCGCCGTACTCGGAGCAGATGTTGCGGGTGAGCATCTTCAGGCCACCCTTGGCGGCGGCGTATGCGCTGACGGTCTCGCGGCCCAGCTCGCTCATCATGGAGCAGATGTTGATGATCTTGCCGTGTCCCTTCTTGATCATGCCGGGGATTACGGCCTTGGCGCAGATGTAGGGGGCCACGAGGTCAACGTCGATCACGCGGCGGAAGTCCTCGACGGCCATCTGCTCCATGGGTATGCGCTTGATGATGCCGGCGTTGTTCACCAGGATGTCGATTGTTCCGACGGTGGCCTCGATGTCGGCCACCATTGCCTTGACGGCTTCCTCGTCGGTCACGTCGCAGAGGTATCCCTTGGCGTCGATGCCGAGTTCCTTGTATGCCTTGAGGCCGCGGTCGACGGTCTCCTGGCGCGAGCAGTTGAACACGATTTTCGCGCCGGCTTCGGCGAATGCCTGGGCGATAGCCAGCCCTATTCCGTAGGCGGCGCCTGTGACGAGGGCCACTTTGCCTTCAAGTGAGAAGTTTACCATGGTTGTCTGTGTGGGTTAGGTTTTAGAATCTGGCGGCAAAGGTACTAAAAAAAACGCACGAGGATGTCGCGCGTATGCGTAATTGCGTACAGATTGTTAGCAATCCTGTGCAGAAAACCGCTTTTGCCGGCGGTAAGCGGCCGGTCCGGGGGCTTTCCGGCGGTAAATCCACCTCAATGTGTCAATTTTTCACCCTTCGGGAAAGTTCCGCTGCCAGGCGGGGTGCCGACGGGTCTTTGAGGACCACCGTGCCGTCGGCCCGGAGCAGGTAGACCGCCGGGGTGGCGCGGATTTCATAGAGGGTGTCGGCCTCGACCTCCGGGTTGAGCGAGAGGTCGACGGCGGCCACGCGCAGCGATCCGTCGGCAAGGCGGGTGCCGATGGTTCGCGACGAGCGCATGGCCGAGGCCATGGCCTGGCACCGGGGGCAGTCGGGGTCGTGGAAGAAGAGGATTATGTCGGCTTCGGAACCAGGCGCGATGAGGCGTTCCCCTCCTCCGCCGGGGGTGCGGTATGCGAAGTCGGGGGCTTTCGCGCCCGGCGCGTTGCGACGGCATATGGCGAGCTTCCCGGCGAGGAGGCCGGTGGTGTCGCGTCCGGTGGCGATCAGGTATTCGAGGAACGGTATGTAGAGGGTTTCGGAGTAGACGGGCGACTCGGGGTCGAACAGGTACCGGTCGGCGATGCCGGCGGCGAGCGCTATGCCTCCCGGCTCGTGTTCGGCCTGCCGCAGGTATTCCCTGGCTCCGCGCTGGCGTTCGGCCTCGCCAGACAGTTCCAGCTTGAAGGCGATGTCGGCGAAGCGTTGCTCCATCGCGGCTGTGTCGGGGATGGTGGAAACCGCCGCGCCTGTGTCGTTGCCTGTACCCGCGGCGTCGCCGCGGGTCGCGCAGGAGGCGCACATCGCGGCTATGGCGAGCGGGGCTGTCAGCAGTGGAAGGAGTCTCATTCGTCACGTCTTAGTCTACGACGTCGCGCACGCAGCGGACGGCGAAGTTCGAGTAGTCGGTGTTGGCGCCGAGCATGGGGTCCTGCGTCATCCAGCCGTTGTTTGTGTTTACTTTCAGCGACTTGTGCTTTCCGGGAACAACGGCGGCCGTGGGGCTTCCGGCGCCTTTGCCGGTATTGTCGTAGTAGGTGAAGGTGCATGTCAGTAGCGCCTGCTGGCCGACCCCCTTGTGGAACTCGTCGGTCTCCATCGAGAAAATCGACGCTTCTTTCTGGTTGGGGACGCGCCATCCCTTCTTATCCGCGGTGTCAAGCGACCTGCACGGGTTGCCCCCGTCGAGGAGGTACTGGGCCCAAGAGGTGTTGGTTTTGATAACGTCGGAAAGCTTTATCACTTTGTCGGAGACCTCGAACGCGGCGTAGCACCTGTTGTGGCGCTGGTCGTTGATGAAATGGGGAGGCATCGGGTTGGCCGAGTCGGTGAACGGCTCGCTCCGCAGGGCGTTGTGGGCCATTCGGTCGAGGTCGAATATGTTGGTGCCGGGCCGGCGGCGGTATACGGGCTCGACGCGGGTGTCCTTGCGGAACGCCTCGAGGTCGGCTCCGAGGTACCTTGCGCAGCGCACCTGCCATGGGGCGCCTCCGCCCCAGGACATGAGTTGCGGCCATGAGGAAATCGACAGGCCCTCCATGGCCCATATGATCATGTTGTCGGCGGTGAAGATCAGTTCGCGCGTGTTGTACTGGTTTTTGTCGTAGGGAAGTTCCGGTATGCCGTCATAGTCCATTACAGGGGTGGCGAGCGCCTGCCTGCCGAGAATCATACGCATCATCTGCGCCGTCGAGGGGACGAACCACCGCACTTCGGTGTGGTCGATGTAGCCGTCGCCGTCGAGGTCGCGGTTGCGGTTGGTGCACGCGTTGATTGCCTCGATGAATTTGGCGTTCCAGGTGCTCTGGTCGGGGTCGTACGCGGTCTTGCTCTGCCCCGTAAGGCCCTTGGTGGCAGGTATGGGGAACGTCGCGGCGGGATATGTCAGTCCCTGGACGTTGTTTATGGCGTTTACGCTCTGGCGCGTCGTCAGGTTGAGGAAGCTGCTCCATCGGTGGGTGTCGTCTTTCCACGCCGCGGTTCCCGTATTGTCGCCCATGTAGTAGCGCGCCACGCAGTATCGCCCGGATGTCTTGATGTCGACTCCTGGCGCGGCGTAGGTTGAGCGCAGGTTGAGGCCGCGGTTCTCGTTGACGTGTTCGAGGCCGAGGGCGGCGTTATCCATCCCGTTTCGGTAGTAGGTCTGTATTGACTGCTGCGACAGGGCGTATTTCGACCGGTTGTGTACCGAGGCTCCGTCGGCCGACTGTCCTACGTCGACGTTGATCCACACCTTTCGGTCGGGGGCGTTGGCGAACCAGTGCCAGGCGTATTTGTCCTCGGCGTATATGTCGCCGCTGGCGTTGTAGCGCTCGTAGCAGTATTCGTTTATGAAGATGGTGTACCATCCCGCCTCGCGCGATGAGTTGATTTCTGAAAGGAGGTAGGTCTTGCCGTCGGCCTTGGCGCCGGACCGGGGCCTGTATTCGGCCAGGACGTTCTCGCCGGTGGTCTTGCGCAGCTCCACCCACGAGAAGAACCGGAATCCGGGGTCGTCCTCCGACGAAGGATAGCCCGAATAGGTGTTGTTGTCGAACAGCAGTCGTCCGCCGTTCTGGTCGTAGACCTCCATGAAGAACCGGAAGTTGCGCAGTTCGGCGCTTGTGAGGTTGATGTTGAAGCTGTTGAAGTGGGCGTCGAGCTGGACGTATGTGTCGGTAACGTCGGTGACGACCCCTTCGACCGACGGCACGATTTCGTCGGAGGTGGTTTCCAGCAGTATGTCGGCCACGTTGTTGATGGTGACGTTGTAGTTGTAGCGCGAGTTGCGCCGGCAGTTGAAGTCGCGGGCGCGGTCGACGGCGTTTTCCCCCTGGCAGTAGCCCAGGTGGACGGTGTAGACGGCCTCCACGTTGCGGGCGGTTCCCGCGGGGAGCGCGTCCCCATTCTCGTCGACGGCCATGTCCATTTCGGCGGTAAAGGTGACGTATGTGGCGTTTTCGCGGTAGGATGATCCGGCGGCCGCTTCGGCGAGGCTGATGAATCTGTCGGTGTTGGTTCCGTCGGAGTTCTTGTGTCGCTTGTCGCGGTAGTGGTACAGGTTCCCCTTGGCCTCGCTGTATTCAGCCGGGGGCGTTAGGCCGGTGTGACGGTTCTCTGTGTGCCAGAAGTCGAAGCTGGCGGTGTTGCCCTTGGTGGTCACGCGGGTCTGCGCGGTGGAGTTGCTGACAGCCTTGCCGTCCAATGTCACGGCCTCGCCGGCGTTGGGGTAGGCGGCGGTGTCGGGCCGTTCATGGAGCCACGAGGTGGTGGGGACGTTGAATACCTTCCACTCAGAGATCTTGAAGCTCTTTATGTTGGCCTTGTTGTAGGTTACGTTGAAGATGTTGTGGCTCAGCTGGCGTCTGAGGTGTATCGCCCCGGGGGCTCTGAACGGCGCGCGTCCCCCGGTGGGTGGTATGTTGAGGGTGGTCTCGCGCGGTGTCACGCCGGGATGTGTCTCCCCCTCCTCGTAGTCCTCGGAATACAGTCCCGACATGAGCAGGGAATTGAGGGGCTCGTCGATCGACGCCACCGCGGCGGAGGACGCCGCGGTGGCGATATTCCGGTAGTCGTCCCAGTCGGCGACGGCCATCAGGGCGTCGCGCAGGGGTATGGTCTTGTCACCCGCGACAGCGTTGTAGCTTTCGAAGTTGGCGACCCCGGCCACGCGCGTGGCTCCCGATGTGGTCTTTATCGAGACGTTCTGCCAAACCGCGACCGGTGTGTTTTTCTCGAACCCTTCGGCAATGTAGTAGCCTTTCAGCTCGCCGGTGGTGGCGTTGAACAGGCCGATCCAAATGGAGGTCACCTGGTAGTCGCGGCTGTTGTCGCGGGAGACGGCCGCCATGTCGCCCGCGCTGACGCCGAGGGTGACGAAGGCCTCCTCCCCCTCGGGCTGGCGTGTGGGCGGCGATGGCAGTTCCACGTCGTCGACGCACGCCTGGGCCGCCAGCGCCATGATTGCGGCCAGGAGTGTGGCTCGTATGTTGTTGAGATGTTTCAGTGGCATATCCTTATGTTAGGGTGCGGAGAGGTGTCAGTTATAAGGGGGTACGTCTGTCGATTGCTCGTGCCACTCGCATACGGTGTAGTTCAGCACTATGTCGGCCGCGGATAGCCGGGTGAAGTAGCCGTTGATCACGACGTGGGTGTTGCGCGGCAGGTCGAGCATCCTTTTCGTGGTGCCTCCGCCGGGGGAGGTGAAGGAAATGTCGGAGGGAGTTCCTTCCTCACCGTTGACAGTCAGCCAGGTGCGGTACGCGTCGGTGGCGTTCGTGAAGCTGGGACCTTCAGGGAGATATACGGGGCCGATCTCGGCTGTCGTGCCGTGGGGTATGTCTGTCCCCGCGGCTACGGTCACTGTCGTGCCTGAGGTGGCGTAGGGGGTGTGGCTGGAAAAGGCGCTCTGCCTGCTGCCGGCCACGAAGACGGCGTTGAAGAAGTAGTATTCGGCATCGGCCGCGTTGCTGACCTGCACGGAGTTGACCACTGCCGAGCCGTCGGTCGAGCGGTTTTCCAGGCGGTAGGTGAACTTTGCCGCCGCGCGGTGCATGTAGAAGTGGTCGCTCTGGTCAGGGGCGCTCCCGATGCGGTATTTCTCGTAGACCGAGCATATGGGCAGCGGTGCCCTCATGGCAGGGTCGGCGACCTCGAGGGGGAAGTTCATCGCGCGCCGGAGGATGAGGTTGCGGCGCAACGCCGCCGGGTCGACAGGCACCCTGGCGTCGCCTTCGGCCGGAATCATGCGGCTGAAATAACGGGCGGCGGTGAGTGTTTCGCCCGTGGAGGTGTCGGTCAGTATCGTGCTCTCCTCGTTGCCGATGAATATGAGGGTCTTGTCGTCGTCGCTCTTCACCGGGAATCTGTTGCCGGTGGCCTTTACGGCGGGATCGGCGGTGAGGTCCCAGAGGGTGTTGTGCTCGACGAAGCCCTCGCTGTCGAGGATTATTATCCTGACGGTGTGTAGCTTCTCGGCCTGGTTGGCGGCAAGCTCCTCACCCGTGCGGGACTCATGGCCCGTCTCGGAGGGGAAGTAGGGGTTGCCGGAGGGGGATGTCAGGGAGATGTTTATGGTGAGGTTGGTGACGCCCGGTTCCTTCCCGGAGGGAGGTGGCGCGGGATCCTCCCCGAACGAGGGGTGCGAGCAGGCGGCCGCCACCGCTACCAGGGTGGCGGCGGCTGTGTCGCGCGCGATTCGTTTCAGGAAGGGGTCAGCCATTTCAGGGATTCAGTTCTATGTCGTTGAAGCGCACTACCCAGTCGTTGATTATGACGTCGGTATCAGCCCATTTGTTGTTGCCGTTTAGGAAGAATATTAGGTTCCACTGGCCGCAGCGGTCGAGGTAGTCCTGTTCGGCGTAGTCGGTGGCGTCGCTCTGCGACGCGGCGAGGTATCTGATCAGCGGGATTTCGAGCACTGTCTCGCCCGTCTGGATGTTTCCCACTCTGAGTTTCGGCGATGTGCCGGAGATGACGCGGGAGGTGCTCAGTTCGCCGTAGGCGATGATGCCGTCCCCGTCGGCTTTGGACGCGGTGATCGTCCCCTTCGTCCAGTGGGGGTATGTGGTGGGGACCCCGGTGGCCACGGGGTTGTTCTCGTGGTCGAGCAGGGCGTTGTCGTCGGTTATGCTGTAATCGAATATGGTGCCGTCGATGGGGCTGCCGTCGGCATGCTGGAGCGTGACGCGGAAGTGGTTGGTGGTTCTCTTGAAGTTAATGGTCTGCTTCACAAGCCCGTCGGGCGAGGGTGGGGGCACCTCGAATTCGAGCGCTCCGTGGTAGTGGTTGTGGAGGCGCTTGCCGACATGGCCCGGCTTGAGGGCTACGGCGAGCTGTGTGTACTGGCTCCCCGCGGCGGGTTCCGGGACTGGCTCGAACGAGGCGTCGGCGCACCGCATCCCGCCGTAGGCCACGGCCCGGTAGTGCCCGGGATCGAGGTCGATGTCCATGCGGTAATCCTCCGAGGCCAGGGCGCCGGAGTCTTCCCCGTAGGTGGCTATGAGGCGTCCGTCGGAGCCGTAGAGGTAGAGAGTGAGGCAGTCGACCTGCTTGTGGAAGGAGTTGGCCTCCTCCATGTTGTGGTCGAAGATGAATCTGAGTTCCACGCCCGAGCGGCACGGGGGGAGGTCGTCGAAAACCGATCCGCACGATGTCGCCAGCGCCGCTGCGCACGTGATGAGGGTGGCGGCTGTGGTCCGGGCGAGTGATTTTCCGAGTCTTGTCCCGAGTCTTGTCATTTTGTCGGTGTGGTGTTGGTTTGAAATTTGAGCGGGCGCCGGGGTCTTGTGGCGCCGCGGCGCCCGCTCTGTGAGGATTTGGTGCTATAAGAAGCTGTTAAGATAAAATAATCTCGACCAGTTGCTTGTCAGAATTCGATTCCGTCGTTGACGCGTACCACCCAGTTGAGTACTTCGACTTCAACCTGGAAGTATACGTTCCATTCCGAGGGGTCGTCGGGGGTGAACTTGCCGAAGCCGGTTATGTTCTTTACGGCGATCTTGTAGATGTTGTTGCGCACGGTGGCGTACTCCATGTCGCCCACGGCGGTGGGGTTGTTGTCGTTGTCGTGGACGTTGAAGTAGAAGTAGTAGCAGAAGTACTTGTTGTTGCGCGCGGGGTCGGGCTTGTAGACGGTGAATTTCAGGTTCTCCAGGTCGACATCAGACTTGGGGGTGGCGCTGACGAACGCTCCGCTCTCCTTGTCGGTTTCCACGTCGAAGCCGGCGTAGAAAGCGTTGGCGAGGTTGGTGGAAGGCGATTTGACGGCGGCCTCGTAGATCTGTTTGGTGTTGGCGTAGAGGATGCCTCCGTAGAGGTACATGTCGGAGTAATTGCCATCTTCTGATACGTTTCCGAAGCCGTCAACCGGCTTGATCTCTGCCTCGAACACCAGGCCGGTCATCTCGTTGATGGCGGGGGTGACGCCGCTGGCGAAGGTGTTCTCGGTGGCGTAGCGCCAGATGTGGTAGCCCTTGCGGCTGTCGGAGGCCGATTCGCCGGCGTTCCAGTCGTTGTCGTTGTCCTCGGTGCCTCCGATCAGCGCGTCAAGCGAGGTCCATTCGAGGCCCGCGGCGGCGCGGTCCAGAGGATCGATGACGGGCTTGCCGGTCTCGGCTCCGGGAATCACGAAGCTGTAGGTCTGGGCGGCGGGTGAAACCACGAGGTTGGGGTATTCGAGCGCGGTCATGAAGTGGGCCGACGCGTCGTCCTTCGCTGGCGACACCACGGGGTTGCCGGTGCCGTTGAGCAGGACGTGGGGGAGGTAGTGGAACTTGTCGGCGAGGTTGAAGAGCGCGACGTTGGCGAGTTTGATGTCGGCCACCTTGGGCTTTGCGGCCAGTGCCGGGTCGTAGACCGGGTATGTCAGCGCTGGAGCTGTCGCGTCCTCGCCGAGGTTCTGGTACTCTTCAAGGTCGGCCGACGCGTCGCGGAAGTCGAAGCGCGACGCGGTACGGATCACCTTTACCTGGCCCAGCTGGAAGGGGTTGGAGGGCGAATTGTATGTTTTCAGCACCTCCTCGCTGCCGAGGGTTACCTTGTGTACGGCGACGCTGGTCATCAGGAACGAGTTTTCTTTCCAAGTGTCCTTGCCGGCGGTGCAGACTTCGCCGGTAAATGTGTCGCCCTGTTCCAGACCTCCGGTGTACAGGCCGGTGGCGGCGTCAAGGGTGCCGGCTATTTTCGTGCGTATCTCGTCGGTCGGGTTGCAGTAGGCGAATACGCAGACTTCGTTGCCAGCCTCGCCGAAGAGAGCTTCCTTGTCCTGGAACACGATGGTGTGGGAGTTCTTGTTGGTGTCGCCCGTGATGGGGGCGTCGTTCAGGGCGAAGGTCACGAATTTGTAGCTTTTATCCGTGGCGTCCTCTTTGGCGATTACGACGAGGATCGATCCGACGTTGTTCTCGACGTCCTTGCCCACTTCCTCGCCCTCGTTGGTGTGGCCGCTGCGGCTGCTGGGTGGCATGGCGATCGAGATTTTGGAGTAGAATCCGGTCGTGCTGCCGGTTCCGCCGGTGTCGCCGCCTGCCGCGGGCTCGTCGTTGTCTGTGCAGGCCGCCAGGCTCAACAGCATGGCGCCGGCGATGAATTTCAGATACTTCATTCGATTGGTTTTATATTGGTGAATAATTTATTTCGGTGTCATTTTACTGTCCCGCCGGGAGCGGTCCGGTCTCGGTGTGGAATGTAACGGTCGGATGGTGTATGACCTCCACGACCACTTCTTCGGGTTCTCCCTCGGCTTCCTCGTAGGTGGTGCGCGTCAGCGAGTAGCGCACGCGGTAGTCGGAATGGCGCAGGGTGGGGTATATGTCGCCCCATATGCGGCGGTATGCCGCCGGGAAACGCCGTTTCAGTTCGGCGTCCTTGGTGTCGGGCTCGAGGTCAGAGTCTATTACGCCGAGGATGGCCTGCCTCTCGGGCCAGTCGCATGAGGCGATTGAGTCGCGGAGGCCGGCCCAGTTTTCGGGAACGTAGTCGGCCTTGATGATCGCCGGATCGATGTCGCCCTGGGCTGCCACGAACTGTTTCAACGCCTCGGCGCGCCCTTTCGAGAGGCGTACGTTGTTGTCGTAGTTCCCCTCGGGCGAGGCGTAGCCGGTGATTATGATTTCGGTGATGCGGGCCTCGGGGTTGTCGCGCACGGCGTCGATTGTGCGCACGATCTCGGCCAGCTCGCGGGGGTTGCGCCGCAGCGAGGGGTCGATCTCGGTTATGTTTACCTTGAAGTCGAGGCGGGCGCGCCCTTTCAGCTCGTAGACGCTGTCGCGGCGCTGACGCGGGCGGCTGACGGCCTTGCGGATTTCCTCTGTGGCGAAGCCGAATGTGGCGATTTTCGCCTGGGCGCTTTCGGAGGGGGAGCCGCAGCATCCGTGCTTTTCCACCCTGATGTCGAGGTCTGATTCATCCATCCACCCGGCCGCGGGGATGGCCGCTGTGTATCGGTAGGGGGTGCTTTCCTTCCCGGCGCGCAGCAGCACCGCTCCCTCGGGGAGCTTCCGCTGGCCGCGGAGGTAGCGGATGTGGCGCGAGCGGCCGGCCACCACCACTGGGGGAAGCGAAGCCTCGTTCCCTGTCCGGCCCACGGTGGGGGTCAGCAGGAGTTCCTCCTCTGGTTTCAGGGTGACGTCGGCGGGATTGACGGTCATGGCCACGCCGAGGGTGTCGCCCAAGGCGGCGTCGATGCCGGTCAGTCCCAGGGCGTTTATCTGCCTGTCGGCCGCGGAGGCGAGGGAGGTGGCCGCGGCGAGCAGGATGGTGGTAGTTATTCCTTTGAGCATGGCGGTGTCAGAATGCGTATACGATGTTGACGGCCGCCTTCGTGGGGCCGAAGTAGTTATGGCGCGCGCCAGATTCGAGGCGGCTTCCGCAGGAGGCGCACGGGTAGCTGTCGTAGCGGGTGTGGATCCAGCCGAGCGCGATCTCGGCCTCGATGTTCCAGTGGCGCGACAGCATCCAGGTGTGGCCGTAGCCTATGCCGAGGCCAGCTCCCCAGCCCTGATAGCGGCGGTCGCGTAGCATCGAGAAGTCGCTCCCGGGCCATTTGCCCAACGGCAGGTTGCCCCAGTTGTATTCCCCGGCTATGGCGTGGAGGGCCAGGAAGTGGCCGCCGAAGCTCTCGCAGAACCAGTAGCGTGCCTCGGGCTGGACGAACCAGTGCTTCCACAGATGGCCGTCAATGCCCCAGTTGTTGTAGTTGCCGCTGACCTCCACCGACCATCGGGGCGCGACCCCGACCTCGACCCCGAGGTTGGGGCTGAGCGCCGCGTCGTAAAGGAGGTTTGTCTTGACGGCGATCTGTTGGGCCGGAAGAGGCATCATTTGCGATAGCACGCATGCCAGGAATAGGAGGATTGGCTTTTTTCTCGTTATGGTGGGCATTTTTCTCGGTTGATGGCGGCTCCGGCCGTTTTGGGTTATAGATTGCCGTCCGCTGTCATGTGTTCGCCATTGTCTGTATCGTAATATGCGGGTATGGCATCCGTTTTTGTACCTGTCGGCTGGATTTTTGGAAATTGTGCTTGCGGAAGACAGTGCAAATTTAAAACTAAATTATGGGTTTTACCCCCCCCATTGTTAAAATATGTTAACAAAAGTTGGATGGCGACATTTTTATCTATCGCGTGCGTGTCGTTGGCGGCCGCGTCTATCGTTTCGTCTATCAGAGAACAAAGGCGTTGTGTCATCGGTTTGACACAACGCCTTCGCGTTTTCTTGCCGTTGGAGCTTAGTTCCCGGCTGGTTTGTTTGTCAGCACGAAAGGTGACATGTGGTAGGTGTACTTGTCCGGGTCGTCGGGTTCCGAGGGGTCGAATCCCGCGGCGTCGGGCTTGACCATCCGGGCAAGGGGGAGGTTTGACCTGCTGACCTCGGTCGCGAATATCCGCGCTATTTCCCGGGCGCCGAAGTTGCTGAAATGGGTGTTGTCGGCGATGTCGGCCTCCTGCCCCTCGTAGGTTCCTGCCGGGGCGTGGACGAACAGCTTTTTCGATTCTTCCAGGCCCATGGCCTCGATGAGAGTCTTGGTCAGTTCCTGGAAGTCGACGAGGAAAACCCCTTCGCGGGCGGCGATTTCGCGCATTGCCGCAGGGTAGTCGCCGTGGGTGTCCCTCACTCTTCCCTGGGTGTCGAAGTCGCGGCGCCGCGTGGGGGTGACGAGGATGGGAGTGGCGCCTTTGCGCCGGGCGTTGTCGATGAACTGTTTCAGGGCGTAGGCGTAGTTGTAGTAGGCGCCGCTGCCGGGGCCTTTCTGCTTCTGGTCGTTATGGCCGAACTCCACGACTACGTAATCGCCGGGCTTCATCTGTGTCAGCGCCTTTTTCAGCCGTCCCTGGCTGAGGAACACGCTGGCGGTCAGCCCCGACTCCGCGTAGTTGGCGACAGCGACGCTGTCGCCGAAGAACTGGGGGAGCATCTGCCCCCACCCGGTGTAAGGCTCGGCCTGGTTGTCGACCACGGTGGAGTTGCCGCAGAGGAAGACGGTCGGCACTTCCGGGGCCGGCTCGATCTCGATGTAGCTCACCCGGGGTGCGGCGCCGTTGAATTCGAGGGTCAGCTTGCCGTCCCAGTTCATGCATCCTATCTCGCGCGGTTTGAGCTTGACGCGCTCCTTGTCGTTGACGCGGTCGTCGCGCTTGCTGACTATGAATGTCTCTTCGCGCAGCTCCCCCTTGCGGGTGGGGATGTTCTCGGCCATCATGCGCCGTGCCTCTGCCCTGACGGTCGTGCTGCCGGCGCTTTTCTTGCTGCCGAGGGTGACGCGCACGCGGTAGTTGCCGTCGGGGACGGCTACTGAGAAGAAGTACGGGCGGTCGCTCCGGCCGTCCCATCCGGGCGTGAAGTCGTAGCCGTGGCCGGCGGAATCTGTATACAGGTTGTTCTGCCCGACGGGGATATATCCCTCTTTCGGGGTTTTCGCGCCCGTCAGGTCGAAACGGAGGGTCTGGGCGGCGGGGGTGTTCGCGGCTACCGCGGCGAGCAGTAGTGCCAGGGCGATGGTTTTCATGGCTTTGCTGGTTGTGGTTTCATTTTGTTGAACACGCGGCGCTGCACGATGAGCGCGGCGGTGAAGACGGCGGCCCCGGTGGCCGCCCAGGTTATCGGGTATATGGTCAGCAGGGTGTGGAATGTGTTGTCTATGCCGGCGAACACGTAGCACCATCCCAGGCGCAGCACGCAGGTGCCGAAGATCGTCAGCACCATCGGGGTCAGCGAGTAGCCGAGGCCGCGCATATATGAGCCGGGCACCTCGTAGGTGGCCGCGAGCCACTGGAAGGCGAGCACCGTGTGGTAGCGCTCCATGGCGTAGCGGACCACGGCCGGGTCGGAGGTGAACAGGCCGGTAACGGCCTCGGCCTGCCATATGACGAGCCAGTTGGCGACGCCGCAAAGCACCAGGCCGTAGACGAGGCATATCCTGGCCACGCGTCTGCACCTCGCGGCCTCCCCGGCTCCGTAGTTCTGCCCTGTGAAGGCGATGGCGGCGGCGCAGAAGCCGGTTATTATGTAGTAGCAGTATGCCTCGAATGTCAGTGCCGTTGCCGACCCGGCTATGGCGTCGGACCCGAACTTGTTGATCGCCGACTGGATGAAGATGTTCGAGATGGAGAACACCATTCCTTGCAGGCCGGCGGGAACGCCGATCTGGAGCATCTTCCTCAGGTCGGGGCGCGAGACGCTCCACCGCCTCGGTGACAGGGTTATAGGCTCGGGCTCGCGGACGAGGTAGAGGATGATGATGGCGGCATTCACGCCGTTGGCTATCACCGTGGCCCAGGCCACGCCGTCGACCCCCATTCCGAGCGCCCCGGTGAAGAGCCAGTCGAGGGCGAAGTTGCACGCCGTGGCGACCAGCAGCGAGTAAAACGGGCGCTTCGTGTCGCCCACGCTGCGCATGATCGCCGAGCCGAAGTTATAGATCATCAGGAACGGCATTCCGCAGAAATATATGCGCAGATAGCGCTCGGCGAGGTCGATCACGTCGGGGGGCGCGCTCATGGCTTCGAGGATGGGCCGGGCGAGCGTTACACCCAGCGCCGTCAGGATCAGGCCCGAGGCCACCGCGACCGCGGCGACCGTGGAGACCGACCGCTTGACCGCCTCGAAATGCCGCTGGCCCAGGTAGGTCGCTATCACGACGTTGGCCCCGACGGCGATTCCAAGGAAGAGGTTTACCAGTATGCTGATGATGGGGCCGTTGCTCCCCACTGCCGCTATCGCCTGGCTCGTGCAGTAGCGGCCTACCACAGCCACGTCGACCGCGTTGAACGACTGTTGCAGGATGCCGCTGGCGATGAGCGGCAAAGAGAACACCAGGATTTTTCCGGCAAGCGGTCCGTGGGTCATGTCGACCTGCCGCCCCCTGACATTGCTTTTTCTCATAGTCCTTTCTATGCGCGAAATTACGAAAATCCCATTACAAAGGCAAAGCCGCTTTCCGCGGCGTATTCCGTGCGGGTTGCTGGTGTGGCGGTTTTGGCAACTTGGCGCCATTTCGCTTCTTCTTCTTCTTCTTCTTCTTCTTCTTCTTCTTCTTTCGCTTGGTGGGGGGCCGCGCGGGGGCGTTCGATGCCGCATGACGCTCGCGTGAGTAATATATTATGGTGTGGTGCGGCTTCCGTGGTGTTTTCGGGTGATAAAACATGCCGGAGAGCATAAAAAACGCGTTGCTGGGAGAAAAAAGTCGGGGAAAAGTTTGGCGGGTTCGGGGG
>CAJTRT010000003.1:89646-92258 GCA_910579105.1 uncultured Muribaculaceae bacterium | reverse complement strand
GAACCGAATTTATTTAATTTTTAACCCCGTCCATTTTTAGTGGACAGTAGTGATTTCGCGTTTAAGTAAGATGATTACTTTGCAAGCCTGGTTAGTGGATAGGGTTGTTACATACTCCCATCCATCTATGCCCGAACGGTTAAGTTCTTCCAAGACATAAGTATATTCCCAACCGACATTCTTCAGTACAAGAGTGCAATACTCGTAGGTTACATGGTAGTCCGTGACCTTATCTGCAATTAGTTTCTGATAGACGAATGTCCACACCAATCCTCCGAGAACGATGGCAATAAGCCAAATAATTGGTGGAATGATTAGTTCTGCGATGTTCATTTTTCGTTGAGTTTGTCGAGGAGCTCATTGGCTTCCGTGAGATTAAACTCATCGTCCTCATCGGTGAACACTTTGATACAGGTCTGATGGAAGTAGCCGCCATGTTAGGTTGAGCGACACACCGCCCACTTCCCGAAATACTTGCTTCCAATATCGTCAACACGTTTGACGGAGTAAGAGGGTTTGCAGTCGCTTTCGGAGTCTCGGTAGCTTTGAAGCCGATTGTTGAGGTCTTTGATTTTTCGGTGCAGGCGGTCTGCGGCATAGTATTTCCGCATGGCTATGACGATGGCCACTCCGAGGAAAAGCGCCAGTACAATGGCGATGGTTGTGATTGCTGCCATGTTGATGTTGTTTATTTTTGAAGTTTTCCAAAGATTTGTTCTGCTTTTTCTACTGCGTCCAGCATAGTTTTGCACACAATAGCCAGTTTTGTTTTTATTATTGCAAAGTCGGTACGGTTGTATTGGTGGGCTACCTTTGTGATACATCCGGCCATAAGCGCATATTTGTCCATTTCGAGCAGTTTGGACTCTTTTACGATTGTGTCAATCCGCTCACTGATAGCCTTATATTCGTCTGTCATTTTATCTTCTGGAGTCGCCGGTTAGTGGAATTACGTTGTAGGTTTTGAAGCGGTCGATTATGCGGCCGTAGGCGTCTTTCTGCCCGAAGAGCTTTTTCAGCTTTTCGTCGTCGAGGTTGGTTGTCAGATGCGCGAACTTGCGGTCGGAGATGCCGAGGTTGCCCCACAGCTCGTTGCGGGCATGCAGGAAGTCGTTGATAACAGTGAGGGTGTCAATCCCGTAAAACGGGCGGTTGTCAACGCCGATGTCATTAAGGCACAGGTTCATCGGCTTTATCTGGAAGCCGACGCTGTTTCCCTCGTTGTAGATATACAAATCGATGTTGTTGTGGATGGTATAATGGTTTACCATCTGCGTTACCGACACGTTGTGGAAGAAACGGGGATTGGATGTCAGCCTGAGGTATTCCGAGAAGATCTGCATCATCATGGTTTTCCCGACACCGACACCTCCTTGCAGCATTATGTTCTTGTGCAGCTTGTAACCGCGGCCAGGAAACACTTGCTCGGCAAGAGGACACTCGTTGAAATACAGGAGGAGGAAGCGGAGCACGTCGCGGTTGTGCCCGTCAACCTCGAAGGTTCGGCGCTGGGGAGCCAGCACGATGTTGTTGGCGATGTACAGCAGCAGCTTAGCGTGGGCCTCGTAAACCGCGGGGACGGAGAGGTCGGGCATCGAGCGACGCTGGCGCTCCTCCTCGTCGTGGCATTTGCGGACAATCGGGGTAAGCGCCAGGACTTCCGCGGATTCGTCCTCCTTGCGTTTACGCATTAGTAGGAGCAGCCCGCGGTCCCATTCGAGGTTGCCGGTAGGCTTCTGCCCGTATTTCGCCAGCTCGTCGGCGAGGCATTGGGGGTATGTCGTCATTGTTTTCAGGTATCTTTACCGCCGAAACCACCGTTGAACGTATAGTCGCCGGTGGCGGATGGCCGTGGTGTGTTGTCTTTCTGCTTGCTAAGCCACTGGCAGAAATGCCGCTTGGCATCGCCGATGTCGTCGTGCCGTTCCTTGCCGTTGCAGCGGCAGTGGATAGCGAACTCGTCGAGGCGGCTAACAAGTTTGTCGGGTGTGATATGGTAACGGGTACATACAGGCTCACTCCATTCCGCATCCATCCTCATCGCCGCCAAGGAATCGGATAGCGCGATATCACGCTCCGGCTCTGGTGACCTGGCTTTTTCGTGCCTGGACGCGGTAGCATTTTCGGAATGATCGTCGTCGGCATCAGGCTTACGCTCCTTTTTCCCGGCAGACCGTCTCGGTTTCCTTTCCGCGACCCCAACCTGTTTAGGCGGAGGCAGCAGCGAGTATTCCACGATAGAGTCCTTTCGGTGCATTTTGGCGCATATTAGCTGGTAGCGGCGCTGGATTCCCTTGCTTGTGAGTATCTTTGCCGAGTTGAATAGGTCTTTGTCGAAAAAGTCCCAGTCAACCAAGCGTTGCACAATCTGTTCGAGCAAACCCTGCGACACGCCGGGCAGTTCCTTGAGGAGCTTGTATTTCAGCGGCTTTGACCACTCGGCGAAGTACCCGTTACGGTATACCGCGCAGAGGAGTTTGATCGCTGTGAGTTCCCCTTTCAGGCCGTATTCCCCGGCGATCACAACAATCTTCTCGTCGGAGAAGAAGTCGACATCGAAAGGAAAGTAATCGAGACCCGCTTTGATCGGACGTGCCATTGTGAGTTTATAT